>CAKZZM010000023.1 GCA_937885465.1 uncultured Bacteroidales bacterium
TCCAACCTCTTTGGCGACGTGCCAATCGCCATAGGTTGAATCATACAACCATACAAGCTGATTCGTAATTTGAGGTAATTTCATGTGTTTTATTATTTAGTAGGTTCATATAAGGGCTTATAGGTTCTTATAAGTCGTTGCAAAATTACTACTTCTTCTGCATATATGCAAGTTAAAGTCGGTGGGGTTCACATTGGTGAGAATGATGTGGGAATGTACTATTTTTAAGATTTTATTCTTGCGGTGAGGGTAGAGTATCCTATAAGTATGGGTATAGTATCCCTATAGTGTTTTCATAGAAAAGCTGAACCATAGAAAGTTTACTTTTCTTAAGATTCAGCCTTTTCACATCAGTTGTTTGCCGTCGGAGAAGGCTTTGCCGACGGTGTTGCCGAGTTCGATATAGGTGTGATGCACGGGGTCGAAGGTGATGAGGTGCATCTTCTCTACGTCGGGTTTGCCGTCAGCGGCGAGGTATTGCTCATTGCAAACGATACCGACAATCTCGCCAATGAGATAGCAGCCGTCCTCGGACTCGTCGATAAGGCGCGATACCCGACATTCCAACGTCATCGGCAGTTCTTTGAAGACAGGGGCATTAACAGAAGGTGCTTTCTCTGCCGTCCATCCGGCACGCGCTATCTTGTCAGGCACTTTCCTGCCGGAAGCAATACCCACATAATCAGCCGCAACAAGCGTTTCTGCCGTGGCAAAAGCCACTGTGAACTCAGGGTTGACAGCCAAGTTGTCGGTGGTGGCATGCGAGCCGAGCGAGATAAAAATCTCGTGCATATCCCATTGTCCTCCCCATGCGGCATTCATCGCATTGGGGTTGCCGTTTTGGTCATACGTTCCGATAATCATTACCGGTTGTGGGAGTACCCACGCTGATGGTTGAAAAGTCTTCATGTTGTATGTTGTTATGTTTTACGAAATTGATATCTGACTACGTATATTGAATATTTTAATGTCTTTGTAGAAAATCTGAAGTATATTTGCGATTTGAGAGTAGATGTAGGAATTGCCGATTATTGGTTTATGATTTGGGTTTTAGGCCATTTTTACCAGCCTCAAAGTCCAATCAGCGAGCGGAAGAGGAACACTAAGCAATCCTCCGTTATATTGCAGGTTGTTCATGGAAAAACGTATTCGCAGTGACGGATTGTAGCGGTTGGTATATGACGCGAGGCTTCCTCCGCTGATACGTGTAGCCGACTTTACTTCCACAGGTATCACTTGATCCACTTGCTCTATCAGGAATTCAATCTCTGCCTGATTACCGCTTGTCCAATAATATGGCGTCCCATTGAGTAGTGGAACAAACGCCTGTAGAACCATGTTTTCAGCCATAGCCCCGCGGAACTCTTTGTACTCCGTACTGCCGGATAGAACCACTTCGGGAGCTAACCGAGCCATCCTGCGCAATAATCCGCAGTCTAATGCATACACCTTGAAAGCAGATAACTCGCGGTAAGCGGAAAGGGGAATACCGGGTTTACTGACATTATACAAACGGTAAATCAGCCCAGCTTCCTCCAACCAGAACAAGCCGTCCTCGTATTCGCGAGCACGGGCACCGCTGCGCACTACATTATAGAGAAATTTACGATTCTCTTTGGAAAGCTGTGATGGCAGCGATTGCCATAAAGCCGTTATACGGTTTACTTCCACCGGCGTGGCATATTTGGAAAAGTCGGCTTGATAAAGATACAAGATGTCCCCTAACACACGCTCCACTTCTTGCATACCTCTGTTTTCCAATAAGGCAATAACGGCTTCAGGCATACCTCCGCACACCATATAGCGACGATAAGAATCGGTCAGTTTGGACAGGATAATCTCAGGAAGATGGGAAAGAGAAAGATTTTGCTCTACATAATCAAAGGTAGATGGGTCGGCAGCGCGTAAGAACTCCCTGAAAGTCAATGGATAGAGCAACATCGTTTGCACCTTCCCCACAGGAACTGTCATACTCTTCTTCCGCACAGCCACGCCTAACAGAGAACCGGCAGCTATGATAGCATATTCCGGTGCATTTTCACAGAAGTATTTGAGCGAATTGAGGGCTGCTTCGGATTCCTGTATTTCATCAAAAATAAGCAATGTACGTTCCGGTAAGATGGGCACGGGTACATAAAGCGCCAACTCGCTTATCAAGCGTTTGGTGTCTTTGGTGCGAGTGAATAATTCGCGCAACTCCGGCATCTCGTCAAAATTCAGTTCCGCGACATACTCAAATTCACGTTTGCCGAACTCCCGCATCAGCCATGTTTTGCCTATTTGCCGTGCACCTTGCAGTAATAACGGCTTACGATGCGGACTTTGTTTCCATGCTTTTAGTTGCTCAAAGGCATCTCTTTCTATTTGCATATACAGCTTCTATATATTAAAATCTGCTTCTATATAACAAATTCTGTTATATACTTTCTTTGTGGATGTCGCAAGTGGGGACACTTGCGCTCCTGGCGGCTGCAAAGGTACTATTTTTTATTGAATTAAACAAATAAAAGTGCCGAAATTGTGTGTTTTTACACATTTTTGGCATCGTATTTCGTGGTTATTTACACATTTTCGGTACTTTATGTGTGCCGGCAGTTAGACTTTTTCTTCATTATTAATATTTTAGCAAGACGATTCTCACAAGGGTTCCGATTATTTGTGTTCGCGACTCGTCGGTCTTTTGTCATGCTTCTGTCAGGGAGGTGAGTCGGCTGTCTCTCGGTTAGATGTGCCAAAAACAAAACAAACACGATTTACAAGAGCAAGTGACCTTTCAGCCACTTGCTCTCCTTTGTACATTGTACTTTGTGCCTTTGCACGTTATTTCACCTCTTGACCTATTACGGTATATACCTTCTCTCCTCGGATGATGTAGATTTGACCGTTGCGGAGGATGAGCCTACCTCGTTCTTCTTCCTGACGAGAAGAGAATATTTCTTCGATACCTGTCGGCAACGCGGATTTGCCGGGAAAGGAAACAGAACGCAGGTCTGACGACCTGCGCAGATGACGAAGAAAATGAATAATATTACGGGAAAGGGACGAAACTATTTCACCTCTTGGCCTGTGATGGTGAAGGTTTTGTCACCACGGAGGATGAGGATTTGACCATTGCGAACTACTTTAAGAGGATCTGTTGTGCTAATGGTGTTTTCAATCCCTGTTGTACCTGCAGATTCTTGAATATGTAGGAAATTACACCAAACAGGCGCGGTTGCATATTTAGATAGGCTTCCTTCAGGTACATATAATATGCAATTATTATAATCTACAGATTCAAACATATTGTCAGAAACGACAATTGGATTAGGATTGTAATTGTGTACTTCTACAAGATTTGGCATCCTGCTGCATAATCCGGCTGGCAAATATTCCACATTTTCGCCAAATGATATTTTTTGCACATAAGCATGTGTATATCGCTCAGGGATAGTTTCATTCGGCAGAGCGTCTAAACAGAAAGGGTTCTCTGTATATCGCTCATTGCTAAAAGGTAGTAGCATTTGAAAATCGTTGCAATGTGTTGCATTCCAAACTAACTCAGTAAGTGTACTCTGCCAGAATGCATATGAACCGATATATTCTACTGTACTAGGAACTGTTAATTTGGTTATCCACTTCTCGGTTGAATAGAATGCACCTGCGGCAATCAATCGCGTTCCTTCTTTAATGGAATAATCACTATCTACTTGGATATCTTCAGGCCAAGTCTCAAGTCCTGACTCATTAATATATGAAATATCATCAGGTGCGCGGCGAAAACCCAATATTAGGCAATCTCCTATATACAAGGCTCCATTTTCCCATTTTGTATTATTAACTAAAGTTTCCCACTTACTTAGCCAAAAATTTTAATTTTTGGATAATTTTGGATAATTTTTGACCAAAATATCAAGAAAACGAAGTTTTTTTTCGCCCAATTCGTTTAATTCGCCGACAAAATAAATAATAAGTTGTTGATTCTCTGATGTGGGAAACTTTAGTTATTAAAATAGATATTTGTTCCCCAAAATGCATCTGCGTCAATGTATTTTAACGAATTAGGTAGTTGAATGGACGAAAGGCCAACACATTTTCCAAAAGCGAAATTATCAATATATTCAATAGAATTATTTAATGTTATTGATGTCAAATCCTTACATTCCGCAAAGGCATCATCCCCCAGATATATTATGTTACTAGGCAACGAAATAGATTGTATGCCACTTCTGCGGAATGCATCGAATGGAATTGCTTGCAGAGATTCTGGAATTGTAATAGCAGTCAGATTGATGCAATCAGAAAAAGTTGAAGATTTAATAGAAGTTATACCTTCTGAAATTATTACTCCATGAATATGCCCTTTATAACTCTCTAACTCAGACATGACACGTGAATCTTCAGTCATATCACCTGTCCCAGTAAATCTAATCGTATCATTAGAAAAACTATAATACACATTTTCTCCACATTGACCAGAAATAGGCTTCTTGGTAATAACCGAAAATGCTCCATTTTTCAATTCTGCACTTCCATAGTAGTTCATTAGTTGAGCGTCTTGTATCTCAACGTAGTCACCAACAGAAAGCGCAAACATATCATAACTTAGCGAAGCCGTCAAACGAAAGCATTGTAATCGAGTCGTAGATCCTGTCTCCACATCATCTATGTAGAAAGTGGCATTCTGGTAGTCTGGATACCCATCTTTCCATTTTGTCACATAGCCTCTCACAGTATATGTACCAGAGGCTGTTTTCCCAGAACTTAGACCCAAATTAGCATACTCGGTCATTACTTCTGCTACCGTCATGTAGTTTTGCTGCGCGTATATAGCGTTTATTATGGTCAACGCAAGCGCAAAAAGATAAATCTTTTTCATTGTTTGATGATTATATGATTGTTACTTCATTCCTTTTTACTGTCACAGCATCTTCTCCATAATGGTTATAATCTCCATTACAGATTGTAATATACACTCCTTTTGTTTCTAATACCATGTATCTTTTTCCTTGATACATTACAATATCAGCTTTCTTCATAACATTCAATATTATTTCCCTCTTACGCCTTTGGGAATTGGCATACAAAAAGTGCGAACTTTCGCTTTTAATCATATTGGTAAATTCGGGCTTCGACTCCCATAGACTCCAATATATGCAGAAAGTCCACACTTACGGTGTGAACATTCGCTATATTTCGGAAGTCTATTACAATGTGTCGAAGATTGAATTTATCCTAATAAAGCAAATGCTTATTTATGTATGTTGCCTTTTAATCGTTTTTTATCATAGGCGGATTTTGTTTTCGTTACTTATTCTGTTCCAAGTATGTTTCTATATCTTGTTCAGTGGGGAGTTGGAGACGGTATTTGCTGACAAGAACACTGTCTGCCAAACCTTCCGTGGCATATTGTACAGTTGTCTTTCCGTAGTCTGAGCATAACAATAAACCAATTGGCGGATTGTCATCCGGTTGCATCACTTCATGACGGAAATAGTTAAGATACATATTCAACTGGGACGCATACTCATGACGGAAACGGTCGGTCTTCAACTCGACAATCAAATGGCATTTGAGAATGCGGTGGTAGAAAATCAAATCCGCCTTGAAGTAGTCACTGTCAATCAAAATCCGTTTTTGGCGTGCTTCAAAACAGAAACCATTCCCTAATTCCAACAAGAACTGCTGCAGGTGGTTCAGGATTGACGTTTCGAGTTTGGTTTCCGTATAGGCAGCCTATTCCGGCAAATTTAAGAACTCCAGCGCAACCGGATCGTGGATGATATCCTGCGGACGGATTGCAGGACCTTTTGTAGCCGTCTTATGAAGGAGTTGCTTGTCTTTGGACAACCCCATCCTTTCATAATAGAGCGATGAGACTTGCCTGTCCAACTCTTTTATTGTCCAGCAACCGGTAATGGCCTCATGCTCATAAAAAGCACGTTTGAGAGGTTCTTTGATATTCGCAAGGTAAACCAAATGCGTTGCAGAGAGGCTGTTAAACAGTTTGTCGGAAGGCGTTTGCCACGGCTCCATTGTTGCGGGCGAAGAAATTGCGGTTGTTGACCGCAAAATTGTAGTGTCGTCTGTCTTGTCAGAAATTGCGGTCGGCAACCGCAAAATGTCTTTCTTGCTGAATTTCAGCACAAAAGGTAGCACTTGTTCGCCTAATTGCGGATATGTGTTGTACATCAAACGGAACTCATACAAGCGCCTTTCTCCAAATCCGCGCATGTGGATGCGTTTCGCCAGATTCTTCAAGAGAGCCTCACCATATTGCGCTCTGTCTTCGCCGTTTTGCTCATACTCCACTATGTACCAGCCCACTAACCAATTACGCGCGGTCAGAGACAGATTGACAGCGTGAGCTGCTTGCTGTTGCAAGGCAGTCTGAATGGATGCTATATTTTGGGCTAATAATTCAAACGTCATTGTGTGATGCGCAGTTTCCTCCTGCAAAGGTACGGAAATTTTCTGACATAGGCAAATTTATTGGCGGAAATCCACGGCAAACGCATCAAAATTTTTTATTATTACGTATGGTTTGTTTGCGAACGAG
>CAKZZM010000024.1 GCA_937885465.1 uncultured Bacteroidales bacterium
CTGTATAATAACCCGGGGACGGGTGTTACCTATACCGAAGGCGGTGCTAACCACTCGTTCACCTATCGTACTCCGACAACGCCGACTACGGGCAGACCGGTAGGTGGGTATCAAGGGCAGCAGGATATCCTTAATCTTGCAGCAAGGGCAGCCAATCACAATATGAAGATTTTGCTCTCGTTCCACCTCAGCGACTTCTGGTCGGATGCCACAAAGCAGATATTACCGGCAACATGGGCTAATGTGACAACAAATAGCGTCTTGTGCGACTCTGTGTATAATTATGTGTATAACTTCTTGCAGCGCATGAACGCGCAAGGTACGACCCCCGATTATGTGGCTATCGGCAATGAGATAAACACGGGTATTCTATTCGGTTTCTATGATTCGAAGAATAATGTGGGCATCAACACCTTCGGCGGACATAACGGCAATGCGGCGCAGCTGAAGGCACTGCTTGCAAGCGGCAGCGCAGCGGTGCGTGCGGCATGCCCTAATGCCAAAATAGTCATCCACCTTAATAATGCCTATGCAGGCAAGGTCGCAAACTACGTCAGTTTCCTCAATAAGGTCAGCGGATTAGATTTCGATGTGATAGGCGGTTCGTACTATCCCTATTGGACAAACGCTATGCCCGAAAGTATGGCGGAATGGGCAAGCGAGATGCAAAACCGATACGGCAAGGAGGTTATAGTGATGGAGTGCGGCTATTCGTGGGCACAGTATCGACCGGCGGGTCGCAATGGAGGAAATTATGAAGGACAACTCTCTTTGAACGGAACTGCCTATAACGAGGCAACGAAGGAAGGACAAGTGTCATTTATGGCTGACCTGCAAGATAAGATTGATGCTGATGATAATATACTCGGCTATTTCTATTGGGACCCGATCTTCGTTGATTTTCAGGTGGGAAATACTTGGGCACCTGTTTGTTGGGCAGAGAAGTACGACAGCGACTATAATGCTTGGTGGGAAGACGGAAACAGCGTCAGCAATACCACTTGGTTTGACTATACCGGCAAGGCTTTGCCCGTTCTTGATGAGATAGCCTCTCACGCTCCCTCAGACGCAACAGGTGTGGATAACTTCTCCGAACGTCTGGTAGTGGAAAACGGCTCCGAACGTCTGGTAGTGGAGAACGCCTCCGAGCGTTCAATAACGGAGAATGCTGCTTATAAGACGCTGCTTGAAGGTAATATCGTTATAGTAAACGGCAACGGAGTGTATAACCCATTAGGTCTGAAAATTAAATAGTGGAGAGCGTCTGAGAACGTTCAAATCTCTCGTCTTTATAAAGTCGGCATTTAATGCCGACATCCGGAGTGGAGAACGTCTCCGAACGTTTATATTTCTCGTCTTTATAAAGTCGGCATTTAATGCCGACATCCGGAGTGGAGAACGCCTCCGAACGTAGCACCTTAGCGCGAGCGGTACATCGTACTTTGTTATGGCGTCTCCGAACGTTCAGACTTAAGGAACTCCTATTTGCTACTTAATTGTATCCCTGTGATGGTATAAGTCTTATCCTCGGTTAGGACATACACATTTCCGTTCTTAATCAGTTTCTGCGCCGGATTGGCAGGATTGGTATATACTGTAGGGGCTGAGGTGATAGTCTCGTCAACCTCATAAATGGCTTGGATAGTGATTATATCTTCTACATCACCACCGACAACGACCCATTTACTGAATACAAATCCTTCTATCAGCGGTGGATTAGGGATGTCAATCATTATTGAAGTGATCTCACTCTCATCAACACCGTTTTGGAAATGCAGAGCCACTTGCGATGGTTGTTCTACATATTTTTTTACTTCAACAAAAGTTGCATTTTTTATCTCATGGACCCCCATGTATGGATGATATGCACCTTGTAATGTGAGTGTATCCCCCTCATTTATGTCCATCTGCGAGAACATCGCACGCTCACCGGCTTCTGTCAGCAGATTGTAGATGTAAATTGTTCCGGTGGAATCGGTCAGGTCAAAATCTCCATAAATAGAATTGATGATATTAGATACAACCCCCGTAAGTTGGTAGATGGATTTTCTCTCTGCTCTTTCAATAAGTTCACTTATAGTTATTATCCCTTTATATTCAGGAGGAGTAGTAGCATTGATTATGCGATACGAGCCTCCGATAAGTTGTGCGCGACTTGTTGAGAAGGTGTCTAAACTACAGTCACTCACTTCTACATAATCACCCACATTCAGCAATCTGGCATCAGCATCATCGGTGGCTACAAGCTGTAAACATCTTAAAATACTGGTAGAACCATCCTCGTCATCATCGATATAGAAAGTTGCATAGTCATAGAGGGGGTAGCCATAGTCCCATGAGGTTACATATCCTCTGACGGTATAAGTGTTGCTATCAGGCAGGTCGACGCTATCGTAAATAGTCATTATCTGAGCAACTGTCAAGTAACTTTCTTCATCTATTACCCATGCCTTGCCATTGGAAATCTCAATAGTGCCGTTGTAGTTAGTCAGTTTGCCGAGTACGAGCACGCTGTCGCCGACTTGGGCAAACTCGGTGCCTTGTAGCGTTACATAGTAAGCCTCAAAGCGTTTCTGGTCATCAGCACATTCCATCCAAAACGTCTCTTGCATATATGTTTCGTTGGTCATTTCAACGGCAACTACACGCCCGGCTACACGGAAATAATCATCGCTGACGGCTCTATTGCTCATTGCCTCTCCTTCAGCAATAATCTCGCACACGCTCAGGTCGATAGTGTCAAGCACTACTGACATGCGCTCCAGGATCACCACATCACCATTCTTCATCTCGGCTGTTGTGCCGTTGTAGTTCATCAGAAATCCTTTGATGGTGACTTTGTCTCCGCGGTTTAGCGGGTTTTCACCATCCGGCATATTGCACCAGTAAGCTTGGAAGGTCTGTGTCGTACCCTGTTCATCGTCTAACCAGAAGGTCTGTTGCCCGCGGCTGATAGAGCCGTTGGTGTTGGTTACATAGCCCGTGACAGCCACTGAGTCGGTACCCGTCTCACCTGACTGAAGGTTATCAAAAGTAGCTTGTTTAGCCTCGGCGCAGGTCATAGATGTGATCCCTGCATTGATGTTATTGACCGCAATCGCACTAAATAATGCAGTCAATACAATGATTAACTTTCTCATAATCAATTCATATTTATGAAGTTAAACTATAAGTGTCCTTCCGAAAATTAGCGTAGCACGTCTTAGATAAGCCCATTAATTAATAAATTCGGCACTTTTATACTGTTTTTGGCTTTCTCTTGGTATCTTTTTTATTTTCTCTCAGTTACAATGCTCACTTTCGATAGTGGGTGAATTTCGTGTCGCTGCTGACGAGAACCAAGCGGATATTCGTGTCAATCAGAACTCGGCTCATCTTTCGGCGTAAAAACCGCTGCAAAGGTACAAAAAAATATTGGAAACATGCAAGTCTTTTTGACAAAAAATACAATGCCCCTAATATATTTTCTTTGTTTTAATATCAAATCCACGAATTTCTATTTCCTGTTTTCTATCTTTCCTCGCTGTTTATGAATAAAAAATACTATCTTTCCCCCCTGTTTATCCAAGATATTTTCTGTGAGACATCTTCACATTCTGCTGGCTCACCATTGCATAATGCAAGGTCGTGTCAATGCGCACATGACCCAATAGTTTCTGCACCTGCTCAATAGGCATACCCTTGTCTATCGTCATTATCCATACCTGCAACGTGCTACACATCGCAGTTGCAGAAAATAGTACTCTCTACCTACGCCATGAAAAAAGCTATCAACCAATTGGTCTATAAACTCTACGCCCTCTCCGATGATGAAATCACACTAATAGAACAGCAATAATCCCTTATGTCTTCCCCTCACGACACATGGCAATGGCAAGAGCCGGGCAATGCTTGGAAAGGTGCCATCCATTAAAGTACAGGTAGCGTTCAGGAGTTGTAACCATCCATCTTAGTAGTGAAGCACTCCTGTGCTTCACGCAGCGTTCAGAAGTTAGGGCTGTAACGATTGGTGTTACAGCCCTATTTGTGTTTAGATACGGAATATGTGCGTAATTTGCTAATCGCTATCTATTGAATCGCGGCGAGTTGTTCTTTGTGAAGGCGTTTACGCTCGGTGCGATTGTGCTGCATGGTCATGTAGTAACCGAAACTTGCCACCGAGTGTCGCCATTCGGTCTCCTCGTTATCCTGTAATTCCAACAACTTGGAGTTCTCTTCAGAACGCTAATGGTTGATTTCAGGTCTATAGGTCAAAATGCAGGCATGTTAGAGTTTCTTCCTGATTTCGAGGATGCGCTTGCGCTCGGCTTTGTCTCTCTCGTACTGCTTATAGATGATGAAACCTTGAGCGGCGTGGTGTCCGCTGAGACCTTCCACTCGTTCTATTTCCTCATCCAACTTGTTGTATAACTTTTGTTCGTTCCAATGGAAACGGATGTCCCACCAAAGGTTGCGGAACGGACGGTACAGGCGTTTGCACTGGCGTTTGAACCATCGCTCACTGCGTTTGCGGAATTTATAGCATTTGAACCAGCGACAATAGTTCTTGAACGAGAGCAAGCGGTACATGCGGACAATGTAATTGGGCTTTATCTCGGGGTAGTTCTCGCGCAGGAACTTATCCCATGCTTCGAGTCGCGGCTCTGCGGTGGCGGCATCAAAGAGACTGAGTTCCCAATAATGCCATGTACCCATGGATTGGAAGTTATCTTCGGTATATGCCTCGCGTGTGCCGCCTTTGGGAACAACATGGCGGTTGCGACGCACCCAGTCCAAGAGGAAAGTCACTACTTTGGTCACGTCATCGGCTGCCCGCACGGCACGCACTTTGGGGTCAAACGACTGTCCCGGACGACCGATATAGTAGCGATAGACATTCAGGTGCGTATAGATAAAGTCTTTGGCAATGGCAATAGGTATAGCTTGCAGCGACACATCATCGTACATCACATGCTCGCAGAACAGCGGCAGGTACTGCTGCATCATGGCGGTGCGATAGACCGTGTCGTGGGCGTAGGTCATGTCGAAGCCGTGACCGGTGCCGAGCCAGTCGAACTTATCTGCATCGTAAATCTTCTCAGGTGTCAGTTCGTAATGTTTGGCTTTCTCGGTGTAGGAGTTGGTGGCAGCATGGTAGTTCTGTCCGTCTAACATCACCATATCCGTGTCGCAGTGACCGAGATAAGTGATGAGTTTCGAGAGCTCACTCGTCTCGAACCAATCATCGGAGTCGAGATAGAAGAGATACTTACCGACCGCGAGTTCGGTGCCGTGGTTCCATGCTCCGCCGTGTCCTCGGTTCTCTTGGTCGATGACGCGGATGATGTCGGGGTATTTCTTTTCGTACTCCTTGGCGAGTACGGCTGAGTTATCCGGCGTGCCGTCGTTGATAACCACGATATCAAGCAGTTTCAACAGCCGTTCATCCGGCACGATGAGCGATGA
>CAKZZM010000025.1 GCA_937885465.1 uncultured Bacteroidales bacterium
GGGAACCTCCGAGCTCACGCTCGGAGCAGGGGACGAAACGTTCGGAGACGTTCTCCACTACCAGAACGTTTGGAGACGTTCCCCGGTCACTTTTGTCACCTTTCCATACCTAAATAAAGCTCTTTCCCTGCCTAAATGAAGCTCTTTCCCGTGCCTAATGCAGCATATTCCTGCCCATTTTTGCAAATAAATTTGCATATCTCAAAATAAATCCGTACCTTTGTACCGGAAAATGAGTCAAATGTGCGGGCAGAGCCCTAAAGTTGAAAGGGGAAAGTTACAGTTACAGTTACAGTTACAGTGCGGGCAGAGCCCTAAAGTTACAGTTACAGTTGAAAGTTACAGTTACAGTTACAGTAATAAATAGTTATGTACAACGGAAAAACAGTCGTTTACACAAGCGGAACATTCGACATGTTCCATAGTAATCATTTGAAGATGATTCGTTATGCTCGCGGTTTAGGCGAGACGCTGATAGTAGGTGTGTCCACCGATGAGTTGGTGAGTTCATACAAACGTCCGCCGATTATACCCTTTGAGGAAAGGATGGCGATTATTGAGGCACTCAAGTATCCTGATATTGTTATCCCTCAGCGTACGCTTGACCACACGGAATTAGTGAGGAAACTGAATATTGACGTGTTTGTAGTAGGTGACGATTGGACGGGTAAATATGACTATCTGCGAGATTTAGGGGTCACCGTATTCTATTTCCCATACGGAGCCGGAACATCGACGACGCAGATAAAGAAGGATATTATTGAGAACTATGAAGAGATAAAAGGAAAGATTGACCACCAACCTAATCCTGACGTAATATGAAGAACGCAATAGTAACAGGGGGAACAAAAGGTATCGGTTTGGCAATCGCCAAGATGCTTCTTCGTGAGGGTTATAATGTCATGGTAACCTACGCCCACGATAGTGCCGCAGTGGATTCGTGCATGGCAGAGCTTAGGCGTATAGGCGAACAGTTCGAGATTGTGCATGCCGATCAAGGCGACAAACGGTCAATGGCAGAATTTGTGAAGGCTATGCGTCAAAAGAAGCATATAGATTGTCTTGTGCTCAATGCCGGAACGACCCATCGGGAAGGACTACGAGGCACTACGGATTCTGATTGGGAACGAGTGATGCAAGTGAATGTTAATAGTGCCATGTATTTAGTTCGTGACTTATACGATGTTATTCCCTGCAATTCCCGCATTGTGTTCATGGGCTCGATGATGGGTGTGTTGCCTCATAGCGTATCGCTGTCATACGGGGTAAGCAAAGCTGCGGTAATAGCATTGGCGAAAAATCTGGTAAAAGAGTTTGCCGGAACGGGGACGACAGTCAATGTTATAGTACCGGGCTTTGTTGAGACCGAATGGCAGAAGAACAAGCCCGAAGAAATACGCCGAAATATATGCAAGAAAACAGCGTTGGAGCGTTTCGCAACGCCGGAAGAAGTAGCAGAGGCGGTTATTTTCTGCATAAAGAATGCCTTTGTGAATGGTAGTGTGATTGAGATAAGCGGAGGTTATAATTACAAATAAGTTACAGTTGAAAGTTACAGTTACAGTTGAAAAGAATTAACTATGGAAGACTTTTCAAAATATAATGGAGAGGGTACTCAATTACGCAAAGCCCAACTGAGGATATTGGAGATTCTCAAGGTAGTGGATGGCATTTGCCGGAAGCATCAAATTGATTACTGGTTAGATGCAGGCTCATTATTAGGGGCAGTTCGTCATAAAGGCTATATACCATGGGATGATGATATAGATATTGCCGTCAGAAGAGAAGATTATCCCAAGTTAAGAGAAATACTCAGGAAGGAGCTCCCGCAAAATTTGGTTTTTGTAGATTGGACAACAGATAAAAATTTTTTTGATGCATGTGGGCGTGTTAAATTACGTAACACACATGTTGATGTTCCCAGATATAGATATCAGAAGGAGCAAGGTTTATGGTTAGATATATTTCCGATGGAGACGTTAGTAACACTTAATGAAAAGAAGTGGGGAGAAAAAGTATATGGTAAAGTGTTTCGACATGCTCATAATGAAGGCTTGGCCGTAAAGAAATCACGCATTGAGTATTGGATTACTCATATTATTGCGTTGCTATTATATCCTATTTCCTATTTGATTATCTCTATATTCAGATGGCGTGGACGTAGAAAGGGGAGATTTATCACGTATGGATATGCTATTTCGTCTTTTTCTTACCCTGAGCATAAACTTGATGGCATATTCCCGACAAGAGATATCCCGTTTGAAGATATGATTGCCCGTTCACCGAATAATCCGGATATGTATTTGACAGAGTATTTTGGCGATTATATGCAGATTCCACCTGAAGAAAAACGAGTGATCCATTATACAAATTGGAAAGAACTATACTAAATGGTATGAATAGGGCAATTCTATTTATAACAAAAGATAATATCAACCCTTTAAGTGGAGGTATTGATCGTATTACCTATGTGTTGGCAACAGAACTTAGAAGAAATGGGTGTGCGTGTTTTTCAGCCTATTTGAGTCAATCACATCCCTTACGCATAGGAGATGCTGTTTTTGACCAAGAAACTGAACTTACCGAGGATAAGCATGATGAAGAAGTAGTAAATCTGATAGAACTGCATAAAATCGACGTAATTATAGTACAAGGTGTAGATGCTTTGATGAACAAAGAACTAATATCCTTGCGTAAAGTCTTAAATACTCAAACAAGAGAAATACCACTCTTATTTGTCTTTCACCAGATGCCCGGCTATGAGTTAGTTAGCATAGATAATAAGTTTTTAATAGATCATCTATTTAGCGGTTTATCGGTAAAAGAAATACTCCTTCAGATACTACTGCGCATCAGCAAGAAAAATGTGCTAAAGTCGTTGCGCAATAAGTATATTGTGCCTTATCAAAACGCTGACAGAGTAATATTATTATCGAGATTATATATAGATGATTTTTGCAAAATTGTAGGAAACTCGGACACGTCTAAATATTTGGCAATACCGAATATGCTAACTTTCCCTCATTCAGATGTAATACCCTCAAAAAAGGAACGAATAGTTCTTATGGTAGCCAGAATGGATGAACAAGCGAAGAGGATAAAGAGAGCTATAGAGATTTGGAGCAAGCTACCGATGGAATTCGGGAAAGATGAGTGGCGAATGGTAATTGTCGGGAATGGAAAAGATTTAACTTACTATAAGAATTTTGTAAAATCAAGAGACATTAAGAATGTATCTTTTGAGGGGCAACAAGATCCTTTACCGTATTATCAGGCAGCCTCTATATTTATGATGACATCGGCTTTTGAGGGATGGCCGATGACATTGATGGAGGCTATGCAAAATGGCTGTGTACCAATTGTGTTTGATAGTTTCAAGGCGGTCTATGATATCATAGAAAATGGCAAAGATGGAATTATTGTGCCGGATGGTAATATGGATGCTTATCTTAATAACTTGGTGCAATTGATGCAAAATGCTGAGCAACGCAAGCTGATGTCAGAGGCGTGTGTGGAGCGTAGCCAACAATTCTCACAAGAGCGAATAACTAAGATGTGGCTGAAACTATTTGAAAATGTATGTAAATTAGTAGCGAACGTCTCCTAACGTTCTTTTCTATTTGCAGCTGATTTATGCATTTAGACCTGAAAAATAAGGTTCAAAGTGAGATAATCCGCAATTCAGCGAAGCTCTTTTCGGCAAATGTTGTTGCCCAGGCGATAGGCTTATTGGTCTATCCGATATTGACACGTTTGTATGCGCCGGAGGATTTCGGCTTATTGAGTCTGTTTACTTCCATCAGTGGCGTGCTTATTATTCTTTCCACCCTCGGTTACCAGGAAGCCATTGTTTTGCCAAAAGAAGAGGAGGAGGCGCATGCTGTAGCTCACCTCTCCTTCTTTTTGATTGCTATTACAACTTTGGTGCTAATCTGTTCCATTCCTTTTGCAGGGCAAATAGCCGGAATATTTAATTCTCCCAAATTAGAAAATTATTATTGGCTGCTCCCTTTTTATGTGTTAATTGTCGGGATATGGAATGTGTTGAACTATTGGTACATCCGACAAAGAGCATATAATCGGATTTCGGGCTATCAGATGACCCAATCTTTCTTTTCTTCGGGCTACAAACTCGGATTCGGGTTTATGGGATGGTTAAGTGGAGGTCTGATAGTAGCTTCTGTTCTTTCATCATTGTGCTCGTTGATAATCTCTTTTTCGTTGGGATTCAAGAAATTTATCCGTCCGTTGCCGGTTTGGCGAAAAGAGAAGATACGGCAAGTGGCTGTGCAATACGCCAATTTTCCTAAATTTAGCATGCCGCATAGTTTAATTAATTATGTGGCGGGACAGTTGCCTGTATTGTTGCTGACTCCATTTTTTACAGCTCATGAGATTGGTCTATGGTCGATGGCTGTGACTCTCTCGTTCGTTCCGATTAGCATGTTGACGAATGCACTCTTCCAAGTTCTTTACCAGCGAATATCTGAAATGGTGAACGATCGCCGGTCAATAGCAAAAGTCCATAAGCGGTTTACTTTATTGGCGTTAGTCGTATTAATTCCTTTGTTTGCAGGATTGAGTTTTGTCCTTCCTACAATAACGGAATGGGTACTTGGAGACGGATGGCGTATTACGGGAGTGTATATCAGATGGATGCTTCCGTGGCTGTTGTGTGTTTTCCTTTGCGGATCGGTAGGCTATCTTTACAGTATTTTTTACAAACAGAAATATGGTTTGTATTTTGAAATCGTAATAGCCGTGGCGCGTTTGATAGCTTTGTGTATAGGAATCTATTACAAAAATTTTGCTTTGGCTGTTGGGGGCTATGCAGCGGTCAGTGCGCTAATAAACGGGCTGCAATATATATGGCTCATGCGTTTGGTGAGCCGTTACGAAAAATCACTATAGACATTTGATACGTCTCCACGTGGCATATAACGTCCGTGAAGCCCAGGAATAAAATGCTCGAAGGAAAGTGTAACCATATTTTCCCGGGTAACATTTTTCCAACCATCTCCAGCATCGCATATAATGGAACAGATAGATCCCGTATCTAATGACAGATTTCGGATGCGAGGTGGAATCATGAACCCTCCATACGGTGGTGGGAGTGTCTAAATACCCGAAATAGGTGTATTGCGCAAAAAGTCCGTACAACGGGTAATCCAGCACCCGGAAGTGTTGCGCCTCAATTGCATCCAGATCTTTCTCTTTCAATAGCCGAGTTAGGAATACAACACTACTATTTGTTTGTCCGGCGCCGCTTCTCCGGTATTGGTTGCTAATATCTCCGATGGGGATAGCTTCATAGGGCGTTTCTATGGTGAGTTCCCCGTTTTGCAGAGCATAGGATGCAGTATGGACAAATCCGTAGGACGGATGTGCTTGCAAAAAGTTAATCTGCATTTGCAGTTTGTCTCGGGTGGACCAGTAGTCGTCGCCATCCAGCATGGCAATGTACCTACACCCTGTGGCGATGATACGCCGGTATAAATCAACGGTGTTGCGCACTATTCCCATATTTTTCTCACGGCGATAATACACAATCCGCTCGTCTTGTTTGGCGTATCGGCGGCAGATCTCGGGTGTTCTGTCGGTGGATGCATCGTCGCCGATAAAAATGCGCATGGGTTCGTCGCACTGCTGCATCAGCACGCTTTCAATAGCTTGGGCGATGTATTGCTCTTGGTTATATGTGGCGATACAAACTGCAATCATTGACACTGACGGATTGTGCTTAGAATAGTTAATACAGCGCATTGGTCGTACACTCGTCCTTCACGCATAATCGTTTCTGCTTCTTTCTGAATTTCCGGATATGGTGCCAGCAGGTGTTTGCCGGCTTGATAATAGCTGTCTATTGCTTTGTGCAACTCAGGATTTGTTCTTACCCATGTGTCGTACGGGGTCATCGAAATGCCTTCTTCCATCTGGTAGCCGTTGTAAATATGCAGGCGTTTTAGAATAAAAAAAGTCATTCGTTTGGCCAAGTCCTTTAGCGGTATATTTCTGCCCATTATAGGCAGCACTATCCGCCGGTGACCTATCTGCTCGCCCTTGTGATCCCATTGTGCCGCCTCGGGATAATAGCGCAATATCCATTGGTCGTAGAAATGGTAGTTCCAGCGTTTGCGCAAAGGGATATGCAGTACGTAATTCAAGACATCCACATCGCAAAAAGGCGAATAAGTCTCTGTATATTGCTGGAGTACAAGAGGTGAACCTAAGCCGTTGCCTGCAAAACTGAGCGAATAGAGCCGCTCAATCTCATGCTTGCTATCGGTCTCGACGGAAAAGATATTGTCACCATTGACGCCTGTGGCAACTACTCCGGCATCGGTCCAGCCGAACTGAGTGGAGCAGTAGTAGATTTCCGACGGACCGTTGTAATTGACCAAGCCCTGCGTAGCATGTGTGATCTCATCCACCTTAGCCAAATAGATACCACCGTCCAAAGGCAGAAAACACCACTCGTTGCCAAGGTAGTTGGCTATTTTCTCCGGCAGAAGATGGTCGTAATGGTTAGTCTGGGAATAGGTAAAATTGGTAATCGGTTGTGTGGTGAGTTGGCGTGCGATGGTCTGTACCATACGCGAGTCCAAGCCTCCGCTGAGCGGATAGAAATGCCGGAGCCCGTATTCCTCGTTTTTGTCAATGATACGTTTGACGGCCTGTCGGAACAACTCATTCGTCCGCGCTAAAGCTTCATCTTCGTTTGTGTGCAACGGCTTGTTGTCAAAGCGGTAATAGTTGCTCACCTCCGCTTTGCCGTCCTTGATTGTCAGCACTTGTCCTGCTCCGATGCGGTAAATCCCTTTCACCATCGTTTGCTCGTTGTTGCCGTAGACGGATTTCAGAATGCGGTGCATGAACGCTGTGTTTATCTCATGAAGTCCGATTGCGTGCGATAACTCAAATAAGTCAGAGCAAACATAGATACCTTTTTCCGTCTGACACCAAAACAGCATGTGGCTGCCGATTTGGTCGTTGTAGAGCTGTATTTCATGCGTTTGCTTGTTTGCTACTACGCAGGCAAAAGAGCCTCTCCATTGTGCGATTTTAGTAGCGAACGTCTCCGAATGTTCGTCTGTTTCCTGCCATCCTGATACTATCTCATCGCGGTTGAAGAGTATGCCCTCTACTGCTACAAAATGCTCGTCATCCTCAAGCCATAGTTTGTCTTTCTCAAACTTGCGTAACGACCATTGTGTCAGGTGTATTCCGGATGTTGTCCAATGCCGAACGAAAGAATACTTATTCTCACGGATGTCCCATTGCACTTGTTCACCTATACTTATTCGGAAACCATACATGTTATGAAATATTTTTGAGTTAAAAGTAGTGAACGTCTCCGAACGTTCAACGTGTGCCAAAAGTGGAGGACGTCTGGGGCGCGGACGGCTCGTCCGCGACGTTGATTGGCAGTTGAGAACGTCTCCGAACGTTCATACTTATGAGTGCCGTGCCTCATGTGAAGCACGAGAGTGCTTCACTACCAATCCGCTGCAAAGGTAGTGATAAAATATGAAACCTGCAAATTTATTTGCTGTTTTAGAGTTATAAAGTTACAGTTAAAAGTTGAAAGTTACAGTTGAAAGTTAAAAGTTACAGTAGATGGTAGAGACGGTCTTTTTGATCGTCTCTCAAATGCTGGGACGCGGACGGCTCGTCCGCGACGTTGTATGTCACGCCTGATGGGGCTGGCATAGTTTACGATTATTCCCTTATACAAAAGCAAGTGACCTTTCAGCCACTTGCTCACTTGGTACATGGTCACTTGGTATTTCACCTCACTTCTTGCCCATGGATAGTATAGGTCTTATCTCCACGGAGAATGTAGATTTGACCATCACGAAAAATCTTGGTGGCTTGAGGTTGGTCAACGGCAGTGTTGCTGATTGCTGTAGCCTCTTCCGAAGTGAATTCAGCGGTATAAACGGCATCTGCGGTTACTTCCGTCAATTCAGGAGTCCAGCCTTTGAAGATATAAGTGTACTGCTCATCGTTCGGACGAACAGGCATTTCTCCGTTGTACTCCGGCATCGTTCCTGTTGCCACCTGCGTGGACTGCAATTCTGTGCCATCCCAGTTCACAAACGTAATCAGGTACGACGGAGCAACATACTCGCCTTGGGTGGTGAAAGTCTGTTCCGAGCCGTAGTAATACTGGTCGCCCACTTTGCCATAGACGCGGTATTTATAGACCGTTCCGGCATCAAGGTTGGTGAGTGTCACGCGCAGAGCAACACCGCTTGCTTGCACAAAGTGATGCTCGTTAAGAGCCGCAGGCATACGACGCGGAGCACCCATTGTACCTTGTACATTGTCACTTTGTCCTTCTACTCGTTCCTCCGCCCAATACTCAAAGCCTTGTTCGGTGAAGTCCTCCGAGCCGGCAAGGGCGTAACCGCTGATAGTAGCCTCATTCTCCTTAACAACGGTCGCCACATAGGTGTAGAGAATCGGGTCGAACTCTACCGCCACATCGCCCGTGAAGATATACTGCCAATCGCCGTAGTACATGTTTCCTGCCGCCGACTGATAGAACGCACGGCATTTGTAATATACATCGTCCCTGAGGTTTTTGAGCCTTCCCGCCATCTGACCGTTTGCCACAGGGCAATAGACCTTCGTACCGTCCATATCCGCCGGTGCGTCATTGCGTTTCCACTCAAAGCCACAGTTAACCTCTGCATCCGACATATTCGTTTCCGCCAAGAGAATAGCGGTTGTAGAAGAAACAGGTTTGGATGGTTTGGTCGTTAGTTCAAGGGAAGTGGTGGTGAAAGACACATTCACCGTCTCCGTCTCACCGGTATTGGAGGTCAGTACCACAGAAATATCTTTATATTCACTGTTCGGCTCAAGACCGATGTACTTTAATACATTGCCGGGCTGTTGCTCACCGCCAGAGATACCGCATGATACTATATAATTATGGTCTATATCCCATACGTTATGTTTGAGATTAAGTACAGCAGTTGTTGACTTTTCTAAGTTATCAACACCGACAATTGCTTGAAGATTTAAATTACTCCAATATGGTGCTTTTTTATATACTTCAATATTAGGGACATAGTATAAATCATTGGTACAAAATGTGACGTTTGTGATGGCAGGGGGGAGAACCGCTTTTACAACAATATAGTGTACTCCTAAACAAGAAAAAACAGAATTTCCAATGCTTGTAACGCTATTAGGAATCGTCACAGATTTCAAATATTGACAACCTTGGAACGCCCTTCCCGCTATGCTTGTGACACTACCGGGAATTATATAGGCAGAATTAGACTTACCTGCCGGGTATTGAATAAGCATAGTATTATCTTTATTAAATAAAATACCATCTACTGAATTATAACCATAATTTGTAGATTCTACGTTAATAGTGGTAAGATTGCTGCAAATAGCGAAGGCAGATTCTCCTATTCTACCCACGCTGCTAGGAATCGTCACAGAGGTCAAACTGCTGCAACCCTCGAATGCCCCATATTCAATGCCTGTAACACTATTCGGGATTGTCACAGAGGTCAAACTGCTGCACTCGCTGAAAGCATACTTTCCAATACTTGTGACGCTGTTGGGGATAGCCACAGAGGTCAAACCGCTGCAATAACTGAAAGCCCCATCTTCAATGCTTGTGATGCTATTAGGAATCGTGATAGCGGTCAAATGGCTACAATGCGCGAAAGCCCCTACTCCAATGCTTATGACGCTGTCGGGAATGGTCAAAGAGGTCAACGCATAGCAATATTCAAAAGCAGAACCTCCAATTTTTGATATACTGCCGGGAATGTCAATTGTACTCATTTTTTTACATTGAAAGAAAGCATACGTTCCAATACTTGTAACTCCATTATTAATTGTAATAGTCGTAATATATGAAGTACTTTTATACCATGGAACTTTGCTGTATGATGAATAATCTGTCATAGGTCCAGTGCCGTTGATGGTCAGCACGCCATTGGTTAAATCCCAAGTCAGATTGTCGCCGCATGTTCCACTAGAGGCAAACACGCTTCCTACACCTGCCACTACAGCAAGCAAAAATGTAAATAGTTTTTTTCTCATAATTGTTTCCCTGAATCCGTGTCGGGCGCAACTGTTAGATGGTTAATATTGTGGTTGGTTGTTGTGTACACACAAAAAAGCGTGAATGTTATCCACGCTTATTCCCAAACCTGAGGTTCCTGCAAGACCCTACAACCAAGAATAAACAATAACGTCCACGCCCGATATGCTTAACCCTCCCGCCCTGTGAGGGGCGCGAACGGATAATACATACCCACGAGGACGCTTATTGCACTATCTTGCTTTGGGGTTGAATTTTTGCAGGATTTCAGGTTTCCAAAACAAGCGTCAATAAACGCCTTATTTTATGTCACCGCTTTTTCAGACTGCCGGTATCAGTCACTTACTGTTTTACATCGGTAAGCGATGCACCGTTTTTTTATGCTGTCGGTGGCAGCTTTCATATTATTTTACCTCGTTCAATATCCTCTCCGGGGTGGTACCCATGAGGGTGATTGCTGATAGTTTCTTGCCTATGTCTTTGAGCGAGTGATCACAATGGTACAAAAGGTTATCCACAATCAGCCATCTGTCATGTGACGGTGTTGACCATTTATATGTATTCACTGGCTGTACTCCCTTGGTAGCATTGTGTATGTTGCGCAAAGACTTATGCTCACTGTCCGAATAAATATCTGCCGTCACCCCTTCTGCACGAACATCCAACATTTCGAACGTGGCAGCATCTACGTATGCATCAATGATGATTACACGCTGTTTAGCCGTTTTGATAATCTTTTCTAATAATACGCGCGCCTCGAAAAATTCGCCCTCGAAAAATACTTGTTCGGTTGGTGGCAAGGATGTGCGGACAAAGAAATCAATCTTCTGCTCTACTGCTTCAAGACGTTGCTCATGCGCTATCAGTCGGTTATCTATCCTCTCTTCCGCTTGCAGCAAACGCTGATTGATAGCGTACCCGCGCAGCATATATTCTTTTAACACTGTAGTCGCCCAACGGCGGAACTGGGTAGCATTATAACTATTAACGCGATAACCAACAGACAGAATGGCATCAAGATTATAGTATTTAGTCTGATATTTTTGTTTGCCGTCATTACCCATACGTTCCAAAATGGAACATGTGCTTTGTATATCAAGTTCGCCGCTTTTGTAGATATTGTTCAAGTGTTTTGTAATGGCGGGACGCTGTGTTCCAAATAGCAATGCTATTTGCTCCTGTGTGAGCCACACCGAGTCTTCGCCAATCTGCACTTCCAGTTGCACTTCGGCATTCGGTTGGTATAGAATTATCTCGTCTTTCATTACCTCAGTTGACAGTTTCTTTTTGAATTATCGACGCTATATACTATTGTATTACGTCCATTGTCTATTACGAAATGTTGCGAAGATTTCAAGATGTCGCAAACAGTGTCAATAAACGCCTTTTTACCATGTTACCGCTTTTTACGCTGCCGGTGGTAGCGGGTAGTTTAGCGTCATAGCGGACGATGTTGTTTATTTACTAAAGTTTCCCACTTATTTCGCCAAAAATTTTAATTTTTGGATAATTGTGGGTAATTGCTGACCAAAATAAACAAAAAAACGAAGTTTTTCGCCCAATTCGCCTACTTTAAAACTTAGAACGCTCGGAGGCGTTCTCCACTACCGTTGAACGCTCGGAGGCGTTCTCCACTACCAATCAACATCGCGGACGAGCCGTCCGCGTCCCAGACGAGCCGTCCGCGTCCCAAGAGAACGCTCGGAGGCGTTCTCTACTAAACGCTCGGAGGCGTTGCCCACTATTTTACAATAACATTGTTTATCTCCCAAGTGGCTGATTCCTTGTTATCGCAGACATATTTCCATGCGAAGCGGCAGTTAGCGGCTCGGTTAGCAGCGGGAACGGCTATCTCACCCGAGTTGACAAATCCCCAACCGGTGGTGCCGTGTGTCGGGATTGTCAGTTCTGTCCAAGTGGCAGATTGTACTGCTTGTGCATCATTGCCTTCAAAGTCGTTTGATACCCAAAGAGTGTAGTGCCCTTCGGTGGCGATACTCATGCTGGATGCCGGTCCGCGGGCGTGCTCGAAAGAGAGCTTGGCATCTTTACCCGTAAGGTCGATAGCGGGCGAGATGAACCAGTCTTCGTTTTCGTTTGTCTTACCATCAGCATAGCCGCTCATCTTTGCTCCGTATTTGGAGTCGAAGGTCCAAGTGAGGTCGCCTATGATGCTGACAACGGTGAATTTATTGAAGGACTCTTGGCTGAGTAGGGTCTCGTTGAGCATTGCTCCTTCTGTTTTTGACGGGTCGGGCTTAACTCCGTATTCTTTGCTGTTAAACAGAGCATATTCGAGATTCTTAACGCCCGGTTGCCCGAAGTATGCTTCGAGAGAGCCATAGACGAGCAGTTCCTTGCCTAAGTTTTCAGGCACTGCGGGCAGTGAGAATTCACGCATAGAGGCGGGTAGCTGAATAGGAACCATATTGGCGGTGTTCGTCTCGTCGGCTGCGGTAGCGAGGAGAAGGTTCGTTCCCACTCCGCTGTCGTTACCGGTAAAGGGTGCTGCAAGTTCTGCGCCGCTCATATTCTTACCGTTAACCTGACCAACGATATAACCTTTAACGAAGTATGTCCCTGATTTGGTGTTGTTCAGGGCGATAACCTCTGACGGAGTGAACGGTTTCTGCTCAGTGCCGTCGTTATCCACTTGCACAACGGTTGGTACGAAGTTGTTGGTGGTCTTATAGATGTATCCGGTACCTTTGCCGGCAGATTCTATCGTTCCGTTGTAGTTGATGATGCGGCAGTATAGCACAACGAGGTCTCCTACTGCTACTTGTGCGGGATCGGTGAACTTCTTTCCGTCGAGGTAATAGACTTGGAAGGCGTAGAAGTCTTCGCTATCGGCGGGGGCATCAACCATATAGAAGCTGCCGTTGCCATATTGCTTAACTCCGTCTTCGTGCTTGGAAGCAATCTTCTTCACATAACCGCGTATATAAACGAATTCGGTAGTGTCAGTCCCGGATAAGGCTTTACCTTTTTCTATCGCTTCTGCTACGGTAAGGCAGCCTGTCGGCAGGTCACCGAGAGCACTGTAGTCAATAGTAGTAGCGGTGTCGGAGGGGGTGACGGTAGTGGTGTCATCCGTTCTGCGCCCCGGACCTTCGGGGTCGTTAGGAATAATGTTACATGAAAAGAACGCCAATGCTCCTATTAAGCAAAAGGCCGGAATGAATTTTGAAATTTTCATAGCGGAAATATAGAATTAGAATTAAAAGTTACGCAGTGGTGAACGTCTGAGAACGTTCAAACTTTAGTAGTGAACGTCTGAGAACGTTCAGACTTTAGTCGGCATTAAATGCCGACTTTATAAAAACGAGAACGACTTTATAAAAACGAGAAATATAAGTGCAGCGGACAATCGTACATCGTACTTTGGTACTTGGCACTTTGGTACTTGGCACTTTGGTACTTGGTACTTTGTCACTTGGTACTTTGGTACTTGGTACTTTGTCACTTGGTACTTGGTATTTCTGAGAGACGGTGAAAAACACCGTCTCTACTTCGTCACTTGGTACTTAGTTCAAAGTTAAGTTTATTTCCTTATATATGCAAATTCATCTCTGAAAATTGCAGAAAATGTTGTTTTTTTTCAAAATTATTTTGTCACATAAAAAAAAAGCCGTAATTTTGCAAGACGTGGGGATAAGTACGAAGGACAAATAAAGTCTGAACGTTCGGAGACGTTCACCACTCTGAACGTTCGGAGACGTTCACCACTTGTTCGGAGACGTTCACCACTTTACGAAGTACGAAGTGCTTACGCTATGTACGAGTAACTTAAGTTTAATTTTAAAGCGTTTACAATTATCGCAACACAACCAACTAACGGTAGAGGCAAGGACCAACGCCGTCCTCGTGAGAAAGAGATGCCGAATCGTATCAACGACAAGATACGCGGCGTTCAAGAAGTACGCCTTGTAGGCGACAATGTAGAGCAAGGTATATATTCATACCGTGACGCTATGCGTATGGCTGATGAGCAGAATCTTGATCTTGTAGAGATTAGCGCAAGTGCAGTGCCTCCTGTATGTCGCATCTTGGACTATCAGAAGTTCCTTTATCAACAGAAGAAAAAGCAGAAGGAGCAGAAGCAGAATTCTGCGAAGGTGGTTATCAAGGAGATTCGTTTCGGACCGCAGACCGATGATCACGACTATAACTTCAAACTGAAGCATGCGCAAGAGTTCTTAAAGGAGGGGTCGAAGGTGAAGGCGTATGTGTTCTTCCGCGGGCGTGCGATAATGTTTAAGGAGCAGGGCGAATTGCTGCTTGCGCGTTTCTGCCAAGACTTAGAGGAGTATGGTCGTCCGGATCGCGTGCCGACACTTGAGGGGAAAAGAATGATAGTCTTCCTCACTCCAAAGCAGAAGAAGTGAGCGCGGGCAGAGCCCTAAAGTTACAGTTGAAAGTGGAAAGCAAAACAGTTTCCGGGCTTAGGCTGCCTGAGAGACGATAAATAATAACCAAATTAAATTTTAGAAAAATGCCAAAAGTTAAAACAAACTCCGGTGCAAAGAAGCGTTTTGTGCTGACCGGAAGCGGTAAAATCCGTCGCAAACATGCGTACAAGAGTCACATCTTGACTAAGAAGACAAAGAAGCAAAAGCGTAACCTTACGCACTTCGCAATTGTTGATCACGACAATCTCAAATCAGTAAAAGAGATGCTTTTGCTACGCTAAACGACAGTTAACTTAAATTATTAACGAATGTCAGGCAAAAGATAAGTACTAAGTACAAAGGGACGATGTACAATGTACAAAGGGACAAAGTACGAAGGGAAATCCCGACGTCGCCTGCAATCAAAATCAAAAAAATTATGCCAAGATCAGTAAATCATGTTGCTTCACGCAACCGTCGTAAAAAAATCATGAGCCTCACTCGAGGCAATTTTGGAGCCCGTGCCAATGTTTGGACCGTAGCCAAAAATACTTGGGAGAAAGGTCTTACCTACGCTTTCCGTGATCGTCGTAATAAGAAACGCAATTTCCGCGCTTTATGGATTCAGCGAATCAATGCTGCCGCTCGTCTTGAGGGTATGAGTTACAGCCAGTTGATGGGTGCTCTTCATCAAGCTGGTATTGAAATCAACCGTAAGGTGCTTGCCGACCTCGCTATGAATCAGCCGGAAGCATTCAAGGCTATCGTTCAGAAAGTGAAAAAGTAAGTAGAATAAAATTTTCATTTTACATTTTTCATTTTACATTTCTTTTAAATAGATTATGGCAACATTAGGAAAAATTCGTAATCATGGCGTCCTGCTGATAGTAATAGTAGGTCTTGCCATGTTTGCATTTATAATAGGCGACTTCCTCTCTTCCGGTACGTCATACTTCAATCGTCGTCGCGAGTATATAGGCGAGGTTGAGGGGCAGAAGATTCACTATACGGAGTATGAGGCTGCCAAAGACCGCCTGACGGAAGTCTATAAGATTGAGACAGGCAGGAATGACATCGATGAGGATATGTCTGCCGAACTTCGTCAGGAAGTGTGGCGTATGTTCCTCACAGATTACACCTTGCAGGCTGAGGGGAAGAAGATAGGTATGACTATCACCGCTAAGGAACTGGCAGACCAGTGCTTCGGTGAAAACGTGCATAATATTATCAGTTCACGCCGTGCCTTCTATGACGAAACGGGGCAGTTCAATCGTCAGCAACTGATGCAGTTCGTCTCTCATCTTGATGATGAGGCAGAGAGTGCCGACCAGCAGGCTTATCTCAATCAGGCAAGGACATATTGGTTCTACTGGCAGGATATAGTACGCATCACCCGTATGCAGGAGAAATATACTTCACTTTTCTCTTCCTGCCTTACTGCTAACTCGCTTGATGCTAAGCACGCCTTTGATGAGGCGCAGCAGAGCGTAGATGTAGAATATGTAAGCAAACCTTATTTTGCTATAGCCGACTCTCTCGTGACTGTTAAGAATAGCGATATCAAGGCTTTGTACGACAAGAAGAAGAGCCAGTATAAGCAAATGCCGAACCGCACAATCGCTTATGTGGCATTCCCTATCGTTCCTTTGCGCGAAGATTATGAGGAAACGGAGTTGCTCATGAAGCGTCTGCAAGACGAGTTCTATACTACCGACGATGTGATGACCGTGGTGAACGTAAACTCTGATGTTACTTACAGCGGTCGTAACCTCTCAATTGATGAAGTACCTGAGCAGTATAAGGAGTTCGCTTTCGGTAAGGATGCCAAGGCGGGTAATGTAACCGATATTACTTTTGCCGATAACACCTATTCCATGGCTCGCTTAGTTGAAGCCGGTTATTCTCTGCCTGACTCAGTAGAGTTAAGGGGCATTGCTCCCGAAGAAGGCGGTGAAGACCGCGAGATAGGTTGGGTTCGTGAGCAAGATATGCCGAAGGATTTGGCAGACAAGGCTTTCCTTGCAAAGAAAGGTGAGCGCGTAACAGTGACTATCGGCGGTGTAGAGCAGACCTTTGAGGTGCTTAATATAAGCAAAGCCACGCCTAAGGTCAAACTTGCTATCCTTGCTCGTGATGTGACAGCTTCGTCAAAGACGTATGCTAAGTTATATAACGAGGCAAAGCAGTTTATCGTAAGTTGTCCGTCGGAGAGTGTCTTCCGTGATAGTGCTGATGCGCAAAACCGCGATGTCCTCACTGCTACCAATCTTCTGAAGACAACGGATAAGGTTCAAGATCTCAAGTCATCTCGTCCTATCGTTCGTTGGGCTTTCGAGGCAAAAGAAGGCGATGTGAGCGATGTGTTCGAGTGTGGTGATCGCTTTATTGTAGCGACACTGGCTGAGGTGTTTGACGGCGAATATCGTCCGTTGGAATCAGTTGCAAGTGAGCTGCGTTATGAGGTGATGAACGACAAGAAGGCAGAGATGCTTAAGCAGCAACTTGCCGGCGTTACTTCGCTTGAAGAGGCTGCGAAGGAATTAGACGCAGAGGTGCGCACCGCTGAGGGTGTCTCTCTCGCTTCTTACCGCTTCGGTTCTGCCGGTGTTGAGCCTGCTGCGATAGGTGAAGCACTGAGGTTAGAGAGTGGTGAAGTGGCAGCCGTGAAGGGTAGCAGTGGCGTATTTGTGATACAAGGTGGCGAAAAGAAGACTGCCAATGGCGAGTTTAATAAAGAACTTCAAATAGCCAATCTGAACTCTCGCTTCGCATACTCGCTCAAATATCAGATTATGCAGATGCTCGACGATAATGCCGATGTAGTTGATAACAGAGCTAACTTCCAATAAGAAGACTCGCAGGAAAGTGGAGAACGTCTCCGAACGTTCAGACACATGAAAAACCGCGCTGTAAGGCGCGGTTTTTTTGTGCGAAGTCGAGAACGTCTCCGAACGTTCAATAGTCACCTATATTTACCGTGCCTCAGTGCCAATTGCTATTCGTTGCGGGCCGTTGTGCGGGAGAGCATGTTGTCGGCGAGGACGAGGGCTGCCATTGCTTCTACTACCGGTGCGGCTCGCATGGCGACGCACACATCGTGCCTGCCCTTGATGCTGACCTTGCGGTAGGTGTCATCGGCAGAGTTATCAGAGACACTGTGCGCAGACTGCACTCGCATCATCTGCGGTTGAGAGATAGAGGGGGTGGGCTTGAAGACGCAAGAGAAGCAGATATCGGCTCCGTCGGTTATGCCGCCTGAGATGCCGTCCGACAGTTTGTTATTCGCGCTGCCGCGCATCGCGGCGAAAGGTATGGTGTCGGGGGTGACACTGCTCAGTTTCTCGATGTGTCCGAAGAAGAAACCTCTGCAAGCGGGAATGCTCATCATGGCCGCCGCCAACTGCGATTGCAGTTTGCCGAAGACCGGCTCTCCTATTCCCGCCGGCATACCTTTTATCAGGCAGCGGACAACACCTCCGACCGAGTCGCCTTCTTCAGCTGCTTGAGTGATAATATCTTCATAATCGGTAAGTGCTTTGCCGACCTGTACAACCTCTGCTTCTATTTTTATGCCCTTTGTGGCAATAATTTGCATGGCAATGCAACCTGCTACTACTCTGGCTGCCGTCTCTCTTGCTGAGGCTCTGCCTCCGCCTCGGTAGTCGCGTATGCCGTATTTCAGTTGATAGGCTTCATCGGCGTGCCCGGGGCGAAAGACATCGGCGAGGTCTTCGTAGTCGGAGGAGCGAGCGTCGGTGTTGCGAATAAGGAAGGCAATGGGGGTGCCGAGTGTTACGCCGTCAAGCAGTCCGCTCAGCCATTCGACCTCGTCTCTTTCGTCAGCGGCGCGCTGAGAAGTGCCAAAAGAGGTGCGACATCGCCTCTGAAGGGCGGCGTTGATGACTGATATATCAATTCTCATTCCCGAAGGACAGCCGTCGATGATGCCTCCTATTGCAGGACCATGACTCTCCCCGAATGACGTGAAACGAAAAGTGTTACCTATTGTGTTCATCAGTTTTAATATTTTGCAGCCTTTTAGTGGAGAACGTCTCCTTGGTACTTGGTACTTGGTACTTCGTCACTTGGTACTTTGTGCAACACAAAAGTACTATAAAATGCTTGATATAGCAAAAAAAAATGTGTTATCATTTTTTTTTCAAATATCCTTTGTGTAATTCAGAAAAACTTATTAACTTTGTACGGATTGCAGAGGAAATATGCGGGGAGAAAACGTCTGATTTAATCCTGCGCGGCGGAAGAGAGAGGCGGGATAGGTGTGAACGGGTAATGAGGTATGGTATCGTTAAGTGTAAATATCAACAAAGTGGCGACGTTGCGTAACTCTCGTGGTGGTAACGTGCCTGATGTAGTGCAGTTTGCTCGCGATTGTGAGCGTTTCGGTGCGGATGGGATAACGGTGCACCCTCGTCCGGATGGCAGGCATATTCGTTATGATGACGTATATGCAGTGAAGAAGGCGATAGGTGTGGAGCTGAATATCGAGGGGTTTCCTACGCCTGAGTTCGTGCGGCTCGTTTGTGAGGTTCACCCTGCGCAGGTAACGCTTGTTCCCGACTCGCCTGAGCAACTCACTTCCAACCATGGCTGGGATACTATTCATGAGGCGGCTTTCTTATCAGAGTTAATAAATATTTTCCATGTCGAAAATATCCGTGTTTCGCTATTCGTTGATCCGGTGAAGGAAATGGTGGCGGGAGCGAAGAAGGTAGGCGCAGACAGAGTAGAGTTATATACGGGTCCGTATGCCGAGTTGTTTATGACGGATCCCCAATATGCGATAGATATGTATCGTCCTGCGGCAGAGAAGGCTAAAGAATCGGGGCTCGGGCTTAATGCAGGGCATGACCTGACTCGCGATAACCTGTCTCTGCTGATTAATTCCTTTCCGTGGATAGACGAGGTGTCGATTGGGCACCAACTGATAGCAGATGCTCTCTACCTCGGAATAGAAGAGACGATAGCGCAGTATAAGGAAAAAATAAAGGGGTAAGAGAGAACCTGATTTTTTGATTTTCAAATTTCAATTTCAATTATATGTTACTTCAGATTATTGACACAGCAGCGGTGGCACCTGAGTATGTTGCCGAAGTTATTGAACAAGAGCCGATAAGCTTATGGACTATGGCTCAGTATGGCGGTTGGATAATGATTGTTCTTGCCGTGCTATTGGCATGCGCTATATGGATTTTTGTAGAGCGTTTGGTAGTACTTCATAAGGCACAAAAGGAGGATAAGTCGTTTATGGATAGGATAAAAGATTATATTCATGACGGCAAGATTGACTCTGCTCTCAACCTCTGCCATCAGACCAATACGCCCTCTTCTCGCATGGTAGAGAAGGGTATTACGCGTATCGGCCGCCCGATGTCGGATGTGATGGTAGCGATAGAGAATGTCGGTAATCTTGAAGTGGCTATTTTGGAGAAGAACCTCGGTATCCTCGCCACTATTGCTTCGGGTGCACCTATGATAGGTTTCCTCGGAACGGTAATCGGTATGGTAAATGTGTTCTACAATATGGCAGGTTCTAACTCGGGCGTGATAGAGTTATCAACATTGTCGGAAGGTATGTATCAGGCTATGGTAACTACCATCGGCGGTTTGATAGTAGGTATCTTGTGCATATTCGCATATAACTTACTTGTTGCCCGTGTTGACAGGGTCGTAAGGCAGTTAGAGGCCCGCACAATGGATTTCCTTGACCTGCTGAACGAGCCGGCATAAGGAATAACAAAGCACTGCTTCGCTAAAAAAACAAAGATATGGCACTAAAACGCAGAAATAGAGCTGAGGCATCATTCTCTATGTCGTCAATGACTGACCTCATTTTCCTCTTGCTTATCTTCTTCGTGATGGCAAGTACGATGTCTGCCCCTAATGATATAAAGATTAATCTGCCGCAGGCTCGCGCAAAGACTAACACCCGTCAGGTGGTGGCGAAGGTCTATATTGATAATATCGGCAATTATTCCGTGGCACTTAACGGTAAGAAACCGGTGCCTATTGATCAAGATGCCTTGGAGGCATATCTTGCCGGTATCCAAGCGCAAGATTCGACTATGTATATCGCTTTGCATGCCGATGAAGATATCGCTTATAAAGAGGTTGTGCATGTACTCGATATCGCTAATCAAAATCATATGAAATTGGTTATAGCAACGAAAAAATAGTTACGGCCGCGGATAGCAGGTGACAACGGATTACTTTGGTGTAGCCGAATATAAATATGTTAAGTACAATGTACTAAAGGGGTACGATGAAGCACGATTCTAAGATTATAGCAACGGTGAGTACAATAATAGTTATGCTACTATTGTTCTTGTTGTTATGGTATCTATATCTCGATAGTCCTTTTGTTCCGGAGGAAGAGGGTATAGAGGTTGCTTTTGGTGATGCTATGGAAGGTAGCGGAGAGGTGGAGCCTACGCCGTTGCCTGTTCCCTCTCCCGAACCTGCGCCGGCTGCTGCTCCTTCGGCCCCCGCACCTCCTTCGTCAAACGATTTGATGACTCAGGAAGACGAGGAGGCATTAGCACTACAGCGCGAGCAGGAAAAGAAACGCCGTGAACAAGAGCTTGCGGAGGCTCGTGAGCGTGAGCGTGCGCAGAAGGAGAAAGAGCGTCTTGAGGCAGAGAGGCGTGCGCAAGAGAAGGCTGCTGCTGAGGCGAAGGCTAAAGCCGAGCGCGAGGCGGCAGAGCGTGCTGCCGCGAAAGCGGCAGAGGAGCAAGCCAAGCGTGATAAGGCTGCGCAGATGGGGAGTCTGTTCAATAATCCGTCACAAGGCAGCGGGGCAGGCGATACGCAAGGCTCTGCTAATAAAGGTAATCCGGCAGCCAACGGCGGCGGCGTAGGTGCAGGAAAATCAGGAGGACACGGCTGGAGCCTGACGGGTAGAGACCTGAAAGGTGATTTGTCCGATCCGGTATATAATTCTAATTCGGAGGGAGTGGTAGTTGTGCAGATAAGGGTAAACGCAGCAGGGAAAGTGATATCCGCCACTCGCGGTCAAGGAACCGACACATCCGACCAGACCCTTATCGATGCGGCTATTCAAGCTGCTAAACAAGCGTCATTTACAGCAGGAGAAGGCGATGTGATAGGTACGATAACTTATGTCTTCAAACTTAAATAATTATGAATTATCTTTTTCTTTCTACCGGTTTTGAAGAAATCGAAGCACTGACGACCGTTGATCTGCTTCGAAGAGCGAGTATAGATGTGACGATGGTGTCCTGCGAGGGAGAGATACCCGTAAGAGGTTCCCACGGCATTGTTGTGCTCGCTGACAAGTTATTTTCGGAGTGTGATTTTTCTGACGCTCGGATGCTTATTCTTCCGGGCGGTTCACGCCGCTTGGGTGAGTTCCCTGAGTTGTGCGATTTGCTTAAGGCGCATAATGCTGAGAACAAAGAGATAGCGGCTATATGTGCTGCGCCGTCAGTGCTGGGCGATCTCGGTATTCTTGACGGTAAGCAGGCTACTTGCTATCCGGGCTTTGAACACTATTTAGGCAATGCTTATATAGGAGGCTTGGTGGTAGAGTCGAAGAATGTGATTACTGCCAAAGGTCCGGGGCTGTCTGCCGATTTCGCTTTCTGCATCATTGAGCACCTCAAGGGCTCGGAAGTGGCGGATGAGGTATATGACGCAGCGCAGTACTGATAAGACCATACGGTAGAGACGGTGTTTTTCACCGCTTCTCAATAGTAGAAAACGCCTCCGAGCGTTCAACGGTAGAGACGGTGTTTTTCACCGCTTCTTAATAGTAGAGAACGTCTCCGAACGTTCAATGGTAGAGACGGTGTTTTTCACCGTCTCTCAATAGTAGAGAACGTCTCCGAACGTTCAATGGTAGAGACGGTGTTTTTCACCGCTTCCTAAATAAAGTTTTGAGGGTGTTATTCATTTCCGGCGATATGTTTAGGCGTATGATGACCGGAATGGTGAGGCACCAGATAGATATCTTCACTGCTGTGGCAGCGAAGATATTTATGTTTATGAGGTCCACGGCATAGCAAAGCGCGGTGAGTGTGAGAATAACAGCGAGAGTCTTTAGATGACCGGTAGAAAAGACGGAGACGTGGCAGAGGATGCGCGTTATCAAGCAAAGCAAACCGTAATAGATTGAGTAACTGAGAACACTCGCAAGGGCTGCCCCGTTTATTCCCCAAATAGGTATTAAGAAATTGTTGAGAATAAGAGATAAGACGGTGAGTATAAACGAGAGAATAAGCGACAGGTAGTAGTAGGAGGAATAATTAAGCACAGAGGCATTGATATTAAAAGTGGCGATGTTTAGTTGTGATATGCCAAGCAGTAAAACTACATATTTACCTACCTCGTAGGTCTCTCCATTAGGCAGAATATGGAAGATAAAGTCAATATTAGTCCATATCAGAGCAAGAATAAGTGTTCCCACGAGAAAGCCGTTATTGCTAACTTGTTTGATAAGCGTTGACAATGATTGATTGTCGTTATCTTTTATCGTCTGTGCTACTTGAGGATTGGCGATAGCGTTAAGGCTGCGGAACGGAATGGCTACCATGGCAGCCATATAAGTGGCGATGGCGAACACTCCTGTACTATCTAAACCCATCTGTGCGGTGATAAAATAAGAAGATAAGGTCGGGGTTATGACGGTTGCTACTGCTGATAGAATAAGAAAGAGGGTGTAAAAGAGATATTTGCGGACTAACGTGCGGTCGGGAAAACTGAAATCCGGACGCAGAGATATGTGTCCGTATGCGAACACATAAATGATATTTGCCAATGCTGCCAAGCCGTAACTGCCGCATATCATTATTATCAATCCGTCAAGTGATATATAGCGGAATGCGTAGAGCAAGTATGAAACGAGGAGGAAAACGCGTATCCATAACTCTCTTACCATCTTCGGTACTACTATGCGCATCAGAACATTGGCATTGGTCTCGAAGATAGTCTGATAGAGCATGAAAAAAGCCAGTGGGAGAACAAAATAGTAGTAGTCAACAAAAAGCGGTGATTTCTCTGCGAATATATTTTGCAAAGGGATGTGCAGCGCCCAATAGATTATCGTGAAGATGAGGAAGCCGATAAAGGGGATGCTTACCGTCCAAAAGAAGAATCCGTTATACGAATTTCTCCGGCTGTTTGAGGCATGTGGATCTGAACGTTCGGAGACGTTCTCCACTACCAGACGTTCGGAGACATTCTCCACTACCAGACGTTCGGAGACGTTCTCCACTACCAGACGTTCGGAGACGTTCTCCACCGGTTCGCTTATTGCTTTTGCCTCCGTATCGTTCTCACCTGCTACTTTGCTCTGCTTGAAGTAGGGGAAGAAGCGAACGGTTGAGGTTGTGGTGCCTAATCCTGCCAAGCCGACAAAAAGCACGGCGGTGTCGGTTAAGACACGAACTAACCCGATTTCCTCTGCGCTGAGGAAACGGGTTAGTACGAAAAAGGTGGTTATAAAGCCGACAAAGACTCCAATGTAGGTAACTATCGTACCCTTAATACTCTGTCGTGCTATAATTCCCATCACCTGACAAATTTAAGGCTTTTTCTTATTCTATTGCGAGCAGTTCTACTTCGAAGATGAGTGCTGAGCATGGAGGTATATGTCCTGCGGCGCGGCAACCGTAGCCTAACTCTTGCGGGATATAGAATTTATATTTTGAGCCTACTGTCATCAGTTGTACGCCTTCAGTCCAGCCGGCGATGACTTGATCCAGAGCAAAAGTGATAGGTTCGCCGCGATCAACGGAAGAATCGAATACGGTGCCGTCGATGAGAGTGCCGTGGTAGTGCACCTTTACGCGGTCGGTAGCCGTAGGGTGCTCGCCTTTACCCTCTTTCAGCACCTCATATTGCAGACCCGATTCGGTAACGATAACACCTTCGCGGAGGGCGTTGCTTGCGAGGAAGGCTTCACCGGCAGCCTTGGTTGTGCCGTTTTTGATATCTTCGATTGCCTCTTGAATAAAATGTCCTGCCGACACAGCGTCCCACTCGCCGAAATCTTTTATTCCATTGATGAACCCCTGCTTGATAAGTTCGAAGTCGGTTGTCAGTTCAGGAACGCCTATCAGACCCTGCTCTGACTGGTCTTTTATAGTCTTGCCGATCTGCTCGCCCAACTGCACGAGTTGAGGATATTTATTCTTGGAAGATAGAGATTTATTGATAGCCTCAATTAATTCTTTGCGCATAGTGCCGTCGCTGTCGGCTTCGAGCACGTATTTGCCTATATCATCGCCGTTAAGCAAACCAAAAGCGTAGTTTACAGAGTCAAGGAACGATTGGAGTTCGATAGTCTTTGGCTTATCAACGCATTTTGCTTTGACGGGTTTGTCCTGCTTGTGATTTTCAGCGGCAGGTGCCGATTGGTAAGCTTTTTGGAAATAGTCGCGGGCAGCAGAGGCGTCCATAACGCTCTCATCGCCGTGAATACCATTGATCAGACCTTGGAAGAATACCTTTTCGTCTAATGTCCAAGCGGGGTTATCCGCCAGACCTTTCTCTTCAGATGTGCGTAATGCAGAACCGATATTATGTCCTATGCGGGCAGCTTCGCTCTGCTTTTCCACTTTGCCGTCCCAACCGCGTTGCAGCGCATCCACAAACTCTGTTGCGGCTTGGTCTAATGACTTCTCGTCTGCTTCATTCAGTTGCTGCATGCGGATCTGCGCTCCGTTGACAAGACCGATGGCGTAATTGATGGAGTCGTTAGTATTGTTCATTACAGGAATTTTGGCGTTGTATGAGTTGCTGCACGCCAATGTGGCTAAAGCCAATAATGCAAGAATTGATGTTTTTTTCATTATCGTAGTTTTTTTATTTTCTATATTTCCCGAATTTTCAGGCTTTCTATATTTTAGTGGAGAACGTCTCCGAACGTTAGTGGTGAACGTCTCCGAACGTTCAGACTTTATCCCGTATCTTCCGTATCTTCCGGCTATTCCGGTTATTCCGGTTATTCCGGTTATTCCGGTTCTTCCGGTTATTCAATTCCTAATAGTTCGACGGTGAAGATCAGTGCTGAGTAGGGTGGGATAGAGGCACCTGCTCCGCGTTCGCCGTAACCGAGTTGATAGGGGATGTAAAGCTTATATTTAGAGCCGATTGACATCAGTTGCAGCCCTTCTGTCCAGCCTGCTATCACTTGCTGAAGTCCAAACGATATAGGTTCACCGCGCCTATATGATGAGTCAAAAACCGTGCCATCTACTAATGTGCCTTCGTAATGCACTTTCACTTTGTCGGTTGCCTTAGGCTTTTGTCCGATAGTGCCCTCAATCACTTCGTATTGCAGACCGCTGCTTGTAGTCTTTACCTGAGGACGTTTGGCATTCTCGGCAAGGAAAAGCTCACCTGCTTCTTTGGCTGCACCTGCTGCCTTTGACTCTAAATCGGAGAAGAAAGAGTTGAGCACTTGCTGTGCTTCTTCATAACTGATTGCAGGTCTCTGACCTTCCATTATTGCTTTGATACCTGCAACGAGGTCGTTGTATTCGAGGCTTGTAACGCCTGAACTGCGCATGTTCTGCCCTAACGACAGACCTAATGCATAACTGATTTTATTCATCTTTAATTGCTAATTAAATATAATTATCTCTCTCGTTATATCTCTCGTTATATCTCTGGTTATATCTCTCGTTATATCTCTCGTTTTTATAAAGTCGGCATTGAATGCCGACTAAAGTCTGAACGTTCTCAGACGTTCTCCACTAAAGTCTGAACGTTCTCAGACGTTCTCTGCTTCTTTTAATTTCTTATTATTCTTCCCATACTGTCATAGGTGTTTCCTGAGTGTCTGAGGTAGAGTACACCGTTTTGCAGATATTTCTCTGCTTTGTCACTTGGTACTTTGTCACTTGGTACTTTGTCACTTGGTACTTCGTACTTTGTACTTTGTCCTACCTCCTTTGCCTTTAGCAGATATAGCTCTTGCATACAGGCGCGAGTCTTGGTACTCCCGCCGACTGAAACGACAGTGATAGAGTCAGTGCCTGCGGGGATGGCAACTTGATACCTTATTTCGTTGCGGGTGTTCAGTTGTGCCGTGTCGTAAATAGAATGGAGCAATGTGTTACCCGTATAGACATCGAGTTGCATCGTTTCTGCGGTATTATATATGGAAGCGCGGAAAGTGAGAATGGCAGTATCTTGCAGATTAAGCGAGGAGAACGCTAAATAGCCGTCGGTGGCAGATGTCCCCATAGTGATGGAGGCGGTGCCGTTGGACTGTATCTTGTCAGATGCGAAGCAGTTAGGCACAGCGTTGACTGTCTCTTTCGTCAATGCGGGGAAAGCGAGCAGAGTGTCGTAAAGGTGCTCTGTGGGGGCTGCCGGAATATATTCGGGGCAGTAAGCGGTGCCTGCGGTGCAGGTAAGGTCGCTAAGCGATACGCTAACGCCTTTTTTGTTACCCCAGATATATTCAACGAGTTCGGGATAATCGATATAGGGGTTACGGTTATGCTGTATAGAGGATATCTGCTCTGCGCGGCATATCTCTTTTGTGCTGACGGGATCAGCGCGGTGCCAATCGAGTAGCACTTGCGTTATCGCTTCAGAGAAGAAGCGGCTGAGGTCGGGGGTAATGTATCCTGTTGTGATGTATGTGCTATCCCATTCAATGTTTTGGTATGCCGTGGCCACATAGAAATATGCGCGAGCGAAATCCCCGCGATATTCGGCTGCCGGCTCAAAGCATATATATCCGTATTGCGACTTGGCTTTGCTATCCATGCGGAAGGAACCGTTGTCAAATTTATCACCTTTCACCACGTGCCCGGGGGGATAGTTACTCTTGCTGCTATTGGCTTGTGCGTCAGACGGATTGAGGTGCCATAGGTCGCGATATGCTAATAGCGATCCTTCTCTTGTGTCGTTCTTATTCCATCCCCACCACGATTTAGGCAGACAATGTTCTATATTGAGCGAGCAGCCCGATTCGCCTTGTTTGCAGGGGTAGTAGCGTACGCTATTGGTGTACATATCCCAGATACTGCCGTCCTCGCGCCTGTCGGTTAGCGGAAAAGCCTGCCATGTGCCGTATGCTTTGAGGTCTCCTTTCACCCACTCAGGGGGGTGATTGGAAGAGTGGTATGTGGTGGTGCCATATTCATACCGCTCACCGCCGTATATTATGGTCGAGAGTTGTGACTTGAGTACTGAGTCGGTTAATCCCTCTATCGCATCGTAATAGCCTGCGGGGATATCTTCTGCTTGCAATGCAATAGAAGTAAGAAGTAACAAAAGAAGAGTGTGGCGTTTCATAATCATTGCTCTATTTGTGGTTAACCTGCTGTTTACTTGTTTTTTATTCTGTTGAGTAGTCCGGCAATCAGGTACCAAACGATGATAAAACTGCCGGATATGAGCACCTTGCCGAGTAAGGCGCAGAGGATGATTATCAGTACGCTGCCGATGAGAAAGATATAACGGACGCGGTTATTCTGCAGGCTCATGTCGTGGAACTTGAGTGAGAACATCGGCAGCTCTGCCACTAACAGGTAGCAACTGATAAAACACAGAGCGAGTAATGCCCACGGCAGCCACATCGCCCATGATGCCATATCGGGGTAGGTTGTAATAAGTGAAGCCCAAAAGAGCGCATTGGCGGGGGTGGCAAGACCGATGAAAGAGTCCGTTTGGCGGGTGTCGCAGTTGAACTTCGCAAGACGGAAAGCAGAGAAAGCCGCCATTATGAGGAAGACGAGGCTCCACCAACCCCATGAGTAGTTGCTCTGCTCAGTAGCTAGTCTAACCGACTGCATTAGCATTACCGACGGAGCAAGACCGAAGGTGATAACATCGGCGAGCGAGTCTAACTCCTTGCCTATGGGGGAACTGACATTAAGCAGACGAGCACTCATACCGTCGAAGAAGTCGAATAATGCGCCGAGCAGTATGCAACCGAAAGAGCATATAAAAAGCCCTTCACAAGCGAGAACAACCGCAATTGCACCACATAACAAATTGCAGCAAGTGATAAGATTGGGAATATTCTTTTTCATCGTTTTAGTAATTTTCTATCATCGTACTTTGTCCTTTGTCACTTTGTCCCTTTGTACATTGTACATCGTCCCTTTGTACATTGTACATCGTCCCTTTGTACATTAATTGTCACTTGGTACTTCTTCCGTAGTCCTCGTCAACTTGCCTTCTAACGAAGTAGGTAACAATTAGCGTTAAAGTGCAGCAGGCTATAACGAACACGAAGAACTTCCGGTAGCCGAGCATAAGTTGCAATTTCCCCGCCGCCATCCCCGGCAGCATCATTGACAGCGCCATAAAGCCGGTACAGAGCGCATAGTGGGTTGTCTTATATTCGCCTTCGGAGAAGAAGACGAGGTACATCATATAGGCGGTGAAGCCGAACCCGTAGCCCATTTGCTCAATAGCGATGGCAGATGCGATAAGTGCGATATTTGTAGGCCTGCAGACCGACAGATATACAAAGGCGAGGTCGGGCAAGGTTATTGCCGCCGCCATCCACCATAGTGAGCGTTTGAGACCTACCCGCGAAATATACCTACCGCCGAGAATGCCGCCAAGCAGTAGGAAACATACGCCTATCACGCCATATACCACTCCGTAGGTCTGTAGCGGCATATCCATACCGCCTTGGTCTGCCGAACCAAGCAGGAACGGAGCCTCCATCTTCACGAGAAAAGCCTCAGGCAAGCGATATAAAAGCATAAAACAAAGGGCAAGAACTATGCCTTTTTTAGAGAAGAATGTGTAAAAGGCATCAATAAAGCCGCGTGCAATCTCTTTTGCGGAAGTATTGGTGGCGGGGCGGTCGTCTATCGGCTTTGGTGCTGTGAAGAAATGCCAAATAGTGATGAGAATATAAATGACTGCGGCAACAGCCATTGTTACCTGCCACCCCGTCGTCATTTGGTAACCTTTCGTCACAACAATGCCGGGGATGGCAACCAATGCGGAGTTGCAGAACACATTACTCAGACGGTAGAACACGGAACGCCAACCTATCATCTCTGCTTGTCGTTTTGGCGAGAGGGCTAACATATAGAACCCGTCGGCTGCAATATCGTGCGTTGCCGAGGCAAAGGCCATTATCACAAACCAAATAAGAGTGAGATAAAAGAGTTTGACGGGAGTCGTCATCGTGAGAATAGCTTCCGGCTCAGGATGCGGAATAGATATCAGCGTGAGAATCATCGTTATCGCTATTAGTGCTTCCATGCTGATTATCCATATCCGCTTTGTCTTGATAAGGTCAACAAAAGGAGCCCAAAAAGGTTTGATAACCCAAGGCAGATAGATGAGAGAGGTGAAGAATGCCATTGAGTCGTTTGCAACGCCAAGCGTTGTGAACATCGCCACAGATATCTGATTGACAAGAAAATAAGGTACTCCCTCAGCAAAATACAGTGTGGGTACCCATAGCCACGCTAACTGTTCTTTATTTTCAATTTTTTCGTTCATTGTCCTTTGTCCTTTGTCCTTTGTCACTTCGTACTTCGTACATTGTACATTGTACATCGTACTTTATCTTATTTGGTATCTGCTGTTTCCCTTATATATTTTGAGGGAATCGATAGGTGCCGTTTGTGCTTCTATTCTGGTCTTTTCCACTCCTTGCTGTTCGTTCAGGTATCTGATGACGAAGCGGTTGCGCCTTTCGGCGTGCTGACAAACCTGCGTTTGCAGGGTGTCCGCGCCATAATAGGCAACGGCTCGTTTTTCTAATGAACCGCCTTTGCCGACCATAGGCTCTATGTATGCATTGAAGGCGGAGTTGGTCTTTACGGCGCGTATCTTCTCGATGTCGATAAGCGTGAGTTGACCACCTGCGATAGGCTCATTTTGCGACTCATAGTAGGAGCGTTTGAGATTGAAGACAGCCCTTTCTTCTATGGCCTTTTGCAGGTTAAACTCTTGATAGAGGCATAGCGAGAGGTCTTCGTGCTGTTGCATCATTTCGGCGATAAGGTCTAACTTGCGATATTGCTCGAGGCTGAAGTCGGGTTGCAGCAGGTCTATGGATAGTTGCGTGAGGTCGCCTGCCTCTTTTTGGTTAGTAGCAGTAGCGATGGCAGCGAAGGGGGCGGCGGTGGCTTTGAGCAGGATATTACCGATGGTTTGGGCAATCAACTTACCAAGCGAGAATTTAGGGGAGTTCATGTCGCCCGTTATGGGTACGGTCATTGATATCTTGCCGTTGAGGTCGGTCAGCAGTTCAACGCCGAGTTTGAGAGGCACGGATTTCAGTTCGGCATCCAACTTGTCATTTTTCCCCGAGAGGGTTAAGTTGTAGATGTCGAGTTTCTCCGTAGCGTCAATCTTGCCTTTTCTGATTGAGTTATCCGAGGCGAGCGAGAGCGTGCCGTCCTCCACTTTGTGGGCGAACATGTATTCGATCCAGGGAGAGAGGTCTTGTAGGTGCACATTTTTGAGCATTGCCACTATTCTGACATTATCTTTGTCGAAATCCATTCCGCCTCTCCAGTTAGCCATGAGGCTGCCGCCGTTAGGCAGGTGTCCGTTGAGCATAAGGTGGTTATCACCATCGAGAGTGAGGTTGTCGGCGCGGGCTGTGATGCCGCTAATGTTATATTCGAAAGGTGAGAATAGAGTGCGGTCGGTGTAGCGGACGGATGTCTTGCGCAGGGCGAAGTGCTTGACGCTCAGGTCGGGGCGGGCGGATGCTGTTGCTGTGGCATCAGCCGAGGTCGGCTGAGCGGCATCTTCTTCGGCGGGCTGATCCGTCACCTCGTCCGAGTCGGCATCCTCCGCCTCTTTCAATAGGCGGGAGAGGGTGTTATAGTCTTTCGCCCGCTCGAAGTTGAAGAAGATACTATCGAGGGCGATAGTGTCGAAATGCAGTGCCATAGTGGACGGGGTAATCTCATCTATCTGCACGGTGAGGTGTTGCAGTCCTATGACGGGGTCGTTATCATCATCGGTGAGACTGAGGTCGCGAAGCGAGAGGTCACCTCTTATCTTTACACCCATAATATCGTCAATATTACCGCTTGCGGCGAGATGTCCGTTCAGCCATGCCTCAAACGATGCAATATTCATCATATCTTTCAGCACCGGCTCTATGGTGTTGAGGTTAATCTCTGTGAAATCGGCGGATACGGCGTAGTCGTTTGACGACATGTTGTATGCCCCTTTCAGTCGCAGGTTGCCGCCGTTGTTCGGAAAGTCTAACGACAGACCGGCATCAGAACGCTTGTCGCCGAAATATAGTCCGGGGATATTGAGGTTGACATGCTCTATCTTCCACTTGTTATCGCGCTTGCGGTCGGAGTAGGCTATCTCCCCGCCTTGCAGACGTATGTCGTTAAGCGATATGCGCCATGACGAGGGCGTGGTGTCTTGTTCGGCTTCGGCGATAGTGTCCGACGAGGCAAAACGCTGAGGGAGGTCGGAGAAGTTGAAGCAGGTATCGTTGCTCCAAAGGTTGATGTCAAAATCTTTGAGGTGTATGTGCCGCAGGTAGATATTATGTCCGAGTAGTCGAATGAGACTCGCCTGCACATATAGTTCGTCGAACTTCACAAATTCGCCTTCGAGGTCGGCATCGGTGCAGTGCATATCTCTGATGCGGACGCTGCCTACGAACGGATTGACGTGCAGGCTGCCTATTTCCACTTTTCTGCCTATCCATGCCTCGGAGTGATTTTCTACTACTTTTTTGGCAATGGGTGAACCTACCCATTCGATGATAAGCAGCAGAAGAAGGATGCTGCCTATTATTATTCCCGTTATTTTTAAACCTTTTTTCATTAGTGAATCACTTATCTTATATCTATTCCTTGTATCATACGGTAGAGGTCGAGGGCATATACATCAGTCATGCCTGAGAGGAAATCGCAGACTGCCATTACTCTGCCATACACATCGTCGGCGCGTACATCGTACTGTGACGGCACTCTGTCGAGCAGTTTGGAAGAGTACGCCTTATCGGGGTGCATCACGGCTTCCGTATAGTGTTCGAGGAGTGCCGTTATGACCTTATAACCTGCAAGTTCTATGTCGAGCACTATGCGGGAGCGATATACCTTCTCTACTGCTACGCGAGAGCATCTTTTGTATGCGCTGTTGAGCGGTTCGGGCAGTTGCTTGATGAGTGCGGGCACTGCCTCACCTGCCATTATAGCCTGTTCGTTACTGATGAAGATATCGGCGCAGCCGTCAACTAAGGCACCTATGACGCAGGAGCGCAGGTAGGCGAGTTGCTCGTTGGTGTCCGCCAGTTGTGCGCAGTGTTGCAGGCAACGCTCTCGGCGTTCCTCGCTGAAGAAAGCGAGGAAGAGTGCCTGCACCTCGGAGAACGGCAGGATACTCAGTTTGCACGCATCTTCCAGGTCCATCACCTGATAGCATATATCGTCTGCCGCCTCAACGAGATAGACGAGCGGATAGCGGGCGTAACAGTTGTTGTCGGCAGAGTAAGGGATATCGAGATAGGAAGCGATACGCTCGTATAACTCTTTATCTTGTGTGAAGAACCCGAATTTCTGCTTGCCCTTCGGACAGTATTGGGCGGCGTACGGATATTTGACAATAGAGGCAAGGGTGGGGTAGGTAAGGACGAAACCGCCGTCGCGCCTGCCGACAAAGCGGTGGGTGAGCATGCGGAAGGCGTTGGCGTTGCCGTCGAAGTGCGTGAGGTCAGCCCATTGCTCTACACTCATCTCCTGCTGAAGGGCTGTACCCGCACCCTCGGAGAAGAAGGTGGCGATAGCAAGTTCGCCGGAGTGACCGAAAGGCGGGTTGCCGAGGTCGTGAGCAAGACACGCAGCCTGCACAATCTCAGGTATGGTTGCGGGGAAAGAAGATGCGGAAGATTGCTTTGCTACTACAATCCGATGAGTGAGCGACCGACCGACACTGGATACCTCCAACGAATGAGTTAGACGGTTATGAACGAAGATACTCTCGGGCAGGGGAAAGACTTGAGTCTTATTTTGCAGGCGACGAAAAGGTGCAGAGAAGATAATGCGATCATAGTCGCGTTCAAACTCTGAGCGAATTTCAGTATGCGTAGAGTGGTAGTCTTCTAAGCCTAAACGCCGTGTGGTGATTAGCGATTGCCAATTCATAATAGTGTTTTTATTGTTGCAAAGTTACGCAAAAATTTGGGTATTTGCAAATTTATTATTAATTTTGTATTGCAAACGATGTACCGCTTGCGCTATGTGCGAATTTTTTTTGAAAACGAAATGAATATAATTAAGACTCCCATTGAGGGTGTAGTGATTGTTGAGCCGCAGGTGTTTGGGGATAGTCGCGGTTGGTTTAGCGAGAGTTATAACGAGGGCAGATATCTTTCTGCCGGTATTAATGCTCGTTTTGTTCAGGATAACAATTCTTTCTCGTCCTTTGGCGTAGTGCGGGGTTTGCATTTTCAGATGCCCCCTTTCACGCAGGCTAAGCTCGTCAGTTGCCTTATCGGCGAAGTGCTTGATGTGGCGGTAGATCTGAGAAAAGGTTCGCCTACATACGGCAAACATGTGGCAGTGAGGTTGTCCGCAGAAAATCACAGGCAACTATTCATCCCGAAAGGTATGGCGCACGGCTTTTCAGTATTGTCGGAGAAGGCTTTGTTCTCGTATAAGTGCGACGAGTTATATCACCCCGAGGCCGACGGCGGCATCTCGCTGCTTGACGAGAGCTTAGGTATAGATTGGCTTGTGCCGAAAGAGAAGATGATACTCTCCGATAAAGATCGGAAGCACCCGTTGCTTAGAGATTTTGAGAGCCCTTTTGAAAAGTAATGATAGAAGTACGATGTACGATTTATTTACGATTACGGAAAATACAGAAAATGATGAATATACTTATAACAGGAGCATTAGGGCAGTTGGGTAATGAGATGCGTCTTGGTACGACGCTTCACGATAAACACCGATATTTCTTCACCGATATCTTGGAAGCAGATGGTGTGTTGCGATTAGATATAACCGATAAGGCGTCGGTGTCTGCTTTCGTTCGCGACAATGGTATCAACCTGATTGTGAATTGCGCGGCATATACTAATGTGGATAAGGCAGAGGACGATGAGGCAGCGGCAGAGCGGCTGAATGCCGATGCGGTGCGTAACCTCGGTGAGGCTGCGGCTGAATATGGAGCGAGGGTGGTGCATGTGTCAACCGATTATGTCTTCGACGGCAAGGCCTTTACACCATACCGCGAGGAAGATACCCCCCGCCCTGCTACGGCATACGGGCGCACTAAACGGCACGGCGAGCAGCAGTTGCTCGAGGTGCTGCCGGATGCAGTAATAGTAAGAACGGCGTGGCTCTATTCCACCTTCGGCAATAACTTCGTGAAGACGATGATCCGTCTGGGCAAGGAGAAGGAGAGTTTTGGCGTGGTGTTCGACCAGGTAGGTTCGCCTACATACGCCGCTGACCTTGCGCAGGCTATCTATGTTATTATTGAGGATGACGAGTGGCACGGCGGTATATATCATTTTACTGACGAGGGAGTGTGCTCTTGGTTCGATTTTACACACGAGATACACGCTCTTTATAATGCGCAGGTTATGCTTCGCGGGTATCAGGCGGGGCAAGCTGAAGCTGAGTATAATGCGGCAGACGAACTTATCAAGGCCGTGGTACACCCTATCCGTTCGGAGGAGTATCAGTATCGCACGCCTCGTCCCGCCTATTCAGTGCTCGATAAGGCGAAGATTAAAAAGACCTTCGGAGTGGAGATACCGCATTGGCGTGACTCCCTCGCTCGTTGCATCGCCACACTAAGTACCAAGTGACGAAGTACCAAGTACCAAAGTGACGAAGTACCAAGTGACAAAGTACGGTAGAGACGGTGTTTTTCACCGTCTCTCAGAAGTGCCAAAGAACCAAGTGACGAAGTACCAAAGAACCAAAGTGACGAAGTGCCAAGTGACGAAGTACCAAAGAACCAAAGTGACGATGTATGATTGTCCACTTCACTTATATTTCTCGTTTTTATAAAGTCGTTCTCGTTTTTATAATGTCGGCATTTAATGCCGACTAAAGTCTGAACGTTCTCAGACGTTCACCACTTTAGGGCTCTGCCCGAACTTTCAACTTTTAACTTTCAACTTTCAACTTTTATCATAAATGCTTTACGTTATTATTTTTGCGGCGATATTGCCGGCGTTCCTGCTTGTTCTTTATATTTGGTTGCGCGACAAATGGCAGCGCGAGCCTCTGTCGCAGATATTTAAAGGTGTCTTCTACGGTTTTCTCTCCACCTTCATCGCTCTTCTTTGGGAGGAGTCATTATCTTACATAGGTCTTATTCCTGAGCCTCAGTCCGTTCTCGGCGCTTTTTGGAACGCCTTTGCAGGTGCGGCGATACCTGAGGAGGCATCAAAACTGCTGATGATTTGGTTGCTGCTGCGCAGGAATAAATATTTCGATGAGCGGTTTGACGGCATTGTGTATGCCTGCTGTGTAGGAATGGGCTTTGCCGGTACGGAGAATATAGGGTATCTGCTCTCAAATATCGATGCGTGGGAGTCGGTGGCAGTGTCAAGGGCAATATTCGCCGTGCCCGGGCATTTTATGTTTGCCGTGGTTATGGGGTACTATTATTCCCTTATCGCATTCAGAGATATGTCGCTTACGAAGAAGTCGCTCGTGTTCTGGATGCCGGTGTTGCTGCACGGACTGTACGACGGCATCTTGTTTACAGCCAATGTGTCGCCCTCGCTGCAAGGCGTGCTGATATTCGTATTCTATATTTTTGTGTTTTGGATGTTCAGGTACGGAAGGAAAAGGATACAAACTTTGTCGGAGGCATCAAATCCAAATAATATTCGCTTTTTCTAAATATTTTTGCATTTTTTATTAAAAAAATTGCGAAAAATTTTGTTGTTTCATTTTATTTTTGTAATTTTGCAAACTTTTTGGCGTAAAATCGGTCGTGTTAAAATAGATAGATAGCGCCGAAGTGGTTGAAGATAAGTGAGTTTGTAAATTACGAAGGAGAACGGTTGTTCTCCGAGTAATTTTGTGTGTTTAGAAAAATAAATAAATACTATAATAAAATGTCAAAGATTTGTCAAATTACCGGAAAGAGGGCTATGCGCGGATGCAATGTCTCTCACTCGAAGCGGCACACAAAGCGTACCTTCGATGTGAACCTCTTCCACAAGAAGTTCTACTGGGTAGAACAAGATTGCTGGATCAGCCTCAATGTGAGTGCGGCGGGTCTGAAAACTATTAACAAAATGGGCCTGGATGCAGCGCTCAAACAAGCAGCGGAGAAGGGCTACCTTTACGCTTAAAAAGGAGGACTGAACAATGGCAAAGAAAACAAAAGAGGCTCGCGTACAGGTTATCCTTGAATGTACAGAGATGAAGGCAAGCGGTCTGCCGGGAACATCACGCTACGTGACAACAAAGAACCGCAAGAACACTCCTGATCGTCTTGAGTTGAAGAAGTACAACCCGATACTTAAGCGTTACACTATTCACAAGGAGATTAAGTAATTAACCGTCTGAGATTTTCTGTGAGGGAAATCCTACTTAAAGAAAGGAAAAAATTATGGCAAAGAAAGCCGTCGCCTCATTGCAAACAGGTAATGCAGGTCGTAACCACTCAAAATGTATAAAGATGGTTAAGTCGCCTAAGACGGGTGCTTACATCTTCCAAGAGGAAATTGTGCCTAACGACAATGTTAAGGAGTTCTTCGCCCACTAATAGGGGCAGATAGTAAACAAGCCGCCCCTCTCCGCATAACGGGGAGGGGCGGCTTGTTTTTGACTAAATAGTGGAGAACGTCTCCGAACGTTCGAAAGTAGAAAGTAGAGAACGTCTCCGAACGTTCGAAAGTGGAAAGTAGAGAACGTCTCCGAACGTTCGAAAGTAGAAAGTTGAAAGACGGTAGAGACGGTCTTTTCGACCGTCTCTCAAAGAAGTAAAAAAGTCTGAACGCTCGGAGGCGTTCTCCACTAAATAAGTGCGGGCAGAGCCCTAAAGTAAAAAAGCAAATTATGTTGGGAGTTATCATAAATACCAAGGCGGGGAAGAAGGCATATCTGAGGCAGAGGTATTACCTTTTCGACCTGCTGCGCGAGAAAGGCACAGAATATACCTACCATGTGACGCAATATGCGGGTCACGCCGCAGAATTGGCGCAGGTGTTCGTAGAGCAGGGCTACGACAGACTGCTCGTTCTCGGAGGCGACGGTACCTTGTCGGAAGTTATTGACGGCGTGATGCATGTTATTGCAAGTGCCAAGAACAACTCTTCCCGCCACCCGCTTGTGTCGGTCGGCTTGATGCCGCGGGGAACGGGCAACGACTGGGGGAGGTATTGGCACCTGACGAAAGATCATAAGAAATCGCTCGACCGCTTTTTCAGCGGTACGGCGCAGCCGGTGGATGTGGGCTGCCTGACGGTAAGGCGTGCGGGGAAAGAAGAGAAACACTATTTTATCAACTCCGTAGGCTTCGGCATTGATGCCAAGACTTGCGAGAGAGCACAGGTGATGAAATACTATGTCGGCAGTCACGGAATAAATTACTTCTTCGGCTTACTGAGTGCCCTCTTTACCCATAAGTCGGTACCCGTGAAGATAAGTACGAAGTACCAAGTACCAAGTACGAAGTACGAGGGGACGGAAGGGGATGTGAGGGTTGAGAGTTGGGAACAGCCCTTGTTTACGATGAATATAGGTAATGGTCCGTTCTCGGGGGGAGGAATAAAGCAGAACCCTGATGCCGATCCTACGGACGGCATCTTCCACTCAATGTTCGTTACAACACCATCGTTCAAAGATGTGATGAGGGCAATACCGAAACTCTTCAACGGCAGACTGCCGGAAGTTGATTTTATCCGTAATTTCAGGGCTACGGAGGTAGAGATTGAAACACAAGAGCATATAGTGATTGAGAAAGACGGGATACTCGTTGATGCCTGCGGACCATACAAGGTGGAGATACTGCCGAAAGCAATAGGCTTCGTATGCTGACATTTTTTTTCAAAATCTTAAAAATAGTGCAGTTTTTTACATCAAAAACTGCACTATTTTTCGTTTGCTCTTAATAATCGTGTATATTTTCAAAAGGCAGGCTCTTGTGTGATTTTTGGAAAAGCAGTAATTTTGCACGACTTTGCGCTTGGTCGAAAAACCAAGTACTAAGTGACCAAGTACCAAGTGACCAAGTACGGTAGAGACGGTGTTTTTCACCGTCTCTCAGAAGTACCAAGTGACGAAGTACCAAGTGACGAAGATTTAGAAGTACCTTTTAGAAATTTAAACAACGATAATGAAAAAATTTTTACTCCATTCTCTTTTGTTTTTCCTCCTTTTTGCAGTATCCGTTGTTGCGGATGCTCAGCAACTGCCGAACGCTAATTTTGAAGATTGGTCGGGTACGCAGTTCGATGGTAATATCCAGCCGGCGAGTTGGAATTACTCTAATGTTGAGCAGGTCGGCTTCAAGTTCAATTTTGCGCATCGTGAGACGGGTCGCTCCGGTTATTGTGCTATGGTGCAGAATCAGTCGGTTGGTGCAGCGGGTATAACGGAGACGACGCCGGGCTATTTTACGTTGGGAACACCTTGGCAATACCTTAGCGGATTGAACGTGAGCGGTGCTTCCGGCGGTACGGACGGCGGTATCAGTTTCGCATATCGTCCCGACTCGATGTATGTGTGGATTAAGCGCACGGGCTCGGCTGTCGCTAACGAGAACTTCGGTATATTGTTTTACTCGTGGAAAGGTACGGCGCAAGGCAGTAAGTATCTCTCGAAGAGCGGATCGGATTGTACCTCAACAGGTAGCCACACTAACGAAGAGTCGGATATAAGGCAGGCGATGGACGCTAACTCTTGCGGTACGACGACTAAGGCAACGCAGGTCGCTGAAGGGTTCTACTTCGAGAAGAAGGAATATAGCAACTGGACGCAGATTAAGGTGCCTATCTATTATATGAACGACGAGGTGCCGCAGAAATGTAATGTCATATTCTCTTCTGCCGGTTATCCTAATTTCCGTACTTCCACAGGGTTGAATGTGGGTAACTCGCTGTATGTGGATGATGTCACTTTGGTCTATTCCTCGAAGATTCAGCACCTTTACATAGGCGGTAAGGAGTGGAAAGGTTTTGACCCTAACTCTACTGCGGAGCAGACCTATTCTGTTGGTCGTACTACCGATATGCCTGAGATCTATGCGGTGCGCGGTGAGGGTACGCTCACCAATATGCGCGGCACTAAGGTCACCTGCCCGGGGCGCAAACTAACAGGCAGTGAGATTAGCATCAATTATGGTCAGGTGGACGGTACTCCGACGGTTATTACCGTTACAGCCCCTGACGGTTCTTCTACCACCACCTACACCATTAAGATGGTGCAGGATCCGTCTGATAACCCGCGCCTTAACTCTATCCTTGTCAATGGTGAGGCAATATCCGGCTTCAATGCGTATGTAGGTACTTATAATGTGGCATTGCCTTACGGTACAACGGATGCGCCGACGGTCAGCTATGTGTTTGCCGAGGACGGGCAGACCGCTGTTATTACGCAGCCCGCATCGACCGACGGCACCGCCACTATCGTTGTTACCGCCCCGGACGGCACAACGAAGATGACTTATACCGTCAATTTCTCCGTCGCTCTGCTGGCGGATAACACCTTGCAGGACATAAAGGTCAATGGCGAGAGTCTGAGCGACTTCAACCCGACCTTGACTACCTATCGTGTAGAACTGCCTTTGGAAACAACGACGATGCCGACTGTTGAAGCAGTGTCGGCATACCCGGCAGGGGAGCAGACGATAACCTATACCGCCCCAGATGTTATCGATAACGGACAATATAGAATATCCGTAACCACCCCGGGTAATCAGACTGCGAAGGTATATAAACTCAACTTCAAGATAACGGCTTCTACCAACAGCCGTCTGCAAGACTTGCAGATGGGCGGGTACATATCCTATTTCAGCCCTAATAATACCACTTATTACGTCAGTCTGCCCCTCGGCGTAACGACATTGCCGGAGATAACTTACGAAAAGGGAGATAGTTATCAGACTGTCTCTATTGAGTCGATTGACGGCGTGGAAGGCACAATACGGGTTATAGTAACGGCGGCAAGCGGTGACCAGACGGTGTATAAGATTATCTGCTCGGCAGAGAAGTCGAGTGTGTCGCACCTCGATAATATCTATCTTGACGGCGAACCGCTCTCGGGCTTCCTCAGTGATGTATATCAGTATCGCGATACCCTTGCCGTCGGTTCGTCCGTCGTGCCTACTATCACCTATGATAAGGGCGACGAGTTCGAAACAGTGCAAATCAATTACGGCGGTATCAACGCTACCACGCGTATCTTCGTTACTGCCGGCGACGGTTCTACTTCCCTCTACGAGATAACTTTCATCGTTGAGCTTGCCGATGTGGCAACGCTCGACTCTATCTATATAGGCGGTGTCCCTGTGGATGGCTTCTCGCCTGATGTAACCGAATATTATATCAGTCTGCCGCAAGGCACTGCCGAACTGCCCGCCGTTGCTTGGGTGCAGCATGATGAGTGGCAGACCGTTTCCGCCCGTTCGGGCGGCGTGAACGGCGATTATAAGATCACCGTTCGCTCGCAGACGGGTAACACAGTCGTGTATGTTCTGCATTTCTCTGTCACCACCTCGGCAAATACCACTCTGTCCGCCGTCTATTTCGATGGCACGGCGTTTGCTGATTTCGACCCTGCCGTGCGTGAGTATGACATAACCTTGGCAGAGGGTGTGAGTGTGCTTCCGACTGTTACCTTCGATGCTGCGGAGAGTTCGCAGAAGACGGTCAGGACGGTAGAAGGCACCACCTGTACCATCCGCGTTATTGCCGAGAGCGGTGCCGTAGGGACTTATGTCTTCCGCTTCACTATCCTGAAGTCGGAGAACGCCTTCCTCAATGGTATAACGCTTGTGTATATTGACGGCGAAGATACGACGAGAGTGCCTCTTGACGGGTTCGAACGGGAAACATTTGTGTATAATGTAGTGCTGACTACGGCTATCTGCCCTGGTATTGAGGTCGAGAAAGACCCGACGCAGCAGGTTATGATTACCAAGCCTGTTGCCACGGGCGAGGCACGCATTGTCGTTACGCCGGAAAGTGGTGCTCCTAACACTTATATCATCCGCTTCACCTCATCCGTCCTGCCGCAGTTGAGCGCTATCTATGCTGACGGCGTGCTTATAAGCGGGTTCAACCCTGCGGTTACCGATTATGAGGTTACTTATACCGACGCACTGCCTGTCATCACCTTTGAGAAGTCGGCTGCGGATATCGCCGTTACTGCCGTTACTGCCGGCACGACGACCAAACTATATGTCAAGGTTAGCGATGGCGAGCAGGTCTATACTATCACCTGCAGCAGGTTGCTGTCCGGCGATGCTACGCTGCGTTCTATCTCTATCAACGGATCGCAGGTGGCAGGCTTCAGTAGCGATATTCTTGACTACGACTATCCGCTGACGGACGACACTTATCCTCTCGTTACATACGAGAGGAACAATAGCGAGCAGCATGTGGTGGCAGGTTTAGCCTCGCAATATGTGTATAGCATAGTGGTTGTTGCCGCTGACGGTGCTTCAAAGACCTATAATATTCACTATCAAACCTCTGCTTCGGAGGATGCAACCCTTTTGTCTCTGAGTTTAGACGGAGTGGATATGCTTGGCGAGTTCGACGCAGATTTTGTCCTTGCCCGCCTGATTGAGAAGGGTGCCGACCTTCCTGTACTGACCTACACCAAACGCGAGGGACAGACCGTCTCTGCTTCTAAGACGAGTCGCTTGCAGCAACAGGTTATAGTGGTGGCTGAGAGCGGCGCAAGTCTGACTTATACGGTCAATTATGCAGAGCAGTCGGAGACGAACGCCTTGCTAAGGGATATCCGTATGCTTGTCGGCGGCAGGTGGCAGTCGGTGCAGGATTTCGACAAGAACACCTTCACCTATAATGTTACTCTGCCTTGGCGCACTGCCTCTGCTCCGTGTATTTGGGCGGTGCAAGATAAGCCCAATCAGGAGGTAACAATCAATTACGGTGCCGCCAATGGTGCCACAACGCTGCATGTGCTTGCCGAAGACGGGCAGACACAAGATTATACCATCAATTTCTCTGTTACCAAATCGGCGAATACCCGTCTTGCCGGTCTTACTATCGACGGTGACGAACAGAATGTGGATGAGACAGACCTCACCTTTGACGTGCCGTTTGGCACGACAGAGCCTTATGAGTTGAGTTTCGAGAAGGCAGAGGCAGAACAATATATAGAGTATGTGGCTGCGCCGATTGACGGCGTTACGAAGATTATCGTTACAGCAGAGAACGGCGACAAGCGTACTTACTCAATCCGCTACAATGTATTGCAGCCGCAAGGCGAAAATAAGATACTGACTATTCATTACTGTTACCTCACCGCAGGGGGCGAGACCATCAATGACGAGATGGTGCCGGTGCCGGGAGAGAATGTGGTGAGTCTGCCGTATGGTGCACAGTCGTTTACGGTGACGAGTGTGGACAAGAACTACGACGAGCAGTCGGTGGTGTTCTACAACGGCGGTATCCGTCGCGGAGCGACGATAATGGTATATGCCAATCGTGATAACGAGGCAAGCATAACCTATACCATCAAGCCGCAGATGCCGGAGTTTGAGGCGGCGGGCAAACTGCAAGACTTGAAGTTTAAGGGGACAACAGTGCCTAATTTCCGCCCCGATGTATATAACTATATGATAAATGTTACCGAGCAGCCTGCGACAGCCGATTTCACCTGTACCGCTTATAACGGCGCAACGGTAACACCTTCTGATATAGACGCCACGAAGAAACAGATAACATTCGCTGTTGAAGGCGGCGAGACGTATTCGGTATGCTGGTTCTATCTCGACAACCCGCATCTCGACTTCTCCGGCGACTGGGTGAAGGCGGCAAAGGGTAACGGCTATAAGCCGGATGCTACATGGAAAGTGCCGGCTGACTACTCAACAGGCTATGATTGGAATATTTTTTCATTAAGTTTCACTTATTCCACAGGTAAAGAGGTTGTGCAGGGGGGGAACAACGGCGTAACGCTTTCCACCTTGCGTGGTGCGTCGATGAACGGCTCTATGCCGGGTATGATGACGCAAGGGACTATGGCGGTAAGCCTTACTTCAAACGGCAACTCTACCTCGAGCATGACTTATAATGCTTCTACCGGTGTGCAGTTCCGCAACTCACCCGAGCGTTTTGCTCTTGACTACCGACCGCTGTCGGCTACCGGTATAAGTGACTGGTCATGGATAGTAACGCTGAGCAACGGGAGCAGTCATAAGAACACCACCTATTCGGGTAATTATAACTCACTCGGCACGCTTGCAACGGCTGCTAAAAATCTCGACTACGGCAGTCTGGGCGCAATATCGAAGATCACCGTTACTCTCAACTCTTGCGGAACGGAAAATGCAAAAGATGTGGGGGGCAGCACCATAAGAGAATCATCTATCATCATGCAGAACCTTCGCTTCATCTATAACTCTGAACTGACGGCGGCAACGGCCGATGGTGTGGCAATGACGAAGTCGGGTAACACCTTCACGCTTGATGTTGACGAGAGTTATGTGGGCGTTCCCGCTCTGAAATTCACCGGCGCAGTGCATGACCAGATGCAGACTATCGAGTGGCTCAACGATGGCGAGTGGGTAAACGGCAAACTGACGGCGATGGTCACTAACTACGGCGAGAACTCGTCAGATAACACCGTCTATACCGTTGTCCTTCAACGCCCCGCCGTCACCTCGCTCAGTTATACTGCCGACTTCGGCACTTATCCCGTGACTATATCGGGGGACACCACATATATCAATATGCCGTTTGGAGTGAAGGCAATGCCTGATTTCACCATCACCCCTGCAAGTGTTCACCAGAACTTTGACGTTACCGGTAACGGTAAAGCGATTACGGTTAAGGTGACGGCAGAGGACGGCTCAACGAAGACGGATGTGTATGTCTTCCGTGAGACACGCACAAGTGATGCTACTCTGCAAGCCATTGCAGCGGCATCTCTGACGCCCGCTTATGATCCTGAGGTTACCGACTATACCATCACCGCTGCCGCTATGCCTGAGGTCACTTTCTTCAAGCAAAGGACGGATAACGATGAGGAAGTGGGGCAGACTGTGGATATCAGATATACCGAGTCAGGAGCAACGCTGCTGGTTACCTCTGCCGACGGCTCTGCGCAGCAGACGTATAACATCGCCTTTACAAAGACGACAGAGACGACCAACGCTATGCTTACCGGCATAGCCCTTAACCTCGAAGACCTAACCACCTTTGCGCAGAGTACGTACGAATATGAGGTTGAGCCTTCGGAGAATGTGTCGTTTGCAAAAGAGTTTGCGGCAGATGATGTTGTTGAAACGCTGACCGACTCGTCCGTTGTTATAGCCCTTTCCGGCAGCGAGGAGCATACCTATACCCTCCGTTATCCTACTGAGCTGTCTGCTAATGCAGACCTTGCCGACATCAAGCTCAACGGCGAGAGTTATACTGCTTTCCTGCCCGTGCAGACGACATACGAGTATGAGACGGACGAGCAGGTGGATGTGGAGTTTGTCCTTGCAGAGGATGTGCAGAGTATGGTAGTCGGTTTCTCTGTTTCTGCCGATATACGCCGCTTCACCGCCGTGGTCACTGCGGAGAATGGCGCAACGAAGACTTATACCTTCACTCTGATGCCTGTCTCTGACAATAATAGTGCACTTGCGGATATACTTGTCGATGGTCAGTCGCTTGCAGATTTCTATCCCGACAAATTGACCTATACCTACACTATCCCTACCGCTTCACCTAAGCAGGCAGAACCTCCGTTCCCCTCTGTTGCCTATGCTTTGGGACAAGAGAGTCAGACGGTAACGATAGAGCCGGCAGTGGTGCTCGGCGATACAACACGACTTATTGTTACGGCTGAGAATGGAGTTGATTACCGCGAGTATAAAGTGGTAATCAATGCAGAGCCGTCGCACTCCGCAGACCTTGAGAATATCATCATCAACGGCGAGAGCGTCAGCGGGTTCAAGCCGTCGAGAACAAACTATTCGATGCAGGTGTTCGGCGACGAACTGACGGTTGATTATGCCACTGTTGACCCGTTCCAAACAGTTACTGTAAGCAGCAGCGAAGAAGGAGTAATATTGACTGTTACGGCACAGGACGGGACGAGCAAGCAGTATGAGGTGGAGATATGGAAGGCAGCACAATCGAATAACGCCAACCTCGCCGATATCAGTATCGATGGTCTCACCATCAGTGCCTATGGCGAGATGAAAGAGATAGAGGTTGAGCCTTTCAACGAGAAGACTTATACCTATCGTATCCCGCTTCATAAGAATGAGCAGATACCTGATATATCCGCTACGCTGCAAGAGGATGCGCAGACGATAGAGATTATAGATAACGACCTCACGAAGATTATCCGCGTAACGGCAGAAGACGGTACGACGCAGAATGACTACCGCATTATCTTCGTGGTAGAGCAGTCGTCGAATGTATATCTGCAGATGATTTACCTCAATGGTGACTCGCTGCAAGGCTTTGCCCCCGAGATAACATCTTATACCTATGCTTTGCCTCTCGGCGTAAGGGAATTGCCGCTTGTGGACGCAATGAAGCAAGAGGCGGAGCAGAAGTTGGCAGAGCCTGAAACGGAAGGTATGGAGACGCGCTTGAAGGTTACCGCAGAGGACGGTGCGCAGCTCACCTATACCATCACCTTTGCCTACACCCTCTCCGATGCGGATACGCTGCTGGGCATATATGAGGGCAGCGAACTGATAGAGGGCTTCCGCCCCGATTCGTTCGACTACTCCTTTGTCTTGCCCATGGGCGTAAGGACAGTGCCTGCTTTGGATGCGGAACCCGCCGACAGGTGGCAGACGGTAACGATGGAGACAACGGTGACGGGTATGCAAACCAGATATCGCTATACCGTAGTGTCGGAGAGTATGAGGAAGAATGTGTATAATGTGGTGTATGAGATTCAGCGTTCGGATGTGGACACCCTGCAAAGTGTTCGGCTTGACTCCCGTGCATTGGCAGGCTTTGATGCCGATACTACCGATTACTATATAACCCTGCCTTACGGAACAGAGACACTGCCGACCGTCTCGTTCGACAAAGGTGATGAGTATCAGGACACCGCTTCTGTTTGGGTAGGCAACGACTGCCGAATAACCGTTATCTCGGAAAGCGGCAAGCAGAGAATATACACCTTGCATTTCGAGTTTGCAAAGAGCAGTAACGCTCTCTTGACGAATATCTATGCTGATGGTAAGCCTATTGCGGATAATTTCGATCCGGAGCAAGAGTCATACATTATAGTGTTGCCTTACGGCACGACCAACAGTCCTACTATAACCTACAGCAAGGCTGAGGAAGAGCAGAGAGTGGATCTCTCGATGATGTTCGGCGTTGTTGTTATCAGTGTTACCGCTGCGGACGGCGTTACCACACATAGTTATCTTATCGGTTTCGACTATGCTCTCTCTCAGGAGGCACATCTTGCCGGTATCATGCTCAACGAGCAGCCGCTGCCGGGCTTTAAGGAGGATGTGTTCGAATATGAGGTTAGTCTGCCTTACGGCACTACCGCCTTGCCCTCACTCGACTACACACCTGCTGACGAGTCGGCAAAGGTTGAGTTGGACTTCGGCGAGAAAACGATAACGATAGAAGTAACATCGGCGGACGGAGAGCATGTATATGAGTATGTGATTAACTTCGTTATTGAGCGCAGTCCTATTGACTATCTGACAGATATCAGCCTCAAGGGTAAGACGATAGAGGGCTTCCATCAGGATACTTTGGAGTATAAGATTGAATATCCTGTGGGTTCGACAGATGCTGATTTTATTCACGTTGAGGATGTTACCTATACCAAGGGTGACGAAAGCGAGATGGTCAGCATATCAGATAACGACGGTGTCATAACAATAGTCGTTACGGCTGACAATCAGACTAATGTGAGAGTATATCTTATTCGCCAGACTATACTCAAACGCTCGAACAGTCTGCTCAGCGGGATAATGCTCAACGGCACGCCTTATAGTGAGTTCAGCGACTCGGTATTCAGTTATGAATACCTGCTCTTCGAGGGCGAACTGATCCCGACGATAGAGGCTGTGGCGCAAGACTCTACGGCAGAGGTATCGGTAACAATAGGCAATATAGGTGAGGAGACGGTTATCTACTGTACGGCGGAGGACGGCAGCGAGACAACCTATCGTATTCTCTTCCTTTATTCAGACCTCAACACCGCCGGCGAACCTACTTCTAACGATTGCCTCTTCAAGCGTGTTGCCGGCTCCGGGCAGTTCCTCGCTGCAACGAACAGAAAGGGCGTGACGGTGGCAGTATATGACATGTACGGACATCGCCTTGCATACGCTGAGGTACCGTGCTGCGACGCTAACAATATGCAACTCACCACCGATGCGTTCGGGCAGACCGTTCTCAATAATGTCGCGTCTGACCAAGACGGCGTGCTGCTCGATATCGGCGGCCATGTAAAGACCTTCTTCTATGTGTTCTACGATAGTCAGGGAAGGAAAGTGGCATCGGGTAAGTTCGGACAACGGCTGTAAGAAAAACCGCTTACGCCCCGTAAGAAAAATCGCTTACGCCCCGTAAGAAAAATCGCTTACGCCGTAAGAAAGGATGCGAGCCTGCAAAATCATGCAGGCTCGCACTGCATATATAGCAGTGTATATCCAAATATTTATTAAACGGCGTTTAAACGGCGTTTAAATGGCGTTTAAATGCATTTTAATATTCATTATTCATTTTTCCGATTGCATTTTTTTTATTTTTTGCTTTTATATGTTAAAAAATAGCAGTAATTTTGTATGATTAGTAATATAGTGGAGAACGCCTCCGAGCGTTCTGATAGTGGAGAACGTCTCCGAACGTTCTGATAGTGGAGAACGTCTCCGAACGTTCTGACTTAAAATTTTGTTATATAGAAACTAAGCAGTTATTGTTAATAATTGTGCCAATATGATAGAGAACGATAGAATTTTGAAGGTTAATATTGACGAGGAGATGCGCACCTCGTATATTGACTATTCGATGAGTGTAATTGTCAGTCGTGCCTTGCCTGATGTTCGCGACGGCTTCAAGCCGGTGCATCGTCGCGTCTTGTTCGGAATGAACGAACTGGGTAATACGAGCGATAAACCGACGAAGAAGTCGGCTCGTATTGTGGGTGAGGTTATGGGTAAGTATCACCCTCATGGCGACAGCAGTATTTATGGTACTCTTGTTCGTTTAGCTCAGCCGTGGGCTATGCGTTATCCGTTAGTTGACGGTCAGGGTAACTTCGGCTCTGTTGACGGGGACCCCCCTGCTGCCATGCGTTATACGGAGGCACGCCTCTCTAAGTTGGCGGAGGAGATGCTTCGCGACATAGAGAAGGATACGGTGGATATGCAACTGAACTTCGACGATTCGCTTCGCGAGCCGCTCGTGTTGCCGTGCCGTTTCCCGAACCTGCTCGTGAACGGCGCGAGCGGAATAGCGGTAGGTATGGCGACGAATATGCCGACGCATAACCTCGGCGAGGTTATTGACGGATGCATCGCTTATATAAATAACCCCGACATCGATGTGGCGGGGCTGATGCAGTATGTCAAGGCTCCCGACTTCCCGACAGGAGGTACGATCTACGGCATAGGCGGCGTGAGAGAGGCTTACGAGACGGGGCGCGGAAAGGTAGTCATCCGCTCTAATGCCGATATCGAAACAGAAGAGAACGGCAGAGAGAGAATACTGATTACCGAATTGCCTTACGGCATTGTGAAGGCCGACCTGGTGAAGGCTATCGCCGACCTCGCTAACGAGAAGAAGATTGAAGGCATAACAGGCATCAGCGATCAGTCGAAACGCGATATTCGCATTATCATCGATATTCGCCGTGATGCCAATGCGCAGGTGGTGCTGAATAAATTGTATAAATTTACGGCGTTGCAGTCATCGTTCTCGGTGAATAATATCGCCCTCGTTAAGGGTCGCCCGATGTTGCTCACTCTGAAAGACCTGATTGCCAACTTCGTGGAGCACCGTATGGATGTGGTGACGCGCCGTACGCGCTTCGAGCTGAAGAAGGCGGAGGAGAGAGCGCATATCTTAGAGGGCTTGATCATCGCCGTAGATAATATCGACGAGGTCGTTCGTATCATCCGTGCTTCCCGCACTCCCGCTGAGGCGCAGACTAACCTGGAGCAGCGGTTCAATCTCGATAATCTGCAGTCGCGTGCCATAGTGGATATGCGCCTGTCGCAACTGACGGGTCTGCGTATCGAGGAGTTGAAGAAGGAGTACGAGGAGATAGAGGCATTGATAGCACATCTGAACGAACTGCTCGGTAACGAGGCGTTGCGCTATGACCTTATCAAAGAGGAGCTGCAAGAGATAAAAGATAAGTATGCCGACGAGAGAAGGACGAAAGTGGTGATGATGGCATCGGAGTTCAATCCGGAGGATATGTATGCCGACGACGATATGGTCATCACCATCTCTCACCTCGGTTATATCAAGCGTACGGCACTTGCCGAGTTCCGCCAGCAGAACAGAGGCGGCGTAGGCGCAAGAGGGTCTGCCACGAGAGATGAGGACTTCATAGAGTATGTGCACACCGCCTCGATGCACTCGACGATGATGTTCTTCACCGAGCGCGGACAGGTCTATTGGCTCAAGGTATATGAGATACCTGAGGGCAATAAGGCATCGAAGGGACGCGCTATTCAGAATATGATCAACCTGCAGACAGGTGATAAGGTTTGCGCCTTCATCAATGTGAAGGGCTTGCAGGACGAGGAGTTCGTTAACTCGCATAACCTCGTCTTCCTCACCAAGAACGGCTTGATAAAGAAGACCTCGCTGGAGCAGTATTCGCGTCCGCGTACCAACGGTATTATCGCTATCAGTCTGCGTGAGGACGATGCTCTGATACGCGTGGCTATGACTGACGGCGAGTCGGAGATACTGGTTGCTTCAAGGCAAGGTAAGGTCGTTCGCTTCAATGAGAGTACGGTTCGCGCTATGGGTCGCGGCACCTCCGGCGTTCGCTCCATAACACTTGAAGAAAAGGACGATGCTGCGATTGGCATGGTTTGTGTCTCTAAGGGTACAGAGGAAACGATACTCGTCATCTCGGAGAAGGGCTTCGGTAAGCGCACTGCCCTCGATGATGAGAACGGCGAGCCTATCTACCGCATCACCAACCGCGGCGGTAAGGGCGTGAAGACGATGGCACTCACCGACAAGACCGGACTGCTCATAGGCATCGATGCCGTGACCGACGAGAGCGACCTGATGCTCGTTAATAAGTCAGGAACGGTGATCCGCATGCCGATAAGCGATATACGCGTTATGGGAAGAGCCACGCAGGGCGTCAAACTGATTGACCTGCAGAAGAGGCAGGACTCAATAGCCTTCGGCTGCATCGTCCCGAAAGAGGAAGAGCAGGAAGGAAACGCAGAGGAAAAGGCAGAAGTAACGGCAGAGGGCGTTCCGGTAGTGGAGAACGTCTCCGAACGTTCCGACGGTAGAGACGGTGTTCTTCACCGTCTCTCAAAAGTGGAGAACGCCTCCGAGCGTTCAGACTTAAAATAAGGCTTTAAGCACGGCGTATTCGCTGAGAAATATAAATAACAAAAAAATCTGATGATATGAAAAAGATTTCAGTTATGCTGATGTTGGTGCTGATATGCACCACCGGCTTCGCGCAGAAGAAGTTAGTGTCGTCTGCCAAGAACAAAGCATCGAATACCGAATCACCTGATTTCGCCGGAGCGCGTCAGGATATTCAGGCAGCATTAGAGAACGAAGAGACAAAGGATCAAGCGAACACTTGGTTCGTGGCAGGCTTGATAGGTTATAAGGAGAATGAGTATTATATGCTGCAGTCGCAACTCGGTCAGACCAAAGATGACGGGAAAGTAGGTGAGGCAGTGGTGGAGAGCTATAACTATTGGCTTCGTGCCGACGAGATTGCTATGACCCCCGTGCTCGACAAGAAAGGTAAAGAGGTGGTGGATACGAAGATGCGCAAGCAGATAGCCGACAAGATGGCGGAGTACTATCGTATGCAAGACCTCGTTAAGTATGGTATCTACCTCAACGACAAGCGCGACTATGCTACCGCTTACGATGTGTTCATGATGCACCTCAATATCCCCGACCTGCCTATGATGCAGAGCGAGAAGTATCAGAAAGAGATGAAGAAAGATACTATCTACATGCAGTATAAGTACTATGCGGGTATGTTCGCCACGCAGAGCGGTAAGCACAAGGAGGCGATAGATATCTTCGAGTCGATGAAGGACGGCGACTATGAGGCCGTTACAATCAACCAGTTCCTCTATCAGGAATATGTGGAGATGAGAGATACTGCCAACTTCGTGAGAGTGCTGCAAGATGCAGTGGGTAAGTTTCCGCAGGAGCCGTGGTTCTTGCAGAACCTGATCAACTATTACATCTTCTCCGGTCAGGAGTCTCAGGCTATCGAGTATCTGAATAAGGCTATAGAGATGGAGCCTAATGTGGCACAATATCACTTCATTATGGGTAACCTGTATGAGCGTTCCGAGCGTTTCGAGGAAGCACTTGCAGAGTACGACAAGGCTCTCGCCATCAACCCCGACTATGCTGAGGCATACGGCGGCAAAGGGTATGTGTTCGCACGCCAGGGTGATGTGGTAGGCGAGAAGGCCGCTTATATTCAAGATAGTAAGGCTTATAAGGCTGCCCTTGCCGAGCAGAAAGAGTTCTATCGTAAGTCGGTACCGTTCTATGAGAAGGCACACGAGATTGACCGTGAGAACATGGATTTCGTTCGCGCACTCAAATCACTCTATTATCGCTTGGATATGGATGATAAGAGAGCCGCACTGATTGAAGAAATGAATAACTATTGATGAAACTGAAAGTAATCTTACCTGCCCTCTTACCGCTTATTCTGCTTGCTTCGTGCGTTACATCGAGGAAAGTGAATATGCTGCAAGAGCCGAGCAAAACCATTGCTTCGTATGTAGATACCCTTTCTTATGAGGACTACCTCATAAGGAAGGGCGATAGGCTGTATATACACATCTATTCCATCGACGAGAAGACATCTAACCTGCTGAACGAAGGAGTAAGCGGAACCAACAATAACTATTTGTTCTACTCTAATAACGCGCAGAACGGCGGCAGTAATATGGACCTATATACCTATGTTGTTGATGACGACGGGTATATCACCTTTCCTACCATTGACAAACTGTATGTAAGAGGTTTGACGACAAGGGAAGTGAAGTTCTTGTTGGAGGATCAGCTGTCGGGCATGGTGCAGACTCTCGGTAATCAGTCGATGCTATCAGCAGAGGTGCAGGTGGTGCAGCGGTCGTTTTCCATCATCGGTCCGCAGAAGAGCGGCAGATATTACTTGCAGAAAGAGAAATTGAACATATTCGAGGCACTCGCTTTGGCGGGTAACATAGGCGGCGACTTCGCATATAGGTCTAAGGTGATGCTTATCCGTGAGATAGAGGACTCAGTATATGTCAAGACCTTCGACCTACGCTCGAAAGATATTATACACTCGGAGTTTTATTATATAGAGCCTAACGATGTTATCTATGTGAGGTATATGCCGGGTTATTCGTTTGGTCTGACGCATGTCACCTCAGTTATCGGCATAACGGCTTCTACAATATCCTTCGGTGTGTTCCTCTATACCTTGGGTAGAAATATCTACTATTGGATAGATAAGGCTGCTAATCCCGATAAGTATAAGGCACCTGCAATAATGAAAGGAGGCGGCGGATTATGAAAAGGATAAAGACTATATATTCTGCGCTCTGCCACTTTGTGCTGTGTGCTTTGCTGCTCAGCGTCTTAACAGGTTGCTATTCTCACCGCGCCATAGGCTTCATGCAGGACAGGGACGACCTTCCGCATTATGAGCCGGAGCCCTATCAAGACTATCGCATCGCCATCAACGACGAGATTATCTACCGCCTTATAACAATGGACGTGACGCTGTCGAAGGTACTGGCAGCATCATCTGCCAGCGGTATAAACCAGAATTACGGCGGACGGTCGTACCGCGTCTATTCCGATGGCACGATAGATATACCTTTCCTCCGCCCCGTGCATATCGAGGGACTGACGATAAAAGAGGCGCAAGACACGCTGCAGGCAGCCTTCCGAGAGTTGATACCCGATGCCGAGATCAAACTGACACTGCGTAATAAGCAGTTCTATGTGTTAGGTGATATAGGGCAGGGGACATATTATATAGATAAGGATAGGCTCACTATCTTTCAGGCGTTGGCGATGACGGGCGATGTTAACCAACTCGGTGACAGAAAGCATATACGCATCGTCCGCCCGCACGGGAACGACAAACCCGAGATACTGGAGTTCGACCTGAGAACGAACACTATCATTAAGAGTAAGTACTACTACGTCTATCCAAACGATGTTATCTATGTGAGTCGTGCCAAGGGCAGTTTCTATCGCGTAGCCAACTATGCCGCCTTCACCTCGCTCATAACATCGTCAGTATCATTGCTGATAACGATATTAACTTACACACAAGTGTTACCATAACTTACACATAAGTATTACCAAATTAATCTATGGCACAAGAAATAGAGCAACCCGACATACAAGAAGAGGAAGGTTCGAGTTTTGACATCAAAGAGTGGTTATTTCGAATCTTGCATTATTGGTATCTGTTTGTTATAGGTGCTGTGATAGCATTAGGCTTGGCGTATCTTGCTAATAGGAAATGGATACCTGCGTATATCAGTTCCGGCACAATCATCATCAAGGAGTACGGGTCGTATGCCGGCAGTCAGGCACTGCTGAACGGCTTCGGCGTGGATGCCGGATATAAGAATGTCAATAACCAGGTTATCATGCTCGGCTCGTATGACCTCATGTGTCGCGTTGTTGACTCTCTGCCCTTTATGCACGTTGATTATATCACGCAAGGTCGCTTCAAGACTCGTAACATCTACCGCCAGACACCTCTTACGGTTGAGGCTGACGAGGTGTTCCCTATCGCATACGGAGTGATGTACGAGGTGCAGATTAAACCCGACGGCACGCTGCTAATCTCTTCTACCAACGAAGATCTGCCGCTCGAGTTTGTCACTACATACGGCGAGAGAATTGAAAACTCGCATTTCAAGGGCACAATTATGCCTACGGCGAATATGGTGTCAAGCGGAAAGATGTATTTCCGGTTCCGTAGTAGAGACGACCTCGTGGGCGAGTTTATGGGACGATTAGGATTGGCTTTCGTCAGTCAGGGCTCATCGGTGCTGCAACTGTCGCTCGTGTCTGAAACACCGGAGAGAGATTGCGAGTTTATTGATAAGTTAGTGGAGATATACCTGCTGCAGAACCTCGAGAGGAAGAATATGGTGGCTGACCGCTCGCTCGAGTTTATCAATTACCAACTCGATATCTTGCAGCAGTCGCTGCAAGTGTCGGAAGGGGCGATGACCGATTTCCGTCAGGAGAATAAATTCACTAATGTGTCGGCTTATGCGCAGCGCCTGATGTCGAAGATAGAGTCGTATGACAACGAGGAGTTGCAGTTCCGCCTTGAGGAGACCTACCTCGATTATCTCGAGCAGTATATCCGAACGAATATGGAGGTAGGTGCCGTCATCGCGCCTGCATCGCTCAATATGGGTGAGTCAGCCCTGATGGGGCTCGTCAGTCAGCTGAACACCCTCACTATGGAGCGCGCCGAGTTGTCGGAAAAGAATGTGTATTACCATAAATATACCAACGATATCAACCATGTGGCGGAGATGATAGCCGAGGTTATCAAGTCGATGCGCAAGGCGTTGGATATAGAGCGCCAAGACCTCAAACTGCGTTCGGCAGAGACGGAGGCAGACCTGCTCCTCCTGCCGGAGAAGGAGTTGCAGATGGTGGAGATAGAGCGTAATTACCGCATCGACGATAACTACTACACCTTCTTCCTTCAGAAGCGTGCCGAAACGGAGATACAGAAGGCGAGCAACACGCCCGATAATGATATCCTCGATAAGGCTCGCACGACATCGGTCACCAACGCTAAGGCAAAGCGGCAGACCTATCAGTCATATCTTATCGTGGGTCTGCTGATACCGCTGCTTATCATCATCCTCAGCGAACTGCTCAACACGCAGATACGCTCGCCGAAGGAGGCGGAGAAGTTGTCGGTCTTCTCGCTTGTCGGCTCGGTAAGGCACGCCCGCTCGCAGAACCCGACACTCGTGGAGCAGTCGCCGCGCTCATCCTATGCCGAGATGCTTAGAGGCATAAGGACAAGGCTCGAGTTTATCGTGCAGAGGAAATCAAAACTGATGATATGTATCACCTCAACCCAGTCGGGCGACGGTAAGACGTTCCTCTCATCGAACCTGGCTGCCCTGTATGCCATGACAGGCAAGAAGACTCTACTCATCGACCTCGATATACGCAAGCCTAACTTGCACGAGAAGTTAGGCATCGAAAGCGAAAACGGCATAACTAACTATATCATCGGCGATTGCGAGAAAGAGGATATCATCCTGAAAGATACGCCTTTCAAATTCGATATTATCTGTGCCGGCACTATACCGCCTAACCCGGGCGAACTGGTTCGCTCCGACAAACTGACGGAGCTGCTGACAGAGATGCGCGAAGAGTACGACTTTATCGTCATCGATACCTCGCCGGTAGGACAGGTGCCTGATGCGTATCCCATCATCGAGCAGTCGGACGCTACCTTGTTCGTCATCCGCTGTATGCAGACCGATAAGTCGTTCTGCAAGTCCACATTGGAGCAGTTGGCGGTAGATTATCGTGATAAGATTCACCTTGTTCTATCGGATATACCTACTGAAGGACATCGCTACGGGTACTACTCCGGTGGTTACGGCTACGGCTACGGCGGCTACGGTTACGGCTACGGCTACGGCAGTTACGGCTACGGCTACGGCAATGGCTACGGCTACGGGAAGTCGCGCTACGGTAAGTACGGCAGCCGTTACGGGCGTTACGGGCGTTACGGGCGCTACGGCAGCCGCTATGGGCGATATGGTTACGGATATGGTCTCTTCGGCAAGAAGCAACAGCAGCAGAACGACTCGTATAACTACTACGGCGACGAGGAAGAGGACGAGGAGACAAAGAAGGCATAGCCGCCGTTATTGCGCGGTAATGCGCAACGCTTTGAGATAAGAATGCGCTATTTTATTTATTTTTCCTATTGCGGGACGCGGTATCACGGTTATCAGATACAGCCTAACGCCTTATCGGTGCAGGAGGAGATGGAGCGTGCTTTAAGCACCATTCTCCGCCTGCCTGTTTCGTTAGTGGCGGCGGGAAGGACGGACACCGGTGTTCACGCCCGCATGATGGTGGCACACTTCGACCTGCCGCAGGAGCAGGAGACGACATCTCTCGTGGCGAGGCTTAACTCGCTGCTCCCGCCGGATATAGCGGCGGAGAAGATGGTGGCGGTGGCTGACTCTGCCCATGCACGCTTTGATGCCCTAAGCCGAACATACGAGTATAGGGTGACGCTGAGGAAAGAGCCGTTTGACATAGGACAGGTGACACGCCTGTATAAGAAACCCGATTTCGACCTGATGAACGAGGCGGCGCAACACCTGTTGAAGGTGAGAGACTTCGCCTCGTTCTGCAAAGCACATAGCGATAACAAAACGACGATATGCAATGTGCACCGCGCCTTTTGGCAGCAGCAGGACGAAGCGAGGTGGGTCTTTACCATCGAGGCTGACCGCTTCCTCAGGAATATGGTGAGGGCGATTGTGGGCACACTGCTTGAGGTGGGGCGCGGCAGAATGAGCATTGAGGAGTTTATTGATATTATCGAGAAGCACGACAGGCGGGCAGCAGGCGAATCAATGCCGCCGGATGGACTGTATTTGACAAATATTTGCTATCCTACGGCAATTTTTCTACATCCAAGCACTGAATAATTAACTTATTTAGTCAATTTTTGCACACCGTATCAAGAAAAAAGCAGTAACTTTGCGACAAGTAATTTTTGCAACTATGAAAAAATATTTGTCGCTTGTTTTTGTATGTGCGTTTGCGCTCGTCTCTTGCAACCGCCACGATGGTTCGCGTTATCAGCGCACGTGTCAGAAGCATCTTGACTGCGTTGTAGAACACGCGGAGTTTCAGATGCCGAAGGTGGCTCTGCCTTCTATTCCCGATCGCCTTTTCTCCGTTCTTGACTATGGTGCCGACCCGACGGGGCTTATCCTTTCCACCGATGCCATTCAAAAGGCGATAGATGAGGCTAATGCTGCCGGAGGAGGTACGGCGTTTATTCCTAAGGGGGTATATGTTACCGGTCCGATAGTGCTGAAGTCGAATGTGCGGCTCTATGCCGACCATAATGCCCTCATCATCTTCTCCGATGATTTCACTCTCTACCCCGTTGTTGATGCCTCGTTCGAGGGCTTGGACACCAAGCGTGTACAATCGCCGCTGTCGGCTTATAACGCCGAGAATATAGCTATTTGCGGACACGGCACCTTCGACGGCAACGGCTATTCGTGGCGACCGCTGAAGAAAGGTAAGGTGACGGAGGCACAGTGGAAGAAGAAGATTAAGAAAGGTGTGGTAAGCGAGAAAGATGTGTGGTATCCCGACTCCGCTTCTATGTATGCCGCCACCCTGTGCCAAGACCAGAATGTGCCCGTTCTGCCTGCCGATGCCTCGAAGGAAGATTGGGAAGCGATACGCTCTTTCCTACGCCCCGTGATGCTCAACTTCATCGGCTGCAAGAATGTGCTGCTCGAAGGAGTATGCTTCGAGAACTCGCCCGCATGGAATCTGCACCCCTTTATGTGCGAGAACCTTGTGCTCTCTAATCTGGAGGTGCGCAATCCATGGTACTCGCAGAACGGCGACGGAGTGGATGTGGAGAGCTGCAAGAATGTGATTATCACCGATTGCTCCTTCGATGTGGGGGACGATGCCATCTGCATGAAGTCCGGAAAGAACGAGGACGGTCGCCGACGCGGCGTGCCGTGCGAGAATGTGTGCGTCAATAACTGCACCGTCTATCACGGTCATGGAGGCTTCGTAGTAGGATCGGAGATGTCGGGAGGCGTGAAGAATGTAAGTGTGCAAGGCTGCACCTTCATCGGCACCGATGTGGGACTGCGCTTCAAATCAACGAGAGGCAGAGGCGGCGTAGTGGAGAATATCTTCGTCAAAGATATAACGATGACCGATATACCTAACGAAGGACTCGTGTTCGACCTCTTCTACGGAGGTAAGGGAGCAGGCGAGGAGACGGAGGAAGAGATAGCCGCGCGTATGGCAGCCGATGTGCCAGAGCCTGATGAAACGACACCCGCCTTCCGAAATATCAATATCGAAGATGTTATATGCAAGGGAGCAAAGAGGGCTGTCTATTTCAACGGCCTGCCCGAGCAGAAGATAGAGAATGTGACGCTCAAGAATATCTATATGTCTGCCACCGAAGGTGCACTGTTCCGCCAGACGAACGGTTTGCAGGTAAGCGGACTGCATATAACGGTGGAAAAAGGTGAGCCGTTAGTGCTCGCCCCGACGGTGGAAAACGCACATATCGAAGACTGATTTTATGATGAGAAAGATATATTGTTATTTTGCTACTATTCTCTTGCTCCCCATGTTATCATGCGGGAGCAAGAAGTATATAGGCGGTTCGCAGTCCGCTTCGGCGGAGGGCGATGACTCGCCGGTCCGGGCGCGGGTGTTTGCGTCTATGTATCTGAAGTCGCAGACCCCGAAAGACGGTTTCGTGCCGCACGAGGCAGAGGGGAAGCACTATTTTATCAAACCCGTAACTGAGCAGACCTTCTACCCGGGAGAGGACTCCTACCGCTCGATGCACCACCACGGCATGGCGTTCGAGTCGGAACAGATGGCATATCGCGTCTATTTCGATAAGAAGCAGACTATCGATGTGTATGCCAAGCGCACACCACGCTTAGAGTTAGAGGCAACGAAATGGTATCCTAACGACGAACAGTTAGCTCAGGGCTATGGAGATGATATACTGCTTGTCAGCGGGTATATCGGCGTGGGGGCATGCAAGCCTTATCATGGCGGTAAGATGCAGCATTTCGACGATGTGCTCGCCCGCAAACAGCGGATAACGGAGAGCGGCAAGCAGAGGGTGGTATGCGAGATGGAGGACAGCCTCTGGCTCGCACCCGACGGCAACCGCTATGATGTCATAACACGCTATACTATATGCGAGGGACATCGAGATGTTATGGTGGATGTCTTCCTGCGGCAGGGAGCATCGGTGCCGCAACTGTGCACGGGGGTGCAACGCATAGGTGAACCGCTGTATGGAGAACAGGTGACGGAGCAAGGCATAGCACTCACCTCGTGGGGAACGGCGTTCCCCGTGAACGATACGGTCAAATATAAGAAAGAGACGGCAGGATTGGCGGTCTTCGTCCCGAAGAAGTACGCACTGTCGAATACTACCGATAAGAATAATAACCTCGTGCTGCTGCAACTGTTGCCGCTGCCCGCATCGTCCTCGCTCGCTCCCGCACACTCCTCTGACTACCTGCACGCACGATATTTCTTCACCGTAGTATCGCTGAAAGAGCAAAACCCGCCTTGCAGCAACAATGAGCAATTCAGCGCGTTTGTGAAAAAATGGACGGATGAGTTAGGAGATAATATAACCGACTGAACTGAACCATAAGAGCAACAAAACCTATTCCCGCACTATGACGCAGAACCTTACAAGAAAATTTTTTTTGCAAAATATTTGGATGATTGAAAAAAATGTAGTAACTTTGCAATACTTTCAAGAGGCGAGTCCCTTTCAGTCGCGGAGTTATGGTGCGGAGAGGTGAGTGTTAGTTGGGGAAAGAGGTGAGTGTTAGTTGGGGAAAGAGGTGAGTGTTAGTCGGGGAAAGAGGTGAGTGTTAGTTGGGATGGGGGTGCGTAATATTGCTTAATGGTGTAATGGTAGCACTACAGATTCTGGTTCTGTCTGTCTGGGTTCGAGTCCTGGTTAAGCAACAAAAAAGAGATGGTCGCAAGACCATCTCTTTTTATGTACGAAGGGACGATGTACAATGTACGAAGGGACGATGTACGATGTCCGCTGTGCGGTAGTGGAGAACGTCTCCGAACGTTCCGGTAGTGGAGAACGTCTCCGAACGTTCAGACATAAAAGACATAAAAACGGTAGAGACGGTGTTTTTCACCGTCTCTCATTTGGTGTTTTTCACCGTCTCTCATTTGGTGTTTTTCACCGTCTCTTATTTCGGGGTGAAGATGGTGTTGTAGCAGAGTTGTGCGGCATCGGTGTTAGGGAGGCATCGCAGGAGGTAGCATGGTATGGTTTGCGCTACGAGTGCGATGGTGTTGTGCAGCCCGTCGGCGAACTGCGGTACGCAGCGCAGTCCGGAGGACGACGAATAGATGGCGGCGTAGGCTTCGGGAAGCGTCAGGCGGCGGATACTATTCTCCGGTGCTTGCTCCAAGAGCACGAAGGCCGCTATGGGGGCACTGTCGTTTTTGTAGCAGGGCGTCTTGCCGCTCCACGGACTGCCGTAGCATACGGCGGGCTCGGCTGATATGCCGTGAGCTGTATCGCCGTGAGTTGTATCGCCATGAGCTGTATCGCCGTGGGGGGATGGCGGGGCGGGACAGCGGACGATGGGGTTGTCATCGTTGAGAAGGGCGGCATCGGGGAAGAGGGTGAGCCATTGGCGAGAGTGAGTCGATTTGCCGGTGCCGCTCCTGCCGAGGAAGAGACAAGCACGACCCTCTTTCTTGATGACAGAGGCGTGCATCTCTAATGTGTGACGAGGGGCGGTGCGGAAGGCGTAGAGAAGCATAAGGGCGTTATCAACGGGAAAACGCCCGATGCCGGAGAGAGGGCTGGGAACTGCTGAGGACAGGATGGATAACTCGGCAGAGGAGTAGTCCTGAGAGGCGAGGAACTCACAGCATATATCGGCGTTTTTTATTATCGCGATGCGGAAGAGCATACTGCCTGCCTGCTCGTATAACTCGATGCGCGGCATATCGTCGTCGGAGGTGTCGGTGAGGATATGCTTCGCTATATCAGGGCGGAAGAGAGGGGCGGCATCAGGTAGCACGCGGAGAGAGAAGAGCAAGGGGGCAGCCTCGCTTTGGCTCGCAAACGGAGCGTAGTTGTTGAGGCGTTGCCATAGAGGGTGGTCAGATGACATCTGCAGCGAAAAATGATGTCCTGCAACGGTATAGTAGGTCGTTTTCATAATTTTCTTTTTTTTTCTTTACCGGAACGTTCGGAGACGTTCTCTACTACCTGAACGTTCGGAGACGTTCTCCACTACCTGAACGTTCGGAGACGTTCTCCACTACCTGTATTTTTTCTCGTCTTCGTCGTTTAGGAGTGAGAGGTAGCCGGAGTATCTTGTCGGGGCTATCTTGGCGTTCTTCACCGCTTCAACAACGGCGCAGCCGGGTTCGTCGATATGTAGGCAGTTGCGGAAGCGACACTCGGAGGAGACGGCGAATATATCGCGGAAATAATGCCCCACCTCTTCGCGTTTGAAGTCGAAGGTGCCAAAGCCTCTTATGCCCGGGGTGTCGATGACGCGGGTGTCGTCATTATCAAGGAAATACATCTGCGAGAATGTGGTGGTGTGCTTACCCTGGTTATGCACATCGGATATCTCAGCCGTGCGTGCCACCTCTTCTCCGACGAGGGCGTTGAGCAGTGTCGATTTGCCGACGCCCGAGTTGCCGCTCAGCAGTGTCGTCTTGCCGCGGAAGAGATCGAGTAGGGTAGTAAATGGCGTTGAAAGGGCGTTTAAATGCTGTTTAAACAGTGCTGAAAAGGGTATGGCGGTATAGCCGAGCGAGCGGTAGAGCGCAAGCAGATATTGTAGTTCGGCTATATCGTCCTCGTCGAGCAGGTCTGTCTTGTTGAACATCAGCATTACGGGAACGCGGTAGGCTTCGCAGGTGGCGAGGACGCGGTCGATGAAGGTGGTGTTGGTCTGCGGACGGCGGAGCGTCACGAGCAGTGCCACCTGGTCGATATTGGCGGCGAGGATATGTGACTGCCGAGAGAGGTTAGTGGAGCGACGGATGATATAGTTACGGCGGTCGCGGATATCTGTTATCCAGTTGGTGCCGTCAGGCTGTTGCTGCACCGTGACGTAGTCGCCTACGGCAACGGGGTTGGTGGAGCGGATGCCGCGCAAGCGAAAATTGCCCTTGACAGCCGCTTCGATATGCGCGCCGTCATCGGTCAAGACGCGGTATGTGGAGCCTGAGGTGCGTATTATTAAGCCGTTCATATTTTTATCACTTCTAAAAAGCCTCTTTTACCGTGAGGTAGAAGCTGTAGGCGTTTATGTCGTCCCAGCGGTTCATGTAATTATTGCGTGCTATGTCAGCCCTTATATTGATGCCTGCGGTGTTGAATTGCAGCCTCAGTCCTATGCCGTATCCCACTTTGGGCATTGTCCACTGCGGTTGGTGCAGGCTGTAGGTGTCGCCTACGGCGGCGAAGACCGTGCCGCGCAGGATATGATAGATAGGAAAGCGCAGTTCGCCTTGCAGGGCAAAGGCTGACTCGTCTCTGAACAGACCGTGGTAGAACCCGCGGAGCAGGTCGGTACCGCCGAGCGTGGGCATCAGTACGCTTATCGGAGAGTAGGCTGCTTCGCCGCTTGCGCCGGTCGTCTGCCACGTGTGAGTGCCTATTAGCATATCGGCATATACCTGGTAGGCGAAAATCAGTTCTTTGTAGAGCGGCACGAAGTGGCGGAGGTCGAGCACTATGTGAGCCATAGGAACGAAGACGGTGCCCTCACCCGTCCCGCCCTCTGCATACCTGCCGAGGGAGGAAGAGCCGCGGGCAAAGATAGAGGCACCGTAGAAATAGGTCTGCGCCTTGAAGAAGAGTCCGCAGTGAGGGTAGTAGATATTCTCCCGCGTGTCGTACATAGCTGCTGCGCCTGCGGCGGTCAGCAGCCAACTCTTGCCGGGCGTGATGCCCCTGCCCTCATATCTTATGTCGGCACCGCCGCCTATGTGCCAAGCGTCGGTCAGACGGTAGAGCGGTTGGGCGTACAGCCGGAAGAGGGAGGCATCGTACTGCTGAGGCGGGGAGAGCAGGGAGGGGCTGCTATTGCCTATCCCGTAGAAACGGTCAGGGTAGAAGCGGTAGCCGGCGCGAAACGACAGCTGCAGGCGGTCTGTGAGGTAGAGAGTGCCGCTGAGGTTGATAAACCACTGCCTGCGGAGAGTATAAGCACCATCGATATTGAGCTCGGAGGCACGACGCATATTGTCGTCGGGCATGACTATATAACCTGCCGCACTGACGCCGAATGCCCATGTCGTCTCGGGAGAGTAGGCTGCGGTAGGAGCACCTATGGCAGGCCAGTTCAGCATACTATTAAGCCTGCCTGCCGAAGACTGATCTTCGGCGGACAGGCTAAACACAAAGCACCAGGTACAAAGCACCAGGTACAAAGAACGATGTACGATGTACGAAGGACGAAGGACGATGTACGAAGTGACCCTCACGATTTATACGGTCATTATCTCTTTCTCCTTGGCAGCGTAGAGCTCGTCGATCTTCTTTATGAACTTATCGTGCGTCTTCTGCATCTGTTCCTCCGCATCTTTCTCCGTGTCTTCGGGCAGACCTTGCTTAACAAGTCTCTTGAACTCCTCTATCGCCTCGCGGCGGGCGTTTCTTACCGACATCTTAGCATTCTCGGCCTCTTGCTTACATTGCTTAGCGAGGTCGCGACGACGCTCCTCTGTCAGAGGCGGCATGTTAAGACGGATAATCTCGCCGTTGTTAGAGGGCGTAAGACCTATATTGGAATTGATGATGGCGCGCTCTATCTCGCCTATCATCTTCTTCTCCCACGGCTGAATAGCGATGGTGCGTGCATCCGGCACGAGTATGCTCGCCACGGATGCAAGAGGCGACAACGTACCGTAATAATCAACGCGAATACTGTCCAACAGGCGAGGACTCGCTTTGCCTGCACGGATATGAGCGAGGGCATCGTCAAGGTGAGCAACGGCTGACTGCATCTGCTCCTCGGCTGTCTCTTCGACTAAGGTTAGTTCTTCTTCCATAGTTATCTACTTTCTACTTTATAGTGGAGAACGTCTCCGAACGTTCATAATAGTGGAGAACGTCTCCGAACGTTCAATATTTTAGGACTCTGCCCGCACTTTCCTCTTTCCACTTACTGCATATATACCTGCGAGTGTCAGGAGCAGCAGCCACGGAGTGGCTCCTATCGGGTTGTCAGGGTCGGCAGCTATGCTCGACGGCACCGGTGTCCATGTCGTACCGTTCCAATAATATGTAACACCGTCAGCTGTATATGTCCACGCATTACCGACACCATCAACAGCAGCATAGGTGTAAGTAATACCGTCGGAAATATAGGTGGCATCAACTGAAGGATTATCATCTAAATCAATGGACCCGCGTTCATCGGGGTCGTTCGGGTCAATAACAGAAACACGCCTTCTCTGCCTTATTGCGCTCGGTCCTGAGCGTTCGGAGGCGTTATCCACTATCGAACGTTCGGCGTTCTCCATCTGCTGTATCACCTCTGCCGAGGCTTGGCTCGTGGTGGAAGGTGTCCATAGTGCCAATGCCGGCATCGATACGCCGCCGTAGTTGCCGCCTAACGTTATACCCGTACTGCCGCTGCCGCCGGTGCTGCCGCCGCCATAACTGCCGCCACCACCGCTCGAGTAACTATGCATCGTCTTGCCCGACTGCAATATCGGCGACGACTGAATACCCATAGCGGAGGAGACCTGCGGTGCCGAGCTGAAAGCTGAATGGTTGCTGCCCATCGGCACCGCCAAACCCGCCGAAGGCGAACCGCCACCGTAAAAGGCAGTGCCACTATATCCGCTGCCCGTGCTGAAACGCGAACTGCCGCTCATCGTGGGCATGGCAGGACCGGCACCCGCGTGAGGAGCCGTCATCACATCACTGCCGTTATAGATGCGGCGGAAACGATAGCGGATATGCTTCTGCTGAACAGCAGCACGCTCCGTCGGACGAAGACTGCTGCTATCATTCAGCATAGTCATCACAGTGCCACCAACAGTAAGCACCACCGCCACTCCTAACAACACCACGCACAACACCGTCACCAACTGACGACGAGAGTCTCTCCTGATTATATTCTGCTTTCTTCTTTCCATAGTATCTCTCTTGGGTTAGATTGTCGGACAATCCGGATGTACCGGATTGTCCGGACTCTCACTATTATTCTCCTACGATTATCCTTTCTACCTTTTCGCCTACTTGCAGCAGGTAAACGCCTGTCGAAGAAACAGGTGCAAAAATCGTGCCTTTGTCGGTTGTCACGGATGACTTTTCTGCGCCTTTCACGCCGGTGCTGTAGAGCAATCGTCCTTCGGCGGAGTAGAGTCGTATGGCATCGCCCGCTCTCACACCGCTGATAACTATCGTCTTACCGGTAACACTGACTTGCAGACCCGCATCGCCGCTGATGTCCTCAGCGCCGGTGGCGGTGCCCGCATTATTATCACCATTGCCGCCGTTGAAGCCCTGCTCATCGTTGCTATCCTCGCTCAGCGTCGGCATCA
>CAKZZM010000026.1 GCA_937885465.1 uncultured Bacteroidales bacterium
GAGAAGGCCGAAAAAGACCTACTACGACTTGCCAAGAGCGAACCAAAGGCTTTTGCAAAGGCTCAAAAGTTTATTGAAGAGTTGCGCATTCATCCCAAGACCGGTTTGGGGCATCCTGAACCGTTGAAAGGCAAACCGGAAGGGCGTTGGAGTAGGGAGATAACGAAGAAACATCGTTTGGTCTATCGTATATTTGACACAGAAGTAGTTGTACTTATCATAGCCGCCTATGGTCATTACGATGATAAATAATTATGTCCACTCAATTAATACATAATCAGCGAATTACCCCCCCCGTCAAGGTTTAGAGGATCTTCGCAACGAATTACCACAATATCAGGCGGTGCTTGACCTATGTCAAGCATCGCCTGATATGTATTTACAGAAAGACACATGTAGAGACAGGCGGCAGCCTGTCTCTCAAAAATAAAAATGAAACAAGATAGACACCCTTCCGGGATGTCTCTACAAGAAGTAACAATTAACCACATTATTAACTATAAAATTAAACCATCATGAAACGTAACATTCTTCTTCCTTTTGCAGTAGCATTTGCTGCTATGCTGACATTGCCTCTGACAGCCAATGCCGCTGCCGTTATTGCCAAAGGCGACTGCGGCTATAACGGGACTTCCATTTGTACATGGTCAGTCGATGCTAATTCCAAGACCCTTACCATCACCGGTTCGGGATATATGGAAGATTACGATTATTCAACTATCGATAATGTCAAACAGCCGTGGGACAAAACCATTGAAATAGGCGGCGTAGGTACGGTGTATCTGAAGACTTACATCGAGCATGTGGTGGTGGAAGAATCGGTGACGAGGATAGGCTCGTATGCCTTCTATAGTATGCCGTATCTCAAAGACATCAAAATCAACACGAACCTTCCAATGAGCCAAATGGGTAAGTTAGCCATGACTTGTAATCCGGAGCTTGAGAAGGTGTATTTTTCTGACGCTTTTGATATACAGAAATATGATGCAAACGAAAATATCCTAGAAGACTGTCCCAAGCTAAGGAGTATTAGTGGAAAGAATGTTATTAACGGAGTGCTGTATAGTGCCAACAAGAAAGTGCTTATCTGCTCTCCTACTGCGAGTTGGGATGAGAACTACACTATAATAGACGACTGCGAAGAGATTGCTATACGTGCGTTCGACAAATCTGATTACCTTGAAACAGTTACTCTCCCTGCATCCATTAAGAAAATAGGCTGGAGCGCATTTTATTTGAATTCCAAACTGACAGACATCTATGCCCACATGCTCACCCTGCCCGAGACCAACACTTACATTGTTTTGCCTCCATCGCCGCTTACGGCAAAAGACATCACCGTGCACGTGCACAACGATGCTCTCTCGCTCTATCAAAATAATGGATTATGGAGCCAAATGACTATCGTAGCCGACATCGACCCTGTATATACAGGCAAGTGCGGCGACAACATCACCTATAGCTTTAACGACAAGACAGGTGAACTCACTCTTACCGGAACGGGTGCTATGTACACCTACGGTTCAGGCTCCGGCACTTCTTCTCCACGCGCACCGTGGTACGACTGGCACGACGGCGAGTACGGACCGAGTCTCGTCAAGAAAATAACCATTGGCGAAGGAATAACATCCATCAACTGCTTCTGGGGATCGAACAGCTATCTTGACGGAAGTATCTCTGAGGTTACTCTGCCTTCCACACTACAGGTTATAACGGCTGAGACATTCTACGAAGGCAGATTCACTAACATTGTTCTTCCCGACGACCTCAACTATTTAGATGCATCTGCTTTCGCGAAGTCTTACCTGTTGTCGGTTACTTTCGGCAAGTCGAAACCGTATATAGGCAACTATGTGTTCGAGAACAGCAATCTGAAAGACGTGTATGTGCCGTGGACGGAAGAGTCGCAAATTCCTGTGCTGTCCGCCTCAAGCGAGATATTCGACAATCCTGCCACCATCACGCTGCACGTGAAGAAAGGCACCAAGAGCATATACGAGGGTATGGAAGTGTGGAAAGACTTTATCATCGTGGAGGACTTCGGGTTGAAGTCAGGCAAATGCGGCGAGAACATCACATGGACATACGACACCAATGACGGCTCACTCGTGCTTGAAGGCACGGGTGCCATGTACAACTACGACCTCCTTAACGACGGCAGCAATCCCGCCCCGTGGTTCGTGTTTGCCAACGAGTCGCCATACGTCACCTCTATTGAGGTCGGCGAAGGCATCACCGAGATAGGTTCAATGACCAACAACCCTTATATCGAGGAGCTTATCCTGCCTTCCACACTAACGACTATCCGCGAGAGTACGTTCTATGGGTGTGTTTATGCGCTTGATAAAGCGGAAGATCAGGGTCTGCTCGTCTTGCCGGAAAATCTCAAATCAATCGGTGCAGGTGCTTTCAAATGGTGGCTCGAACTAAAAGAACTCGTTATTCCCAAGAGCGTTGCATCCATCGGCAACGAGGCATTCGCATGGTGCGACAAGCTGAATGACGTGTATGTGTTCTGGGAGGACGCGAGTCAAATACCTGCCATCACCACCACTACATTCACCGACAAGACTTCTGAAAAGAACCGTGCCTCGTCCATCACGCTGCATGTGCCCGTAGGCTTCGCTGCCATATATAAGGACAAAGACGTGTGGAAAGACATGAAGATAGTGGAGGAGTACTACTACACCACTCCTTATCCGTTCTACGTAGCGGGTGTGCGCGCAACCGCCGACAACATGCCGATGGATCTGTCAACGCTTGGTGTGACAGGCATTACGGCAAGCGGCACGATCAGCTATGACGAGATGAACAGAATTCTCACGCTCAATAATGTATCTATGGAAGCCACGACCGACTTTGACCTGCCGCTTATAGACATCATCGGTATAGACGACGGTGAGTGGTACGCACATCAGTATGAGAAGATAATAATCAATCTCGTTGGCAGCAACTCGCTGAAAGCCAACAAGCAGACAGCCCTCTATGTGCAAGGTGCCGTTACGATAACAGAGAATGTAGGTGGACTACTTCCAAAGAAAGCCCCCAAAGCGGATGTGCTGAACTCGCTGAGCATAGTGGGCGGCAACAATCCATGTATCTCTGTCACTAACTCCGACTTCAGCTATGGCAGTTATAAAGCACCGGCACGCAAGGCTCCAAGTATCACCTATGACGCCCCGTATCTACATATTGAAGGTACAACGGTAAATCTCACTTCCAACACATCCTGCATAAGCAACCTCTTGGGAGGCTATTGCGACTTCTACGAAGCCGAGGTGAAGATGAACAGTAATAATGCGGCACCATACGTGGGGTCAGAGATAGAACTCATCGATTGCCAACTGCTCTATCCGGCTAACGCTTCGTTCGATGACACCGAAAACAGTTATAAGTTATCAAGCGGCGTGACGCATATCGGACGATTAGAATTCGGTACGGGCGATATTGTAGGTTATCTCGTTCAACTCACGGTGGCTTCGGCAGACGAAAATATGGGAACAGTCAACACCGAGGTCAGCGGTCTGTACGACAACGGAGAGAAGGTAAGTCTTGTTGCCACTGCAAAGGAGCACTATCGTTTCGTTAGTTGGTCTGACGGTGACACCAACGCTTCGCGCGAACTGACTATAGGCACTACCGACCTTACGCTCACTGCTCAGTTTGAAACTATTCCGCAGGAAAAGAAGACCTACACCGTTACCCTCGTAGCCAACCCTGTGGAAGGCGGTTCGTTCCTCGGTGCCGGCACCTACGATGAAGGCAGCGAGATCATCGTGGCTGCCAACCCCGCCGAAGGCTACCTGTTTGTCGATTGGAACGATGGTGTTACAAATGCTGCACGGCAGATAGTGGTTAATAAAGATATCGTTCTTGTTGCCAACTTCCGCCTTATTGGCGACGGATTAGAAGACATCCACATTCAGCCGTCCGATGCCGCGCAGAAGGTAATCTTCGATGGCGCATTATACATCATCTGTCCTGATGGCGCGGTTTATAACGCCCAAGGCGCAAGAGTGAAGTAAATACGGTAAATACGGTAGAGACAGGCGGAAGCCTGTCTCTCAAAAAATACGGTAGAGACGGTCTTTTTGACCGTCTCTTTTGATTTTCATCGTCTCTCATGTTTTTCGTTCAATTCGCTCAATTCGCCGACAAAAAAATCAATAAACGCAGTTCCGGGACGCGGACGGCCCGTCCGCGACATTCACGTAGCAATAGTACATTCTTATTTCGTCAATATCCAGTCATCGCGGACGAGCCGTCCGCGTCCCAAAGTATGCCTTTCTGCAACGATATTCGCCACAAACTGCACATTTCGTTTGTGTAATGCTTAAAAGGCATTATCTTTGCGGTATGAATTAAAACAAGAGGTTATTATGACAGCCATGCAATTGAATACAGACATCTACCGAAACCTCGCAATTATATCGGAAGACGAGGACGTACTCCGCAAGGCGGCAAAGTATCTGTCGCGTCTTGCCAAGCAGATGACCGACGATCCTACTTGTATGACCAAAGAGGAGTATTTTGCCATGTTAGATAAATCCAGAGAGCAAGCAGCACGTGGTGAAGTCTATCGATTTGATAACAAAGAAAAGATGCTTGATTGGCTTAATGCGCTATAATTATGTATGTGATAGATTACACCGAAACAGCCAAAGAGCATATACGCCTACTGCGTCAGAATGAACCGGCTGCATATAAGAAGGTAACGCAATTGCTATTAGAGTTGGTTGACCACCCTAAAACGGGAACGGGACATCCTGAACAACTGAAAGGGCAAGCAGCCGGCACATGGAGCAGAAGAATTACAAAGAAGCACCGACTTGTTTATGAGATTCATGATAAGCAGGTACTTGTATTAGTATTGACCGCTTATGGTCATTACGATGATAAATAGTTATGCTTACTCAACTACACACAGAATCAGCGAATACCCCCCCCCCCC
>CAKZZM010000027.1 GCA_937885465.1 uncultured Bacteroidales bacterium
CGACCGTCTCTCAAAGAAGTAAAAAAGTCTGAACGCTCGGAGGCGTTCTCCACTATAAAGTGCGGGCAGAGCCCTAAAGTCACAAATGAAAATTTAATAAAAATCAATTATATTATGGATTTTAAGTACGCTCCAATGTTTCAACTCGGAGAAGACACAACCGAGTACTATTTGCTAACCAAAGAGCATGTCTCTGTCGGTGAGTTTGAAGGGCACCCGATTCTTAAAATAGAAAAGGAAGGTTTGACCAAGATGGCCAATGCTGCTTTCCGCGATGTTAGTTTTATGTTGCGCCGCAGCCATAACCTGCAGGTTGCAAAGATACTGCGTGACCCCGAGGCGAGCGATAACGATAAGTATGTAGCATTGACTTTCCTTCGTAACGCTGAGGTGGCAGCAAAAGGGAAGTTGCCTTTGTGCCAAGATACGGGTACTGCTATTATTCACGGTGAGAAAGGTCAGCAGGTATGGACGGGTTACTCTGACGAAGAGGCATTGTCTCGCGGCGTATATAAGACTTATACAGAAGAGAATTTGCGATATTCGCAGAATGCGCCGCTCAATATGTATGACGAGGTCAACACCAAATGCAATTTGCCGGCGCAGATAGATATTGAGGCTACGGAAGGAATGGAATATCACTTCTTGTGCGTTACTAAAGGTGGTGGTAGTGCTAATAAGACCTACCTCTATCAAGAGACAAAAGCAAGGATACAGAATAAAGGTACTCTTGTTCCGTTCCTTGTGGAGAAGATGAAAACCTTAGGCACTGCTGCATGCCCGCCGTACCATATCGCCTTTGTTATCGGAGGAACATCAGCAGAAAAGAATCTCTTAACAGTCAAACTTGCCTCAACCCATTATTACGACTCGCTGCCAACCACAGGTGACGAGACCGGTCGTGCCTTCCGAGATGTCGAATTGGAAGAAGAACTGCTTAAAGAAGCCTATAAGATAGGACTCGGAGCGCAGTTCGGCGGCAAATATATGGCTCACGATGTGCGTGTTATAAGGTTGCCGCGTCACGGCGCAAGTTGTCCGATAGGTTTAGGAGTAAGTTGCTCCGCTGACCGTAATATTAAATGCAAAATCAACAAAGACGGTATCTGGATTGAGAAGATGGACGACAAGCCTTTCGAAATTATCCCTGAAGAGTTTCGTGAGGCAGGCGAAGGAGAAGCAGTGAAGATTGACCTTAACCGGCCGATGTCAGAAGTGGCAAAAATATTGACTAAATATCCTATCGGGACTCGCCTGAGCCTGAACGGCACAATCATTGTCGGTCGCGATATAGCACATGCCAAACTGAAAGCGCGTTTGGATGCCGGCGAAGATATGCCGCAGTATATGAAGGATCACCCGATTTACTATGCCGGTCCGGCAAAGACGCCGGCAGGTATGCCTTGCGGCTCGATGGGACCGACGACGGCAGGACGTATGGATCCGTATGTGGATGAGTTCCAAGCCCATGGCGGCTCGCTTATTATGCTCGCAAAAGGCAATAGAAGTATTGATGTTACCAATGCCTGCAAGAAGCACGGCGGATTCTATTTAGGCTCAATAGGCGGGCCGGCTGCTATCTTGGCGCAAAATAATATCAAGAATATTGAGTGCGTTGAGTACCCGGAATTAGGAATGGAGGCAATTTGGAAGATTGATGTGCAAGATTTCCCAGCCTTTATACTCGTTGACGACAAAGGTAACGATTTCTTCAAGCAGTTGAAGCCTTGCGAAGGGTGCAGAATATTGCAATAGAACAAGGAACAAGGAACATAGAGGTTAGTGATGGAAAACGATACGAACGTTAGGAGACGTTCTCCACTAAATCAAACATTTTGGCAGCGGTTGCGTGCTAAATATCGCGTGGCGGTTATCAATGAAGATACGTTAGGCGAAATTTTGCATGTGCGTCTGTCGTTGTGGAATTTGATTATCGTTATAACATCGCTTTTCCTTCTTGCCCTGCTTATCTTTGCTTTAATAATTTGGTACACGCCTCTGAAAAGTTATCTGCCGGGGTTCAATGAAGATATAAGAGAAGAGTTGGTGGGAGAAAATGCCCGAGTCGATTCGTTGTTAGAAGCGATGTCGGTGCAGAGTGAATATTTAGATGTCGTAAAGAGTGTGATAGCAGGCGAGGTAGAACCCGATTCCGTTCGTTCGTTAGACTCGTTGTATGTGATTCATCAGGCGGAGTTACTTGCCGTCAAAACGCAGATCGAAGAGGATTTTGTAACATATTATGAGTCCAAGGGAAAGGATATGCTCACTTTGTTTGATATGGCTATTACCCAGGATAATTTGCAGACGATGTTGCGCCCTGTTAACGGAGTAGTAATGAAACATTTCGCTGAAGATGACAATCGAGGCGTTGATATTCAAACGATCAAAAACGATAAGGTGATGTCAGTGCTGAATGGCACTGTCGTTTCCGCTCAGTATAATCTATCAAAAGGCTGGGAGGTTATAGTGCAGCACGAGAACGATTATTTGAGTATTTATAGCGGCTTGAATCGTCTTATTGTTTCGCCTGCCGCGAGAGTTGTTACGGGCGAGATTTTAGGTTCAGCCGCAGAAGATCGCCTTGTGCATTTTGAGTTATGGCATCGCGGGCGGGTTATCGACCCCGAAAAGCGAATAGCATTTTAGTGGAGAACGCCTCCTTCGTACATCGTACATCGTACTTCGTATGAGGAGGACTGAAAGGACGGATACGATGAAACAAATAGCGATATTAGGATCGACCGGCTCTATAGGGCGGCAGACATTAGATGTTGTGAGAAGTAATTCTCACGACTTTTCTGTATATGCCATTACTGCCAATGCGTCAGTTGACTTATTAGTTTCGCAGGCGGTTGAGTTCCGCCCTGAGGTGGTTTGCATAGCAGACGAGAGCCGCTACGATGAGTTGCGGGAGAAGTTGCGCAACGCCTTAGGCAACGAAGCTTTCTCACTGATGAAGGTATGGGCAGGAGCGGAGTCCATCTACGATATGGTCTCTTTTGAGCAGATTGATATCGTCGTTGCTGCTATGGTGGGTTATGCCGGTTTGCGTCCTACAATAGCCGCTATCAAAGCCGGCAAGACTATTGCACTTGCCAATAAGGAAACATTAGTCGTTGCAGGTAAGTTGATAAACGAACTCGCAGGGAAATATCATTCGCCAATCTTACCTGTTGACTCAGAACATTCCGCCATATTTCAGTCGATTGTAGGTGAGCAGCAAAATGAGATAGAAAAGATTTTGCTCACATGTTCCGGCGGTCCCTTCAGAACTTGGTCGCGTCAGCAAATAGAGAAAGCGACGGCTGCCGATGCGCTTAAACACCCTAATTGGCAGATGGGAGATAAAATAACTATCGATTCTGCCACTATGATGAATAAGGGTTTTGAGGTGATTGAGGCGAAATGGCTATTCGGCGTGGAGGCTGATAAGGTCGATGTGTTAGTTCATCCTCAGTCAGTTATTCATTCTGCCGTACAATTTACCGATGGGGCTGTCAAGGCTCAATTGGGGGCTCCGGATATGCGTCTGCCTATTCAATATGCGCTATCTTTTCCGAAGCGGTTACATGCCGATTTCCCGCGTTTAGACCTTATCCAAACAGCATCGCTTACTTTCGAAAAGCCTGATATCGAGCGTTTCCCGTGTCTTGGCTTAGCGTATGAGGCAATTGGTAGAGGAGGAAATATACCTTGCGCAATGAACGCCGCCAATGAGGTGGTAAATCTTGCATTTCGACAAGGGAAAATAACCTTTTATGATATGCCTCTAACTATCGAAAAAGTGATGAATAAAATATCGTATATAAAAAATCCGACATACGATGATTATGTCGAAACCGACAAATTAGCAAGGGAAATATGTGAAAAGTACAGATGAATGTACAGGTGAGACTTAATTACAAGTATTGAACGTTCGGAGACGTTCTCCACTGATAGATAAATATATGATTCGATTAATACAATTACTACTCAGTCTGTCTTTTCTCGTGATGATTCACGAGTTAGGACATTTCACCTTTGCCAGAATATTCGGCGTGAGGGTGAATAAGTTTTATATGTTTTTTAATCCGCGTATCTCTCTCTTCCGTATGAAGAAATATGGCGGTAAGTGGCATTTCCGCTTCTTTGCACCCAATGTTAAGGAAAACCAGAAGGTTGCACTCGATAAAGACGGTAATCCGTTATTATGGGAAAATGATTCAGACCCGAAGATTAGGAAAAAATTTGCCAAGGCAGAGCCTTTGACCGATGCACAATGGAAAGAGATAGAGAACGATTTCAATTTCGGCAAGCCTTTAGCGAAGCATGAGGGACATCCTAAGTTTACGATAATTGACGAGTCAGATCTGCCGCTGTTGGCAGACGATGATTGGCGCAAGTATCCTGAGACGACGGAGTGGGGTATCGGCTGGATTCCTCTCGGTGGCTATTGCGCTATTGCCGGAATGGTGGACGAAACGACTACGGCAGACCAATTAGGCTCGCAGCCTAAGCCGTGGGAATATAGGGCGCAATCGACATGGAAGAGACTGCCTATAATCTGTGGTGGAGTTCTCGTTAATTTTGTAGCAGCACTGATTATCTATTCCGCTATTTTGTTCCACTGGGGAACAGATAGTCTGCCGCTAAAAAATGCCACTTACGGACTCTATTTCTCCGATGAGTTATTGTCTGAAGGTTTCCGACAAGGTGATATGATTTTGAAAGTGGGTGACAGAGAGCCTCAGACTCGTGCCGACTTGCTCAACTGGATGGTGATAGACGGCATTCACGATATTACCGTCTTGCGTCAAAACGATACCGTTCACCTTACTTTGTCGGATAATTTCGATCAGATAGTGCTTGCTGCAGGCGGTTCAAGCTTTATTGACTATCGTTTCCCGTTTGTTGTAGGGGAAATAATACCGGCTTCTCCGGCTGCTATCGCACTTATGGAGAAAGGTGATAGTATAGTCGCCGTCGGGAGTGTTGTAACGCCTTGTTATCAGGATGTTGTGGCGGAGTTGTCGCACTATGCATGTGATAGTGTTATGATTAGCTTGTATCGTAATGGTGAACCGACAGTAGTTAATCTCTTCCTTGGTGATGAGGCGAAGATGGGCGTTTATCCGTTGTCGCCAACAGACTTCTTGACTATGGAACACCGCGAGTACGGCTTTTGGGAATCTATACCCGAAGGCTGCAAATACGGTTGGAATACACTCGTCAGTTATGTTAAGCAGTTCCGCTTAGTATTCACCCCGCAAGGTGCCAAGTCGCTCGGCGGTTTTGCCGCGATAGGAAGCCTCTTCCCGCCGCTTTGGGACTGGCATTCTTTCTGGCTTATGACGGCATTCCTGTCTATTATTCTTGCCTTTATGAATATTATTCCTATCCCGGGCTTGGACGGCGGGCATGTGATGTTCCTGCTGTGGGAGATGATAACGGGCAAAAAGCCTAATGACAAATTTATAGAGATTGCAAACAATATAGGTTTCTATTTGTTGTTAGCCTTGCTTATCTTTGCCAACGGCAATGACCTCATAAAGTGGCTCGCTAAGTTATTCTCATAAGTAATTAGCAGCAATCAGTGTCGGTACAGCAAGTATCTAAGGTTTCGGTTTCAAGAGTGATATGGTTAATATTATTTTCTTGAAGCCGATTTCTTATTATCTGTTTCACCTCGTCTGCTGTATTTAAGTCATCGAGAACGATGTGGGCTGTTAAAGCATTTTCCGTTGTGCTAATTGACCAAATATGAATATGGTGAACACCCTTAATGTGCTCAACTGACGATATTATGCTTTTAATATCTTCAATGTTAACACCTTCAGGAATCCCATCCATCGCTAATCGCAAACTGTCAGTCAGCAGTTCCCAAGTCGTGACGAGGATGACAATGGCTATGATGATTGAGATGATAGGGTCGATGATATAAAGACCTGTAATTGTTATTATCACTCCTGACAGAACTACCCCGATAGACACTAACGTATCCGCTGCCATGTGCAGGAAAGCACCTCTGACATTGAGATCTTGCTTACTGCCGCGCATCAAAAGAATAGTTGTTATGCCGTTCACTATAATGCCGGCACCGGCTGTCCACGAAATAGCAGCCCCGTCAACAGCAGACGGAGCGCGAAATTTATGAATACTCTCAGCTATTATGACACCTACTGCAACAAGTAAGATTATTGCATTTAGCAGTGATATGAGAATAGTGCTCTTTTTATAACCATACGTGAAGCGTTGGTTGCTGTGTAGATGTGAAAGTCCGATACCTACCAACACTAATATAAGGGAAAAAACATCGCTAAGGTTGTGCCCGGCATCACTTAACAGAGACAGACTGTTCTGCCAAATGCCGACACCTGCTTCAACGCATACAAAAACAAGATTTAGTGCTATTGATATCACTAATATCATCGTCATCTTTTTTGACGCAACTTGTGAGTGAGAATGGTGTGAATGACTATGCATAATAAAATAGTTTTTTGCAAAGTTACTATATTATTGTTATTGTGTCAATAACTAAAAATAGGGAATGTTTTGATAGTAACTTAGTAATAAATTGGTATTTTAATACCATTGAAACGGTATTGCAACGGCGTTTCAATGTGCTTTAAATGATATTTTATTGTTGCGTATATTGTGCTTTTTTAGTAATTTTGCGCAAAGTAATGTTTTATGCTTATGAAAGTCCTTTTGATAAATGGTAGTGCCCGTCATAAGGGCAATACATTTCTTGCGCTCACGGAGATTGCTAATACGCTTGAGAAAGAGGGTATTGAAAGTGAGATAGTTCAAATTGGGGCAAAGGCCGTTCGCGGTTGTATAGCTTGCGGAAAATGCAGTGTGCAAGTTGCGGTTGAGTCAGGTGTCCCTCAGTTACCTAATCGTTGCGTCTTTGACGATGATATATGCAATCAGATTTCTGCAAAGATGAAAGAGTGTGATGCCCTCGTTGTCGGTTCGCCTGTTTATTATGGTCAGCCTAACGGCAGCTTGCTTTCTCTTGTTCAGCGTATGTTCTATTCTGCCGGTGCGTATTTTGTTCAGAAACCGGCTGCCGCAGTTGCGATATGCCGCAGAGGCGGTGCTACGGCTGCGTTACAGACTATGAATATGCCTTTCGAAATGATGAATATGCCGGTTGTCAGTTCGCAGTATTGGAATATCGCGTATGGGCGTTCAGAAGGTGAAGTGTCCCTTGACAAAGAAGGGATGCAGACGATGCGCACACTCGCAAAGAATATGGCATATCTGCTTAAAGCGACTGCCAATCAGCCGCGCCCGAAGTACGAGACTCGGCAACCGATGAACTTCATCAGGGAGAATTAACGCCGAGAAAATGTTTTATTACGTGTTTTATGGCTTCAATCGGTAAATATGTTCAATCTTTTAGGCTGCGGACGTTGCCGCTATCAATGTCAGGAATCGTTTTGGGTAGCGGATTAGCATTTGTGTCAGTTGAATCGTATCTTCGTTTTTGGGTTGTGTTTGCTCTCGCAATCTGCACAACCCTCAGTTTGCAGATATTAAGTAATCTGAGTAATGAACTCGGTGACTCTCAGCGTGGTACAGACGACAACCAGCAGGGTAGGGTGGCATACGGTATGCAGAGCGGTGATATATCGGAGAAAGAGATGAAAAATCTGATAAAAATCTTTGTAGGACTTTGCATCGTTTTCGGTACTACTTTGGTATGGACAGCCTTCGGGACATTACTCTCAGTAGAAAGCATAGTGTTCTTAGGGCTCGGTTTGCTCGCTATTGTAGGCGCAATGACTTATACTTTAGGGCGGCATAACTACGGATATATAGGTCTTGGCGATTTGGGAGTATTCATCTTTTTCGGACTGCTGAGTACTATGGGAAGTTACTACCTTCAGGCGAAAGTGATGACAGCGGATGTTGTATGGTCGGCGGTGGCAATCGCTTTGCCGATAGTCGGAGTCCTTAATCTAAATAATATCCGTGATATGGATAATGACAAAGCGCACGAAAAACGCACTTTTGCAGGGTTGCTCGGCAAAACAGGCGGAAAAATATATCACGCGTTGTTGCTAACAGGCTGCCTGCTTATATTCACTCTGCTCGGAAAGTATTATACCTTACTTGCTCTGCCGGTTTTTGTTTGGCATATATACTATGTCTTTACCCATCAAGATTCTCAATTAGACAAACAGATGCCCGTGCTTATGTTTACCACATTGGCAGTCGCGATTATAGCCATTTTTTAATTTTTCATTTATGTTAGCATTAGTTACAGGAGCGTCAAGCGGAATAGGTTTGCAATATGCAACCGCGCTGGCTCGCGATTATCATACTGATTTGCTTCTCGTGAGTAATCAAGAGAAAGAGCAGATAGAAGTTGCAAATGATTTGTCAGAAAGATATGGGGTGAAGACAATCGCTCTTTACCGCGATTTAAGTGAACAGAATGCTGCGGAAGAGTTGCACCGGTACTGCATAGATAGTAATTTGCAGGTGGATATTCTCATCAATAACGCGGGCGTGTTTTTCTTCAATCCACTGGTAGAAACATCAATGAAGAGATTCGAATTAATGTTGATGTTGCATGTGGTGACAGTAGGGAAATTGTGCCGTTTGTTCGGCGAAGATATGTGTAAGCGAGGCAACGGATACATTCTCAATATGTCGTCGATGTCCGCATGGATGGCGTATCCGGGTATTCAGACATATAATTCGACGAAGGCTTTTATCTATAATTTCAGCAAGTCTCTATGGTATGAGTTCCGTCCGAAAGGGGTGGGTATTACGGTTATGACACCGGGTGCCGTGGATACTGCCTTGTTTGGACTTTCACCTAAGTATAGAAAATTGGCGGTAAAACTGACTGTAAGTATTCCGCCTGAGAAATTAGTGAAGATAGCCCTAAAGCGGATGTTTAAGAAGAAAAAGCAGGGTATGCCGGGACTCCTTAATCACCTCGCCACTCCCTTGCTCAAGCACACTCCAGATTGGTTAGTGTTCCTAACCTATAAATGGGTTGGGCAGTTTCAAAAGTAACCATTTATTACAAAAGTTGTAGAGACGGTGTTCACCACCATTTTGAGAAATGGTGAAAAACACCGTCTCTACCATTCCTTACGTTTTTTCCGTACTTGTTTTTTACGACAATTACTTCTGTGCGCCGAAGTTGTCGAGGCAGAAGTAGGCAGGAGTATTCATGCCATAGGCACCATTATCAGACGAGGTAAGTGCAAAGGATACTTTGTCAACCTCGCCGAGACTGCTCAGGTTGCAGTAGCGCCAGTCTTTTACAATCTCACTCTTGCCATCGCGGAAATCTGCAAGATAGAACTCCACCTTTGCCTGTTCCTTGCCGTCCTTGAATCCTGTGATTGTGAGAAGGAAGAAGTCGCCTGCCTCAAATTTCTTTGAATAATCATCGCCTTTTTCCATAGAGTTCATAGCGTATGCGCTGTTGGTGAGGTAGCAACCCGGAATTACCTTTGCTTCCGCTAATTTGATCTCAAGAGCAGCACCCTCGCTATATAAATCTTGGAAGCCGACAGCAAATTGTTGACCTGCGGCAGCACCGCCTACAGCTGAGTGATACTGATCTGCATAAGAAGCAAAAGTGTTCTCTTGTTGTGAGCTGACAACGAAGTTGTAAAAATAAGTGCCACCATAGCCTGAACCTGTTGTGAAAGCGAATTCACCGCTTGTCCAGCCGTGGATACCATCCTCGGTGTAGGTGGCGTTAGTGCCTGCTTCACCAACTGTTACATCTTCAAAAGTTGCAATTTTCAATGCTGGTTCCTTCTGGCAGGAAACCATAAGCAGACCGGCTGCTACAGCCAATGCTGCAAAATAGATTTTCTTCATAATAATAAAAATTTAATAGTAGAATAGTTTTATTTTTTAATTTTCTCGGTGCGGAATAATATAGCCGCTAAATGGACAATAGTGGAGAACGTCTCCGAACGTTCTGGTAGTGGAGAACGTGTGTTAACATAGTTTGCTCGTCATATCTGAGCGGTTTAATTTCTAAGAACAATATGTCCCGGTATGTCGCCGGTGCGGTGACGGGAGATGAGTGTCCCGTCGTTTTTGTAGCGGTAGAGAACCCCGGGAGTTACATAATCTCTTGCGTCTGTTATGTAAATATCCCCGCTTGCTTTTTCTATAAATAAGCAATATGGCGTGCGAATGTCTGATTTGCCGGATAGTATTAGGCTTTCGCGTTGCAGGGTCTCCGTGTTTAATATGCCGTATTCGGTGGTAGAGTTATAATCGGATGAATAGTAGTATAGTTTGTTTTCGTTAAGAAAGAGTTTAGTAGCCGCAAAACCGAGTGCCTGCGACTTGCCGCTTTGGAGGTCAAGTCGGTAGAGCATAGCACGGATATCAGAGTAGTTACCTAATGAGGTAATAAATAGTGCATTATTAACGGAGTCGTATATCACTGCATCGAGATTTTCGGCTATTGTTATGCGCTTTTCTTCCTTGAAAGATGCGAGGGAGATGACGGATAGCGTGCTGTCATAATTTGGTGCCATATATCCGCCTGAATTAGTGACATATAAGTATTTGCCGTCAGTTGTTATGCTGTTAGGTTGAAAGCCTACGAGACAAGTATCGGTAATAGCGAGTGTGGCGGTATCGAGCTTCGCAACATAACCGCGTTGCTTGTAGTTGGGATTGGAGTAATCAATAGGACCCGCATAGGAAGTGACGTAGGCATAATCGCCATTAAAGCATAGGCTGCGACAGTTGGGAATATTCACTTGCGTAATGCGTCGGCATTGCTTGTCGGTTATTTCTACTTTGCCGCTGGCGTTAATTATTATGTACATCTTGCTGCCGTATATTGCTATGTCGTTGCCGACATCGCCAAGTTCTTTGACAACATTGGGGTTGACGGTCGGGTATATATCTCGTGTAATACTATCTGCTGCAATGTCGTAAAAGTCAATAGTTGCCTTGTTTGAACCCATATTACCTTCGTTGAGTATGTATAATCCTTGCGGGAATGTAAGATGACTATCGGTCGGTATAGTAGGTGTCTCACGGCAAGAAACCAACCATAATATAATGCCGCAGAATATTATTAATTTCTCTTTTTTCATACTCGTCTCTTACTCTACTTTCTACTTTCCACTTTAGGGCTCTGCCCGCACTTTCTGCTTTCCACTTCCCACTTTTATATTATTATCCTCGCAATACCCTTGCCGTTTAGACCGGGCATAGGGTAGTTGGGTATAACTTCGTATTGTTGATTAAAGATATTATTTATTTCAATACCGAATTGCAGTTTGATATTTTGCTTTGATAGTGGTGGTGTCGTCCAAGTGGCAGAAAGGTCGTGTGTGTACCAAGGTTGAACGATGTTAGCAGGAATATTGGCGGACGAGGTATAGCGAGAACCGACATATACGAAAGAATACGCAATATTTAGTCCACGCCATATAGCAGTTGCCGTAGTTGAGCCGGAGTGGCGTGGGATGTAAGCTATTTGTCCGCCGTAGGTCCCGCCGTATGTATCGTTGTCGGTTGGGTCTGTTTTGTCAAGTGCCCGTTGGAAAGTGTATGCTGCGTGAATAAAGAGAGTTAGTTCATCAGCATTGCTTGCCGATGTTTTGAATCGCAAACTAAGGTCTGCGGCGACCTCTGAACCGAGAATCTCTACATAACCGAGGTTAAGCATCATCCATCGATACTGGGAGTTGCCTTTGGGTATAGCAACTATTTTATTTTCTACTTGATTGAAATAGGCGTCGGCCTTTATGCCTATTTGAAGGTTATGCAGGATATTATTGATATTAAATGTGCGTGTCCATTCTGTGCCGATATCGTACTGCCTTGTTTTTTCGGGTTTCAGATTGGCTGACACGACATCTATGTAATATAAGTCGTTGAAGGTGGGCATACGATACACCATTTTGTAGAATGTCCTTAAGTACCATTCTTCACTTAATAGAGGTTTTATGTTTACGAATATCGCCGGTGTCAGAGCGTTGTACTTATTCTTTTGTCCCTTTGTATCCGCTTTGTCAGATACAAATGTTTCCAATACGCCGGCTTGTGCTTTTATCCATTTGTACGACACTGCAGAGGCAACACTTGCGAGCAGCGTATGCCTTATAGGATTGATATAATTCTGAAGATTGGCATGTAGAGTATTGAGGTCGTAGTCGGCAGCGGCTGCTATATCCCAGAATGGGAAGATGCTCCATTTGGCAGCGGCTGAGATATATAACTGTTGCGCAAGAAAGCGATTGTCGATATACATCAGAGTTGTATCGGGGTTGAGATAGCGCAAATGGTCGTTGGAGTATTTAGCATTGAACTGCAAGTCGGTATGTCCCGAGATGGAAGTGGTGTAGTTGGCCTGCACGAACGCATTTCTGTCCCATTGTCGCTGACTGTTTTTCCACACATTATTAACTATTGCTCCCGGGATACCTCTCTCGCTTTGGTAGTAATAGGCTTTGGCGTGCCATTTGCCGTTGTTGGTGTAGCCGAATATTCCCACCTCTGCTCTCAGTGCTTGAATGTCGCCATTTTCTCTGATCGCTGTCGTGTCCCATGCAGTAGTGCCGTCTGCCAGTTCCTTTTTGTAACGAAAATGATAACGCCCCGTTGCAAAGGTGTATTCGACATTCGCAGAGAGGTGAATATTGTCGGTTATGCGCTGCTCGTAGAGTAGGGAAGGGTTTGCAAGGCCGAAGGTGCCGCCGCGCATCTTCACCTCTATATTATATTGCTTGTCGTCAGTGAACTTCGGGCGGCGGGTACGAAGGTAGAGTGTACCTGCACTACCATAATCTTTAGCAGGCTGAAAAATCTCTGATTTCTGCCCGTTATATAGTGCCACTTCTTCCAGATTATCCATAGAGAACTTGCCAAGATCAACAGTCCCGTTTTGTGCGTTTCCAATCTCTATCCCGTCGTAGAACACGCCGAGGTGGTGGCTTCCCATAGAACGCATATCAATGGTTTTCATTCCGCCCACACCTCCATAATCTTTCAGTTGCACACCCGAGAAATACCTTACTGCATCAGCAACGGATGTAGTTGAAAGTGACTGTAACTGTTCGCCTGTTAAGCGTTGCGGCGGCATAACATCTTTTTTCTGTCGTGCCACAACTTCTATCTCTTCAATGCGGAAAAGTCGGGCTATTGAGTCGATGTACGCAGAATCGCTTACAGCACCGAAAGCAGAATACTCCCGTTCTTTAGAATAAGCAACCGCTCGCTCTGTGGCTGCCATAGCAACCACAGATGAGTATGCAAGTGCATAAGTTAATATGGGCAGAAAACTTTTTCTCATGACTTGGCTCATTACGCGAGGGCCGTCTGATATTCGTTTTCGGGAGGTCTTCTGACTTTATCCGCCATTGCTGCCAGCCTTCCCGCGACATCCGCTCATCACGAGCAAATGCTTATCGCAGTGGCTTTCTACATTTTGTGGCGAAGTAACGGAGTCCTTCGCCCCTAAGTCGGCAGTAGGTATAAGGATATTACAGCAGCGCGTCTGTACAGGTTTCGCACCTGTTTCCCTTATCCGAAAACTACTTTATGAAACTTTATGCAAAATTACAAAAAAAAATTTAGAATTAAAAATATTAGATAAAAATAATTTTGGTTAAACGCGTAAAATTAATTTTTTATGCAGTACTCTAAAAGTTATATTTTGTCATCAGTTGCACTCGGTGGTTGGTGACCCAATGCAGCCGGTTTTCTGATAGTCCGTTCTGTGCGCTTATCTTGCCATCGCCGTATTGAACGGAGGTAATCTCATATTCGCAGCCGAGTTGGAACTTGCCAATGCTCCAGACAATAGTAGGAGTAAGTCTCCACATTCGGTTTAGGTTACTCAAGCGAGGATAATAAAACATATCTGCCTCTCCGTCACCATTGGCATCGAGTAATGCCTCTCGTGTGCCGAAATTTTGCATATACCCGCCAAAGAGAATACCTTGTAATTTCTGCGGATGTCGGTCAACTTGCGCTCCGACCTTTCCTCCATATACAATGCTTATCCACGATGATGAATTGCGTGTCGGGGTATATGAATAAGAACCATCGGCGTTTATTGCAGTAACACCGTATCCTCCATTAAGGTTCATGTGTTCGCCTGCCTGAGCAAAAATCGATTTGGCTTTAATGGAGAACTCCCCTGTTGCGTATTGAAGATATAGGTAAGGTGAGCATGTCGTAATGCGGTCGCTTACTTTTACTTGCACCCCGTTCATAGTACCCGTTTGCCGTGGTTTGATGCTGAGCAAATCTGCCCCTGCGCGTAGCAGAAAGCCTCTGTCATGAAAACTCAAACCAAGATATGCCTCAGGCGTTTTGGAGTAAGCTATATAATCTGCTGACTGCCCATTGGGGCCTATTGACGTATATTGCATCTGCCATAATGCGGCACCTGTGAGAGTGACATATCTGCCTAAACGAGCATTCATTGTTACTTGTGGTGTACGGCTGAAAGGTCCGAAGGGGGCACCGGAATTGAGAGCGATGGCATCGCTCAAATCTGCCGCCATCGGGTGCCATGCTTGACCGAGTAATAAGTCGATACGGGCAAAATCTCGGTCGTTAAACCATAAACTATCCCAAGCAAGAGTCATATATGCCAAGCGAAGACGAATCAGCGCAGTGCCGCTTAGTTTGTGAGTGCCGCTGCCAACATTGTTCAAACCGGCATAGAAATCGGCCTCTAACTTGCCACCAAACTCCGTACCTCGCCATTTGTAATCGAGGATATCAAGCCCAATACGAGTCGTCAATGATAGAAAACGGAAAGTGCTTTGCGCATTCAAATCTTCGCGTGGAACACCCGAAAGAGCCGCTTCCGTTTCTGTCTGATTCCAATTTTCGTCTTTAGGCTGATAGTAGTATAAATCGCCTATACCGGAGAGGCTTTCGCGACTATCGTATGCGAAGTAATTGCGCACAAAGCCATAAACCCTGTAATGTTGCTTCAGGTGAGATTTGACTGTTTGTGGAACACTATCGGATTGGCTGCTTGTTGCATCTGTTCTGTGACGAGCCGCTTGTGTGCCAATACTCAGAGCTAATGCAATTATCGTATATAAAAATCGTTTCATTTCCAACCCTCTCTTATATGTTTAAGCGGTTTATCTTATGACCATCGTGGCGATTTTATTTGTCGTTTATCATCATTCCTTGTACATTGTAGGTGATGCCGTTTTTGATAATAAGTAATTGTCCGTTACGGATGGTTGTTATGCATTGGTTAGTTTGAGTGGCTTTAGGACTTATAATAGGATTTTCGCCGGCGTTGGGATGCAGGTCTCTTGCTCCTGCTATTTCTGCGCTTGTTTCACCTTTTAATCCGCTATCTGCCGATACCCCTGTCTGCACCTTGACAAAATCAATACCGCTTAGGTGAATGAAATTGCCATTGGCATCCACTGCCCAATCGATATCAATAAAACCTTTCGGATTGCCGTTAGGGTGATTATCAGCATAGCCGTAGTCGAAGACGAGCCATGAGAAATTATCGTCTTGAAGCACATTTGAAGGCAGCAAAGTGCCTGTTAGCGTATATTGTTCGCCAAGCCACTGAGGATAATATGGTTGTGTGTGGAAGGTGTTTCGGTAAATGGTGATAGTATTTCCGTCAATGTCAGTTGCCGTAACATTGAGGGTGTCGGAACTCGGGCGGAAATAGGTGCATGAATAGTTAAGTCTGCTTCGCGAATATTCAGAGCCTTTTATCTCGAACCATTCATCGTCGGGGATACCATTGGCATTGGCATCTCTGCTGACATAGATAACGGCAGGTTCGGCACTTCCCTGCTGCCTGCCTGTCTCGTTGATTTTTGAATAGAAGGCGTTGCCAAGCACTTCGAAGTCGCAGGAGTCGGGTAGGTTAATAATAGTGTGATCAAAGCCGAACACTACATATCCTCCCCAACCACCGAGGCAAACTATCTCGTTCTTTCCCTCGCATATTTTCTCATTTACTTTTGCCAGCATAGCTTCTGCATTGTCACCCGCTTCGTACGGAGGCATTACATTCGTAAACTGCCCCGGAGCGGGCATAAACTCATATACCTTGCTTATGTAAGGGCTGTTAGAGTAGAGGTTTTGGGTGGGGGCAAGTGTGAAAAATGCAAGAAGAGTAAAAAGCACAATGCTTTCGACTTTAGGGCTCTGCCCGGACTTTCGGGAAGACTGCCCGAAATCAGAAAATTTACGATGCCTCAAAATGTAGTAATGGAAGAGAATAGATAAAGGAATTGTGTGATTTTTCGGTTGCGAATATGTCACTTTCGCTATGCGTAAAGCGCTTTCGCAGTTCGAATTAACGACTTTACTACGTCTTTTCAGTTTGTGGTAGGCGATTCGGGCTTTGATAACAGCTGCGGCATGTTTCGGCTTTCCTTTCAAGAGATATTGCAGTGATGCAATATAGTCAAGAAGAAAGCGTAGCGGGAATAGCCACAGACGTCGCGAGATGGGCAGGTTTTTATACAGCATCAGCAGGCTGTTGCGGAAATTGAGGAAAGTCTTATTCGGACTCTCGTACGGCAGTGCTCCGCCACCGAGATGATAAATGGTACTCTGCGGAAGACATTTGACTTTGTATCTATTAGAATGTAAGCGCCAACATAGGTCAATTTCTTCCATGTGAGCGAAGAAAGTGCTGTCGAACCCGCCTACCTCTTTGAATATCTTCGTCCTCACTACAAAGCATGCACCGGATGCCCAAAAGATGTCACATTCTGAATCATATTGCCCGTGATCTTCTTCAATGGTATTCATTATCCGACCGCGACAATAAGGGTATCCTAATTTGTCGATAAACCCTCCGGCAGCACCGGCGTGCTCAAAACGCGATTTGTCGTAATAGGCAAGAATTTTAGGTTGTAGTGCCGCCGTTTCGGGCGAACCCGCGAGGTAATCAAGCAGTGGAGTCAGCCAATTTTCCGTTACTTCAACATCAGAATTAAGAAGAACGCAGTATTCGGTGTCAATCTCAGCAAGTGCTTTGTTGTAGCCTTCTGCAAAGCCGTAATTTTGTTGTAGTTCTATTATTCTTACAGTAGGAAAATCAGAGTGCAGAAGAGCGATGGAATTGTCGGTTGAACCATTATCCGCCACTATAACCTCAGAATCGAGAGGGCAATACTTAATAACGGAAGGAAGAAATTTGCGGAGCATTTCTTCCCCGTTCCAGTTTAATATGACTATTGAGCAGCGCATAACTATGTAAGGCAGAATAATGTACCGCTTCGCTATCTGTGAGGGATAAAGTGAATACGCTGAGCGTTTCACTATTTAACTGCGTATATTGTTATATTTGAATCTATTGTGTGTCCAAAGCCAAAGGTGGGGGGCGCAAAGAATATTTTGCTCTAAGAGGTGGGCGTATTGTTGTGTGATATAGTTGGGTTCAGTGTTTTTTGGAGATTCAGATATAAGCCGGAAATGACACATGTAATGTCCGCGAGAAGGCATTGTCAGTTCTGCGAAAAAGACGGGGTAGTCGAATTTGCGGGCAAGGGTGTCGGTTCCGGTGATAAATGGTGTTTCTAATCCGAAGAAAGGCACTTTGCCATCAATGTCAGAGGCGGAAGGTTTCTGATCTGAGAGCATGCAATAGATGTGAGAAGAATTATTATTTTTTCTATTTGCCGCCATTTCTCGCAGTAAACGCTTTTTTTCGATGCAGTTTCCGCCTCTTTTTTGCCTTATGTAGAGCATCGCCTTATCGGCATTTTCCGATTTGAGGCGGCGATATATGTAGTGGCAATGAATATCTTCGGGAAGTCTTTTGGCTATATCTGCATACCACTCCCAACAGCCGATATGCCCTAACATCAGCATCGCTCCGCCATATTGCTCCGCTGCTCGGCTAAGGTCTTCTGTGCCGTAAAATACAACTCTCTCGCGCATCTCCTCATCGCTTGCCCGATATCCGTGAATGGTCTCAACTAACATATCGGAAAACCAGCGGTAGAACTTATTTTCGATGGTTCTCCGTTCTGCCTCACTTTTGTTACGGAAAACTAACTTCAGGTTCTTACGCACAAGCAGTCTCCTATATCTCAAAAAATAATGCATCATAGGGTAGATTACCCATGATGATAGAAAATATAGGACATTAAGGGGCAGTAAGGATAATATTTTTACGAGAGTCAACAATTACTCGTCCTCCTCGTAAATGCCGATTTCTATGCCGTATTGGTATTCGCCGTCAAGAATAAGTTGTATCTGCTCATCGCTGAGTTTGATACCTTCCTCTTTGCAAGCCTTTCTGACGTAGTTAAGTTCTTCGGTTTCGTCAATATAACTATCTTTTGCCACTTCTTCGTCTATTAGGCCGTTTTCCTCATAAAAGTCGTAGATGGCATCTAAGATAAATTGAACATCATCACGAGTGATATTGGCTTTATCCTCTGCGGGTATGAGATTGAGAATATAGTCAATACATTTGTCGTCGTTGAACTCTTCGGGGAGTTCGAGCAATTCTTCATTCATAACTGAAAATATATTATTAATATCCACCGATATCGGCTTATACTTTTCGCAAATATACGTAAAAATACCGAAATGCGCAAAATAATTTTTAATTTTATATGTAAATGAAATTTTTATGTTGCGCGAGCCCGAAAAATATTGTACCTTTGTAAGCATGATACAGCAATATCAATCTCAATTATTGGAGCGAGCCGTAGAGCATACTTCGACCCTTCCGGGTGTCGGACGAAAGTCGGCACTTAGGTATATGTTGTATTTGTTGCGCCAACCGAAAGAGGATGTGCGCAATTTCGCAAATTCTATATTGCGTCTAAGGGAGGATGTGGTATATTGCAAAGAGTGCCACAACATCAGCGATACTGATTTATGTCCGATATGCGCAAGTCAGAAGCGGGACAGGTCATTAATATGCGTAGTTGAGAATATCCAAGATGTGATGCAGATTGAGAATACGGGACAATATAACGGGCTGTATCATGTGCTCGGCGGTATTATCTCGCCAATAGACGGAATAGGACCACAAGATATTGAAATAGCGTCGCTTGTAAGCAGGGTAGAGAAGGGGGAGATAGGGGAGGTAATACTCGCTTTGCCTACTACAATGGAAGGTGATACGACTAATTATTATATTTATCGCCGTCTATCTTCTCTGCAGCACGCTCAACTCAAAGTAACTCAGATTGCGAGAGGCGTGGCGATTGGTGGTGAACTTGAATATACCGATGAGTTAACGCTCGGTCGCTCAATACTTAACAGGACGGAGTTTAAAGCATAGAATAAGTGATGAGGTAACTAAATAATATAAGTATGAACGTTCGGAGACGTTCTCTACATAACATGAAAACATTGCGGATTTTATATTATTTCTTCTATTGCGCTGCCTTGGCATTGGTTGTTGTGCTCGGCTATATTGTTGATATGCAATCAGTAATTATGAATCCTCAATCGGATGCGGGGCAAATAGTGCAATATGTGGTTATTGCTTACATATTAGCCTCTGTGCCAGGTGCCTTATACGGCTTTAAGCGAGCAATGGGCAAGGTGAGTAAGATAGAAAGCGAGGAAGAACGGAAGAAAGTATATACACAATATGCCGTTATCAGGATGATTCTGATTGGGGTTGGCATTTTGCTCGGTATATTTGCCTTCTATTTGTTGGATAAATACTCATCTATGCTTTGGTGCGCAGGTATCGCTATGATAGCCTTATATTTCTGCAAACCTACAGAGATGAAGATGTATTTAGAAATGAACGATAAACGCTAACTGCTATGCCGGCTCTCTCTGCAGCTGCGGCTATTGCTACTATAATTGTTGATTATTATGACTATTGCAGTTGATTTTGACGGAACGATAGTAACTCATGAGTATCCCAATATCGGCAAGCCGATACCTTTTGCTATTGAGACGCTGAAAAAACTTCAGAGTGAAGATCATTGTGAGATTATTCTTTGGTCTTGTCGAGAGGGAGATTTATTGCAGCAGGCATTGGATTATTGCAAGGGAAAAGGACTCGAGTTTTATGCCGTTAATTCTAACTATCCTGAAGAGACGGTTATCAAAAGTACTGCTCCGCGCAAACTGACTGCCGATATCTTCATAGATGACCGCAATCTCGGAGGAATTCCGGATTGGGGCGTTATTTACCAAATGATACATTCGGGGCAACCCTTTAAACCTTTTGCCGCATCAGGGTATCCGGAGCAGCCAAAGCGTCGCAAGTTTTTGTTTTTTTAATCTATAGTGTGTGCAGCGATGACATTGCTGCGAAATGGATAATTAGTAAGTGATAAGATGCTCCGACTTCGTGCATTGGAAATAGAAGATTTGCCTTTTTTGTATCAGTGGGAAAATGATGCGAAGATATGGGATGACGGGAGTACGCATAATCCTCTGTCGCAGACCTTATTACGCGAGTATTTCGCATCAACAAGCGGAGATATCTATAAAGACGGGCAGATTAGGTTGATAGCCGAAATAAGTAGCAGTGAAGGCGATGTTCAGACAATAGGATGTGCTGATTTATTTGATTTCGACCCGCATACGATGAAGGCAGCGATAGGTCTTTATGTGTCGAGCAGTGAGCGTGGAAAAGGCTATGGAATGCAGATAATGAAGCAGTTGGAAGATTATGCTTTTAGTTTTTTAGGACTAAATCAGTTGTACGCTTTTATTGCTACCGACAATGCGGCTTGCTGTGCTTTGTTTGAACATGTAGGGTATAAAATGTGCGGATGTGTAAAACAATGGGTTAAGAGATTAGGATGTAGATATGTTGATGCTAATATCTATCAGAAATTATCACTATGAGTAAGACTAAATATATATTTGTAACCGGCGGTGTCGCCTCTTCTCTTGGTAAAGGCATTCTTTCTGCCTCTCTCGGTAAATTGCTTCAAGCAAGAGGGTTCAGAGTAACAAATCAGAAGTTAGACCCATATATCAATGTTGACCCTGGCACTCTTAATCCTTACGAACACGGCGAGTGTTATGTAACGGTTGACGGGCATGAGGCCGACTTAGACCTCGGGCATTATGAGAGATTCTTAAATGTTGAAACGCATAAGGTTAATAATCTAACTACCGGTCGCATATATCAGTCTGTTATAGAGAAAGAGCGTCGCGGCGATTTCCTCGGTAAGACGGTGCAGGTAGTCCCGCATATCACCGATGAGATAAAGCGCAACGTCATCGCCCTTGGCGAAAGTGGAAATTTCGACTTCGTAATAACTGAGATAGGCGGTACGGTAGGTGATATAGAGAGTCTTCCGTATGTAGAGGCTGTAAGACAAATGAAGTGGGAATATGGGAAGAACTGCTTGTCGATACACCTCACTTATGTGCCATATCTTGCCGCAGCACAAGAACTCAAGACTAAACCGACACAACATTCAGTTAAAGCTCTACAGCAGGGAGGAGTGCAACCCGATATTTTAGTCCTGCGTACGGAACATCGTATCTCTGACAATATGAAACGTAAGGTGGGGTTGTTCTGCAATGTAAGCGAAGATGCTGTTGTGCAATCTGTTGATGCAAAGTCTATTTATCAAGTGCCTCTTAATATGCAAGATGAACATCTCGATGAGATAGTGCTGCATAAACTCGGTTTTGATGTCAATACTACCCCCAAGGCTGATATGCGCGATTGGAATGATTTCCTTGACAAAAGAGAAAAAGCAACGGAGGAAGTGCATATCGCGCTTGTTGGCAAATATGTGCAGTTACATGATGCCTATATGTCAATTCGCGAAAGTCTTTCACATGCGGCAACATACAATAACAGAAGACTCGTTTTGTCAGAAATACTATCGGATACACTCACGGAAGATAATGCAGCCGAAATGCTTAAACCATATCAAGGAATAGTCATTGCTCCGGGGTTTGGTAATAGGGGAATAGACGGAAAATTGGCTGCGATACGCTATGCAAGAGAAAATAATATACCATGCTTAGGAATATGCCTTGGTATGCAGTGTATGGTGATTGAGTTTGCCCGCAATGTGTTAGGCATAAGGGACGCAGATAGTAGTGAGTTCAACAATGCCACTCCGAATAATGTGATAGATATGATGGAAGAGCAGAAAACTTTGGTGAATAAAGGTGCTTCCATGCGGCTCGGAGCGTATCCCTGTGACTTAAAAGAAGGGTCTCATGTAATGGAGATATATGGTAAGGATACTATTTACGAAAGGCACAGGCATAGGTATGAATTTAATAATAAATACAAGACGAACTTCGAAAATGCAGGGATGAGATGTGTCGGAATAAACACTAAAGCAGATCTCGTCGAAATAATCGAATATGAAAAGCATCCGTGGTTTGTGGGGGTACAATTTCATCCTGAATATTCATCTACCGTTTTACGCCCGCATCCTTTGTTCTTAGATTTTGTGAAAACAATAATTTGTATATGAAGCTACGATTTAGACTAAATATATTATTACTTTTTTGTTGTGTAATATCCGTATATGCGCAAAACAATACTCATTCTCCTTTTTCCAGATATGGATACGGAGAAATGAATGATAATGTTCCGGGGGCTTACCGTGCTTTAGGTGGCGTGGGAATAGGTATGCGCGACAATAAAGTTATCAATCCCTCTCAACCGGCATCTTATACCGTAGTAGATAGTGCCACTTTTATGTTTGACCTGGCAGCATCAGGTATGTGGAATATGTATCACGATGCAACCGGTGCTAAAAACAGGGGAAACGGTAACTTGGAATATATAACGATGCAATTCCCTATTTGGAAGCAACATATAGGTATGTCGCTTGGCGTAACCCCATATTCGATGATAGGCTATAATTTTTCGGCTATTGATTCCCTCAATTCAGACTATCATTATACAATGTCGTATGAAGGCAAGGGTGGTATAACAGAGATTTATGGAGGTTTGTCGTTTAATATACTTGATTGGTTCGCTGCCGGTGTAAACCTATATTATATGTTTGGAAGAATAACCAATACTAAGGCGATTGCGTTTACTGAAAATCTATATCCTGTCAACGAAGATAATATCTTACATATAAATGATATACGACTAAAGTACGGCGCGCAGATATTTCATGACTTCGGAGATAATGCTTTTTGCATTGGTGCCGTCTTTGAAAATAAGAAGAAGTTGCATGGAGATGTTGTGTTAGTTGAGACGACGGCGACAGATACTATAAAAAATTCAACTGTTGATTCCGAATTTCCGATGATGTGGGGAGTAGGGGCAATGTACAAGTGGTCAAACAGATTGACCGTCAGTGCTGATTATAGTCGATATTGTTGGGGTTCGGCAAAATATTTCGACTCTTCGGTGAGATTGCAAGATAGAGGAAAAATAGCAGTAGGTGTGGAGTATGTGAATAACCCGTTGGGAAGAAGGTATATTGACCACATGCCTTGGCGATTAGGCGTATCGGTAACGGACCAATATGTAAAAGATATTCCGGGGAAGGAATTTTCCATATCAATAGGAACAGCTTTCCCGCTACATAATGTTGCAACGGTCTTTAATACCTCAATAGAATATGGATATCGCGGGTCAGCAGTGACATTATCAGAACATTATCTGAGATTAACAGTTAATGTCTCAGTGAACGAAAATTGGTTCTTCAAACGTCGTTTATAACACTTTGGCACGGTATTGGCTAATTTATATGGTGTAAGGAGAAAGTGAAAGGTGCGGGAGAATGTATAATTACTAAAATAATATAATATTATGAAAGCAAAATCTTTAATCATTTTATCTATCTGCGCGGTATTGCCTCTGATGGCTTATGCAGATAAGAAGAAAAAAGGTCAGGATGCGCCTGCTCCGGTTGAGGAGGAAACATCAATCGTTACGGAAGATTGTATTATGTACACATCTCTGTTCCATGAGTCTGCTAAGAATAAGCAGTATGCTGATGCTTTCGAGCCTTGGATGGCGGTTTATAAGACATGCCCCGGATATTCGAAGAATGTGTATGCTGACGGCGTTAAGATCTTGTCATGGAAGATATCACAATATCAGCCCGGCACTGCAGAGTATAAAGAGTGGCGCGATATGCTGATGACATTATATGACAAGCGAATAAAATATTTCGGCAATGATGCCAAATATCCTACTGCTTGGATTCTCGGTCAGAAAGGTCTTGATTATTGCGCATTCTTCAGCGAGGATGCCCTGAAAGAAACGGCTTATCCATGGTTGAAAGAATCTGTTGAAAAACAAGGCTCAGGGTCGCAGATAAAGGTTGTGAGCAAATTGTCAGAGGTGTCATTAGGCCTTTACAAATCTAACCCCGATAAGTATGCTGAGCAGTATATAGCAGACTATCAGATGTGTGTAGATGCTCTTGGGGCAATGGCAAACGATCCGAATAACAAAAATGCAAGTGCAGCACAAAGTTATCGTGATAATCTTGAGCAAGTGTTTGCTGCTTCCGGGGCTGCTGACTGCTCGAAGTTAGACGAGTTGTATGCTAAAGTTGTAGCAGATAACTCTCAAAACCTTGAGATGCTTAACAAGATAATGGGACTTTATCGCCGCGTTGGTTGCATCGAAAGCGATATCTATTTCGCTGCCGCTGAGTCTGCTCATAAGTTAGCTCCTACCGCCGAGTCTGCCGCCGGTTGCGCCGGTATGAGTAAGAAGAAAGGAGATTGGCAGGGGGCTGTTGAGTATTATGACCAAGCAACAGATCTCGCTGAGACTAATGAGGATAAGGCTGAATATCAATATCGGGCTGCATATTTGCTTTACGATAAGGTTAAGAGTTATCCGCAGTCAAGAGCCTATTTGCGCAAATCGCTTGAGTATAATCCTGAGCAAGGCCGATGCTACATCCTTATGGGTATTCTCTATGCTTCTTCTACTCCTTATAGCAAGGAAGAGTACGGTGCAAAGGCTGCTATTCTTAACAAGACGGTATTCTGGGCTGCAGTCGATAAATTCAACAAAGCTAAACAAGTAGAGCCGAGTTGCGCTGAGGAAGCAAGTAAGTTGGTTTCTACATACGCAAAATACTTCCCGACAAAAGAGGAGCGTTTCGACTTGCCTAATGAATTCAGCGGTTCAACGTTCACCGTAGGCGGATGGATAGGTGAGACGACGACTATCCGTTAATCGCAGAAGAAGGACTTATTTGCGCCTTACAATAGCATTGAAACGGTGCAAAAATACCATTTCAAGGACATTTAAATTGAGATGACAATTATTTCAACACAGATAAAAAGCAGAGGTATCTTTCGGTACCTCCGCTTTTTATTGTTTTACTGTGTTGTTCTGCCGTTATTCCTTTCTTGCGTTAAGCATGATAAGAAACTATCAGCAGAGGCTGTTGATAACCGATCAATAATGCCGGTGCTTGATACAAGGCAAGTAACATCGTTAATCTCAGATTCGGGGGTTGTAAGGTACAGAATAACCACTCTTTCTTGGCAGATATATGACAAAGCAACCCCTGCATATTGGGAGTTCCCTGAAGGACTATATTTAGAAAAGTTTAATCCTGCTGATTTTTCGATTGATGCGTTTCTTGAAGCAGATTATGCTTATTATAACAAAGACGAGGAGAAATGGCATTTGGTCGGTAATGTCCATGCCTTAAATTTAGAAGGCGAGCGGTTTGATACACCCGAGTTGTGGTGGAGCCAAAAAGAAGAAAAAGTGTATTCCGACACTATAATTACTATTACCAAATCGTCTTCAATAATAAACGGGGTAGGGTTTGAGAGTAACCAAGAGATGACCCGTTATTCTATACGTCGCCCCACCGGCGTAATTCCTATCGAAGATTAAACCAAATAGATCATTAGCGTTGTGTTATTACGGCTTTATTTTTGAGTGGATTTTTTGTTGGTTTGCCGGCCTCGTGGCTGTGGAGTGTTAAAGGTGTGTCATTATGCCGCAATGCGGCAATGGGGGCATGTAACTGATAAGCGATACAAGAAGAGACGGCGTTATCCGTCGTCTCTTCTTGCATGCGCAAAATGGTCTCATGACCGATTTTGGTTAAGCATGATTACTCCAACCGAATGACTCCAATGACTATTGAAAGTGAGCGTATTTCGCTTTTGGGTAGTTTGAACGGCGGATAATTGTCGTTATCTGATTTGCAAAGAACCATATCAGGAGCATCGGGAATCTCAAACAGCCGTTTGATCATTGCCCCTTGGTTAGAGTCTATCACATATACTTTTCCCCATTGAAAAAATGTTATCTCTTCTACTTTGCGGCAGGCAAGAATATCACCATTCGAGTATTTAGGATACATGCTTGAACCGCTTACCCTTATCATGTACTCTGCTTTAGCGGAGATGAACTCCGGCACTTGGTATGAGGGGCAATCTTCCAATCTAACTCCTTGTTCATCAATGCCGTTATGTCCGGCAACCGCTTCAATGGGAATGAGTGGTAAGGAAGTCCTTTTGTTATTAATGGCGTGGTTTGTCGCTTGCGAAGAACAGGTTTCTTGTGAGCTTAAGTTCTGTTCGCGCGGGGCGGTGGCCACATTCTTAACCTGAGTATGGCGTGATTTATCTAATCCGGCCTGTGACTTATAACTCTTTTGTATTACGGCAATATCCTCCCCCGTCAACAGCCAAAAGCGATCGATGTCGGGAAAGGTAGCTATTATGCGTTCAATGAGTTCGCCACTAAATCGCTGTGTCTTACCTCTTTTGATGTCATGCAGTTTGCTTGCAGGGTAGTTGATCTTATCAGCAAACTGTTTCACGCCCATCTGATTTTGTTCAAGCAGTTGCTGTAGTATTTCAGCGGAAGAAAGCATAAAATTTTATTGATGTTGTTCGCGAAGTAAATCGTTAACTGTTTTAACCGGGTTGAATGTAGAAATTGGCACTTCAACGAAAAGTGTGTTCCACTTTGCCATTGCACCATTCCAGAGGCCGGGTAACTCAAGTGCTTGCAACTCTTTGCCGTCCTTAGATTTCTGCGAGATAAAGCCGGTCATAGGGTCAACAAACTCTTTAAGGTTGAATCGTTGACCTTTGTAATCTTTTACTGCGCAGACGAGGTCAACAGGATTAAAGTGTGTAGCCTTTTGCATCAATGCCGGATCTGCAATTTGAGAAGACTCCAGAATCTGATTTTGCACCATACCGTTACTCTCTCTTACTCTGAACGGGCCACCTCCCGGTTCACCTTCGTTTTTAACCATTCCGCACACGCGAAGAGGGCGATTGAGGACGGAAATGAGGGTTTCGCGACTGCCATCGGGTAATGTTATTGCAAGGTCTTTCTCTACAAAGCGACGAATAACACTCAGTTTAGCCTCTGAAATCTCAGGATTTTCCAATTCGTGAAGATATGCAAACGATTGCTTTTGCAGACTGACGAGCACACCTGCAATCAGTTGTTTGTAACGAATAGTAGGCTCTTTTAGTCTGTCGGGAACTACATTGTCGATATTCTTAATGAAAATAACATCTGCGTCCTGTTCACCAAGGTTTTCAATCAATGCGCCATGTCCGCCCGGACGGAAGAGTAGTTTGCCATCCGAGGTACGGAAAGGAGTGCCGTCAGGGTTGGCTGCAAGAGTGTCTGTCGATGGCTTCTGCTCAGAGAATGAAATATTATAATGTACTCCGTAATGCTTCTCATACTGAGCAAGATGTTCGCGTATGTGCTTAGCGAATAACTCGCGATGTTCATGCGACACGGTGAAATGGAGATTTACCTCGTGTTCCGCATTTTGAGCATAAAGTGCGCCTTCTACCATGTGCTCTAATGCAGGTGTGCGGGGACCTTCTGCGTATTTATGAAAGAGCAAGAGTCCCTTAGGCAGTTTGCCGTAATTCATATCTTCAAGCAGCGTGCGAACAATGTCTTGACCATTATTCGATGCGCAGCGTTGTTTCAATTCATCGTAGAACGCAAAATGTTCTAACTCACAGAGAAACTTCTTGATAAATGTTGTCTCTTCGCCATTCTCAAGATATTCAAATAGATTTTTGAACATACGACTTGCGGCACCGCTTGCCGGCACAAATTTAAGAATAGTATGATTCTCGTTCAGATACTCGTTCCATACCTTGATATAATGCTCTTCTGATTCTTTGTCAGGGCGCATTATACCATTGTCAATGGCTGCTGCCTCACTGATGTCAAGGGCGGGGAAACCGGTTTCGAAACAACGAAGTTGTTGCTCTGCCTGCTCAACACTGATGCCACGAGCAGATAATTGTTTTTGATCTTGTTCTGTAAACATAGTTGTATTTATTTTAAAGTTAATTATGCTCCTTCGTACATAGCGTAAGCGGCAGTTCGTACATAGCGCAAGTGGTACATTGTCCTTCGTACTTCCTACATCGTACTTAGCGCAAGCGGTACTTTGTTATGGTGTCTCCGAACGTTTATATCTCTCGTTTTTATAAAGTCGGCATTTAATGCCGACTTTAGGAGTGGAGAACGTCTCCGAACATTCAATATGCAAAGGTAATAAAAAAAAACTTAAAAACAAAAAAATCGAGTACTGAATTTACGAATGAAAAGAAAAATTTACATAAGAATTGATAAAGTGCTTTCCAATATGCGATAGATTAACAGCAAGTGGCAGAGTATATATAGTTCCGCATATTTTTTAACTCTGAAACAAGAAATACATTCGCGCTCGAGCGATGGTATAGAGAATTTTAAGCGAAGCACGAAAGTCGGCGTTATGAAGTTTTTTCTTCAAAAGGTGGAAAAGCGACTGCTTATCTTGGGGGTGGGGGGTAGAAGTAGTGGAAGATGGGTTAAGTGTGTAGTAATAGCCAAAATTTTTGAGCATCAAAATCTTCGGATTCTTACTCCATACATCTGCGGAAAACAATATGTCTTCATAATATATGCCGTTCTGAAAGAGAATGCCATCTAATAACTCTCTTTTATACAATCGCATACAAGCGGATGTAAACTGATATTTATTTTGCGGATATTGAGTATATAAAGTGTCCCCCGCTATATTTATCTTTGTGTAGCCGGTTTGAACGATATCATATCCTCCAATTGATTTTACCAATAACTCAATATAGTCGGTGTTTATGTAGTCGTCTGCGTCAACAAATATTACATATTTCCCTTTAGTGTGTTTAAGGCCGAAATTGCGGGCAGCCGACTGACCTGAATGATTTTGATGGAGTAGTGTAATAGAGGGAAACTCTGAACTCGTTTTTATCTGTTCCCTAAATTTTTCTTGAACTACTGATTGTGTCGCATCTTCTGACCCATCGTCTATAATAATAATCTGCAAGTTATTGTAGGTCTGTTGTATCAGACTCTCTATGCATCTGCCGATGAAGGCAGCGGCATTGTATGCCGGTACAATTACAGAAACAATATTATTTTCGTCAGCAGAAATCACAAATAGTAAAGAACGTCTCCGAACGTTCAAATTTAATTCTCCGAACGTTTATATTTCTCGTTTTTATAAAGTCGGCATTTAATGCCGACATT
>CAKZZM010000028.1 GCA_937885465.1 uncultured Bacteroidales bacterium
AATCACACCCTGACCGGTGATACCTATATTTTCGCACTTGGACGCACGAATAAGAGCGTTACATTTCTTTGACCCATCGCGCGGGTCGTTCTTTTGAACATACAACTCTTTGTTCTCTGAGAACACGAGCACGGCTCCTTTACGCAGATTAAGATCAATATTGCTTTTGAGCACTATAGGTCCCGTTTTCCATGTGCCGCGCGGGATGATAACATGCCCGCCGCCTATCTTGCTCAAACTATCAATGGCGGCTGCTATGGCTTCGGTGCACAGCGTTTCGCCATCGGGCTTGGCTCCAAACTGGGCAATGTTGAGAGCTGACTTCGGAAATTGTACTTCCTTAACTTGCTCAAGCTCAATAGGAAGATTCTCGTAGTAATGCGAATACTTGGTTTGCGCTGTCAGCGTCATAGCTGACAAAAGGGCTGAAAGGATAATAGTCTTTTTCATGATAGCGTGATTTTGTTTGAGAGACATAAGATCATACATCTCAGTCAGATGTCTCTATCGTATGCAAATATATTAACTTATTGCTAATTCTATGCCAAACATTTTATCTAAAAGTGATTTTTTTTACAAGTTGCGTCAATTTTTATGTTGTTTATTGTGTGAATGGTATTAAATTTGCACTTTGTAAAGTAAAGAGTACTCTTTATTTATGTGCCCACAGGCACATAAATATAAAAAACGCTAACATACATTACTAACCATAAAAAACATTACAATTATGAAGAAATTTTTCCTTTTTGCAGCTGCTATACTTGCAGCCGTTGCAGTAAGTGCTCAAACCACTTATGATTTCACTAACATTAAAGCTGAATCAGATTACAGCGTTAGTAACCTTACAAAGAATTCCACCGCTACTACCACAAAGATTGTATATGATCAGGCTGCCGGTTTAACTATGGACTTCTATCTGATAGCTACACCTCAGGTTCATTTCCAATACACAACCGCTGATAAAGCTAAAACAAAAGCTTTCACTGTCGTTCTGAGTGAAACGGGTGCAGGGTATGTTGAATTTGGCGGTGGCAAAGGCGAAATTCATATAAGCAATGTAACCATTGGGCAGCAAGTTGTTATTACCGCTGCTTCAAAGAGTGCAGATAATGCTTCTGAATTGACAGTTGTCTCAGGTGCAACAGGCGATAATGTATCTCTTCCGGTTAAGGATAATGCTGGATATAAATGGGTTGATGGTACTTTTACCGCTACTGCTGATGCTGTAGTAATTCAAGACACCAAGGGTGCTCGCATCACTAAGGTTGTTGTAAAAGACGCAGGTTCATCTACCGGTCTTGAGCAAGTTGAAAACGCTGCTAATATCCAGAAAGTGTATGAGAATGGCCAGATTTACATCCTCAAAGACGGTGTTAAATATAACCTTCTCGGTGCTATCGCTGAATAAGAAGTTCAGCCAAACATAAAAGAGTAATATCGAGAAACCGATATTTAAAGAGGCGCATGACAATGCGTCTCTTTTTTGTTTGCCGGTGCAAGATGAACTCTGTATTTTTGCACCATCATTAAGAAAATATTTACGACGATGAATTTTGTAGAAGAACTGCGTTGGAGGGGCATGCTCCAAGACATCATGCCGGGCACTGAAGAGCAGTTGCTAAAAGAACAGACTACAGCCTATGTCGGCATTGACCCCACGGCCGACTCACTTCATATAGGCCACTTGTGCGGCATCATGATGCTTCGTCATCTGCAGCGATGCGGCCATAAACCGATAGCACTTATCGGTGGTGCCACAGGTATGATAGGTGACCCTTCGGGTAAATCGGCTGAGCGCAACCTGCTAACCGAAGAAACATTGCGCCATAACCAAGAGTGCATTAAAAAGCAACTGAGCAAATTCCTTGATTTTGAGAGTGATGCTCCTAATGCGGCTGAAATGGTTAACAACTACGACTGGATGAAAGACTTCACTTTCCTTGATTTCGCCCGCGAGATAGGAAAACTCATTACCGTCAACTATATGATGGCAAAAGACTCTGTAAAGAAGCGTTTTAATGGTGAGTATCAACAAGGAATGTCGTTCACTGAGTTCACTTATCAGCTGCTGCAAGGCTATGATTTTGTGTGGCTCAATGAGCATAAGAACTGCAAGATGCAGATGGGTGGTAGCGACCAATGGGGAAATATTACCACCGGTATTGAACTCATGCGCAAAATGAACAGAGGTGAGGCTTATGCACTCACTTGTCCGCTGATCACCAAAGCTGATGGCGGCAAGTTCGGCAAAACAGAGTCTGGTAACATCTGGCTCGACCGACGATATACATCGCCATATAAATTCTATCAGTTCTGGCTCAATGTGAGCGATCAGGATGCCGAGCGATATATCAAAATCTTCACTTTTCTTGATAAGGAAGAGATAGATAGTCTTATAGCTGAGCACCGGCAAGCACAGCATCTGAGACTGCTACAAAAGCGTCTGGCCAAAGAAGTAACAATAATGGTGCACTCAGAAGATGATTATAATCAGGCGGTGGAAGCATCTAATATCTTGTTTGGCAACGCTACGGCCGATGCTTTGCGCCGTCTGGACGAGCAGACCTTCCTGCAGGTATTTGATGGGGTTGAGAGGTTCACTATAAGTAAAGCCGAACTTGAAGTCGGTATAGCGCCGCTTGATTTATTAGCTGTCAATACCTCTATCTTCTCCTCTAAAGGTGAGGCTCGCAAGATGATGCAAGCTAACGGCTTCTCAATGAATAAAGAGAAACTTACTGATACGCAAGCTCCTATCACCACTGAGCATTTGCTCAACGGCAAGTATCTGCTGTTCCAAAAAGGTAAGAAAAACTATTATTTGGTAACGGCCCAGTAAGATAGTACCGTTATATGATATTTAGCACTTCGCGCAAGCTGCTTACTCGGTAAGTGGCTTGCTGCGTTTCAGTAGGTTGTGTAGGGCATATCCACAATTGGTCGATATGGGCGTTCTGTGCACCGACAATATCGCTTGAATAGCTATCACCTATCATCAAAGCTTCGTCAGCGCGAAGAGAATTAAGAGAAAGAGCTTTCTCAAAAATCTTCGGATTAGGTTTCTGACAACCCACTTCTTCTGAAAGTACTATATGTTTGAAGCAATCTGTCAAACCGGAAAGGCGAATCTTAGTGTACTGCACCTCTATAAAGCCATTGCTGACTATGGTGAGCGGGTAGCGATGCGCGAGCTCTTTTACTACATGTTCGGCATCAGGCAGAAGGGCAAAATATCGATTGGTGAGAGTGAGAAAATCATCACCCATCTGCTCTGCTATAGCTCGCAGAGGGGGCAATCCATGTGTGTCGGAGGTGACTTTATCTAAAAGCGGGTGAAGGAAACGAGCCAATTGCAGCTCGTCTTTGGTTATCTGACTCTTGCCGTATAACTCCCACAAATGGATGTTATAGGGGTGATAATTATTAAAATAGTCGTCAAAAGCAGGGTATATGTTTTGCAGTTCATATTTAGTATAAATATCCTGCAAAGCTTTGCGCTCTGCTCCTCGGAAGTCACCGATAGTGTCGTCCCAATCAAGGAATATGGCTTTATACTGGCTCATCTGCCTGCCACGCAAATCACTATCTCTCCTTTGGGCGGAACTTGAGAGAAATGTTCGATCAATTCTGTTAGTGTTCCACGCCGAGTTTCTTCATGCACTTTGCTTATCTCTCGCGACACACTCGCCTGTCGTTCTCCGCCGAGTTCTGCGCTCAGTTGTTGCAGAGTCTTAACTAAGCGGAAGGGCGATTCGTAGATAATAAAAGTATGTTTAAGCTCTGCGAGTTGCTGTAGGCGTGTCTGTCGGCCTTTCTTCTGTGGCAAGAACCCTTCAAAATAGAAGCGGTCGTTGGGCAAGCCGCTGTCCACTAAGGCCGGCACAAAAGCGGTGGCACCCGGTAGGCACTGCACCTCCACACCCGCTTCAACAGCAGCCCTTACAAGCAGAAAACCCGGATCAGAGATGGCAGGAGTACCCGCATCTGAAATCAAAGCTATCTGTTTGCCGGCAAGCAGAGCATCTACCACACCGGCTGCCGTCTCATGCTCGTTGAACTTATGATGTGAACGTAGAGGAGTGTGTATATCATAATGCTTTAAAAGTACACTGCTGGTGCGAGTGTCCTCTGCAAGAATCAAATCAACCTCTTTAAGAACACGAATGGCTCTCAGGGTGATGTCCTCTAAATTGCCGACAGGTGTGGGTACAATATAGAGCATTTAATAGCGGCGTTTAAGGATGTTGGTAAACAACTCGTATGCCTGACTCTCTTTATCCCATTGGAATTTCTTTGCTATATATTCCAAAGCCTCTTCCATTGAAGTGAGCGAGTTGAGCTTGTCAATAGTCTTGTTCATTTTCTCTCCATCGCCACTAAAAAGTTCGCGCTGGAAAAGGAAACGGTCGCCAAGCGACATGGCGCGGCGTATGTCGTCTATTCGTGGTAAGGTTATACCAATAGGCTTCTCCGTTGGCTCTTGAGGTGAAGACGATTCGTCATTGTCAATCTCCTCTTCAACTATTTCTTCTTCAGTTTCATTGTCAATCTCTTCTTCCTCAAATTCTTCTTCTACTTCTTCTTCTTCAAACTCGCTTATTATATCGTCTTCTATCGTATCTTCCTCAAAGAGCTCTTCTTCGTTGAGCATCTCCTCGTTCTCTTCCGGCGTGTTTGGAGTTAGTTGCTCTGTTGGAGAGGGCTCATCAACTGTTGGAGAGGGCTCATCAACTGTCAGAGAGGGTTCATCTACTTTAGGAGAGGGTTCGTCAACCGTTTCTACAAGTGTGGTCAGTTCAGTCAGTGTGTCGCGAAGTTCAGCGGCACGCTTCTCAAGCAGCGATAGCTGCTCTGTGAGAGCAGCTATCTCTTGAGAAAGAATATCTTTTATTATCTTATCCATAATTCAATATTACATTATTATCCTTCGTACATCACTTTGTTGCTTCTTCCAATTTGCCCATCATAACGAACATGAACAGAGCAGAGATGAGGCAAAGGGCCACAAACACAGTCCATACAGCCCACAAAGGCAGACTGCCCCAGAGATAACCGCCGACTGATACGAGGAAATTGCCGATGGCAGTGGCCACAAACCAGCCACCCATCATCATACCTTTATACTTGGGAGGAGCCACTTTGCTGACAAAACTTATCCCCATCGGGCTAAGCAGTAGCTCGCCGAAGGTCAGAATCAAGTATGTTCCGATAAGCAGATTAGCATTAGTGTAGGTGGGATTGCCTGCTTCAAGCGCTGCTTTCTGTGCATCCGGCGAATTGAGACCTAAGCAACCGATGGCCATCACCAAATAAGCGACACCGGCCACAAGCATACCGTATGCTATCTTGCGAGGAGCCGAAGGCTCTTTACCTTTCTTTGCCAATGCCCCGAAAATAGCCATCGAAACAGGTGTTAGAGCTACTACATAGAACGGATTGAACTGTTGGAAAATGGGAGCAGAAAGCTCAACACCTTCCGGACTGATCATGGTGTATCGCCATACGAGGAATGCACAAGCAGCCAATATGACTGCTGCCGAAATAGATTTGCCTTTAACACTCTTTGACTGAAAGAGTGAGAACAGAGCATAAACAATAAACACTATTGCCACAAGGTTCCAAATATTAAATGCCATCGACTGAATACCGGTGGATACAGGGTTAACAAACTCATTGGCAAAATAAGTCAGCGTAAGACCGTTCTGGTGGAAAGCCATCCAGAAGAATATAACCACTGCGAACACAAGGCAAAGAGCCACAATGCGCTTCTTTGTCTGCTCAGGCGAAAGTTCCATCTCTACTTTAGCACCGGCAGCTGCCTGCTGCTTAGCGGTGTTCTCCACATGCTTAAACCAGGGGCGGCAAGCCATATAGATAACAATAGACAGCACAAGCGATAAACAAGCTATAGCAAATGCAAAGTGATAACTGTCGTTGACCGAGTAGCCGAGCGATTGCTGAGCATATTCCATAATCTTAACGGCAGCAGTCGGAGCAAACATAGCACCGATATTGATTGCCATATAGAAAATGGAGAAAGCTGAATCGCGGCGGTCGGCATATTGCGGGTCATCATACAGATTGCCTACCATCACTTGCAGATTTCCTTTGAACAACCCTGTACCGAACGAAATAAGCACCAATGCTAAAATCATAGCAATCATCGGCAATGTTATACTGCCGTTATCAACGCCGCCTAATGGCACTGCAAGAAGCACATAACCAAGGAACATAATGATGATACCTATGGTGACGCATTTGCCGTAACCTATCTTATCGGCAATTATACCGCCTACTAACGGCAAGAAATAAACGAGTGCCAGGAAAGATGAATAGATAGCTCCTGCCGTACCCGGTGCAAGACCGAAATTAGCGCGAAGAAAAAGCGCAAAAACAGCGAGCATAGTGTAATATCCGAAACGCTCGCCGGTGTTGGCTAATGCCAAAGCATATAGCCCTTTGGGTTGATTTTCAAACATAACGATTCTGTTTTTTTAGTGTTTGCGGCAAAAGTAGCATTTTTGCCTATTTCACACAACAGAAAAGAGCCAAGCCATTCTTCGGCTCAGCTCTCTTCTGTTGTTGTTATACTTTTTAATTTTTAGAAATAGAATGCTACATACAGGTTAGCACCTATGTTTTCAGTGTTGAAGTTGAATTCTGACTGAGCCGGTGCAGCAGCGGCGTTACCACCAATAGCTCCTGAAAGCTTGGTGTAGTCCTGCAACTCGTTAGCTGTGGGATTCCAACCTTCCAACTTGGCTGCGAACGAAGGAGTGAACTGATACGAAAGGCGAACATTGACATTAGCACCCAAAGCAATCTTAGGAGCAACGAACCATTCAACGCCTACCGAACCGTAAGCACCTACTTCATGAACACCCTTGTCGGCATAGCGTGAGAGCACGCGAGCCTGAGCAAGAGGACCTGCCGGCATATAAGCCTCAGCTGTATAAGCCGATGAAGGCACTTGGTTGCCATTGGTAATCTTATTGCCATAGGTATAGTCGATGCGGTTGATAGCATCAAAACCGTAGCACAGACCGCCACCGAACACACCTTGAACGCGTTTCTTACCAACACGATACTCAACGCCTACTGCGAAGCTGGCTGCAAGATTCTGAGTCTTCTTCTGGTCGATCACTTGATCCTCGCTCATCGGGTTGAGATAAACAGCTGCATCGTCCTGAATAAACTGACGCTCGGTGCGAAGGTTAATACCTAAGCTGACATTAGCTTTCAGTGAAAGATTGTCGGTCAGCATATAACCGCCCATAATAGATACATTAGTTCCGCGCCAAATCGGTTTGCCGAAAAGCTCAGTCCATGTGTTGTCGTTAAGATCGGTGGTGTTTGTGCCGTTAAAGGCATTACCTATCCATTTAGTGAAGGGGTCGAGAGCGAAAGCAATCTGCCAATCGCCTGCCTGCGGGAGCCATTCGCTATAGTCTTTCTCTGCCTTAGGTGTTTGAGCCTCTTGAGCAAAGATAGGCATTGCAAACGCTGCCACGAGCATTATGCTTAATATCTTCTTCATAATCAAAATTGTTTTATTAGTTAATAATAGTGTTGATTGTTATGAAGTGATTATTAGTCCCACAGACCTCCACCGATTGATTTGTAGAGCTTGTTAGATGTGTCACCTGCATTGCCGCCATCCTTCAACCCAAGAGCTGCATCACCAAAGATACTTGCTTTGTCCTCAGCTTCAAAGGTCATTTGAATTTCACCATAGTTGATACCAATCAGTTCAGCATAAGCAGCTGATTTCTGAGGAGCTGTAGCAGCTTTCTTATAGAATCCGTAAACACTTTGAGTTGCTGTAAAGTAAGCACTCTCTTCTGTTTTATATTTGAATACGCGGTGAACAAAGTTGCTCTCCGGAACGAATGACTTAGCCTCAACGGTTACTTGGATGTCATCAAGATCCCAAGTTGTATAATACTTAACATCATAGCTGAACTCACCATCCTCATTAGTTGTGGTGGTGTAAACAAGTTTCTTCTCAGTATCAGCTGTGCTTTCAACAGTTACTTCAAGAGTTACATCTGCTGCCTTTACATATTTGAGTTCAATACCATTAACATTTGATGCTTTGTCTTTAGGATCAGCATCAGCATCCTTATAGTCAATGGTCTCGGTAACTTTGGTCACTTTACCTTTGATGACGAAGGTCTTCTCATTCATCGAGTAGTCAGTGGGCAGGATAGCTGCATCAACACCCATAGTTATTTTGCCGAGCTCAACCTGACCTTTAGAAACAGAGAGAGGCAGAGCCAGTGTGTTAGCGGTTACAGTATAATAAGCTGTGTCCATTTTGGTGGTGGTTGACCAACGCTCATATTGCTTGGGCTCAACTTTGATTTCTTTTACCTTAACGCCCTTGTCACCGCAAGGAATCTGGAAAGTGTAGCTTCCGTCACCATTGTCAACACCGGCAATCTTCAAATCGCCTGCAGGAGCAGCTGTTGAATAGCTATAGTCAGCGTATGCCACTTTGGCAACCATCTTAAGACCGGTAGCCACCTTCTCTTCGTTGATAGTGGTGCCGTTTACCTCGTGCTCGCCCGGATTGTAGTAAGCATTAACTTTCACGGTAGCATAATTGCCATCGGTTGTGACCTCGTCAAGGTCCATAGCACTTTGTTTAGGTGTGCAAGCTACCATCGCTGCAGCAGCCATTGCTACAAATAAAAATTTCTTCATAAAATTTTTGTTTTAGTTTGTGAATAAGTTTTATTTAGTTGTGTTTTGAATAATCGTCGATTGTATCCTATCTGAAGCCTTTACAAGACTTCTCAAACGAAAACTATTACTGTTGGCAAAAGTACATAACTTCTTAATATTAACAAAATGAAAAATATAATATCTCGTTTTTTCGATTCTATTACATCCTATTCTATTTCTTCAGTGTAAACGGGAAGCTGCCGCATAGGTTGCCGTCAATAAAGAAATCCGCGTTATATATTCCCGGTTGCAGAATCTCTTCAACATTCCAATACATCACATCTTGCAGTTCTTCGCCGGCATATTCAAACTCTTTCTTGAGCGAATATTCAATCTGTGAATTCTCAAAGCTGAAAGTGTTGGTTGCCGACTTTATCATCACCTCTCCATCCGGACGGACAAGCCTCAGATAAACTGTTTTGATACCCGGCTGAGTGGTTATATTTTTCAATATAGAGTAAGTGAACTGCAATTTTTGTGTTTTATTAAGCGAACTTGTTTTTCTGTCGCGGTGATTGAGTTGCATGACGCTAAATGCTGCCACTTCCATCATTGAAGCCCTGCTGACCACCTCGCTCAGTCTGGTGCGCTCCTCTTCAAGCTGAGTAGCTTTCTCGCTCACCTGCTGATATTGCTGCCTGACCTGTCTGTTCTCCGCTGTAAGGCGCTCGTTGGTAGCGTTGAGCGAGTCAATCTGGTGCACATACTCCACCATCACAGCGCGAACAGTGGCAAGCTCTTTCTTTAACTCTGCAATGCGGCGGGCATTGGGGGCTTTGGTGATTCGAAGCTCTTCCAATAAATCCTGAACACGCTGTTGCTCCTTCGATAGCAAATCAGCGAGAGAGTCGTTCTTGATGTTCTGCCCGTAACCGTCAAACTGAAGGGCAAGATCCTCATATTCGTCTTCAAGTTGCTCCTTCTCAAAAGTCATTTGCTCTACCATCTCCTGCATCTCAACTCGGGTTTGGCGAGAGTCAACAATAAAAAAAACAGCAACGGCAAGCAATATCACTATTGCTGCAACAAGAGCATAAAGAGTTTTCTTATTCATAATTTTGCTTTATAATAGGTCAATAATCTGTTCAAGATGTATGCCGTGCGAGCCTTTAACAAGGACACGACAGTGGCGTATGGGATTTTTAGAAAGATACTGCTTCAACTGAGCAGTATCGCTGAAAGTAGGGTAGGGCGCAGTAGTGGACGCAAATTCACTACCTACCAGTAGGACATTCTCTATTTTTTTTTCAAGCAGCATATTAACGATGTTCTGGTGTTCGGTATGTGAAGAAGGGCCAAGCTCTAACATATCACCTAAAATCAGTACATGTGTAAGGTTGCTTTCTGTTGCCAAAAAGCTTAGAACAGATGCCTGCATAGATGTAGGATTGGCATTATAGGCATCCACTATAATGGTGTTATAGGCAGTCCTGACTAATTGTGAGCGGTTGTTGGAAGGCTGATAATTACGGCAGGCTTCAAGCGCATCTTCTGCCGATATACCGAAATATTGCCCGATTGCGATGGCTGCACTCACATTCTCTGCATTGTAGTCACCCACGAGCTGTGTGCCCTCCGGCATCGAACCGGTGTGATACCCGACAGTTTGCAGAGTACCTGCCATCTTCTCAAGATATGGATTATCTAAATTGCGGAAGCAGAACCCTCCATGTGCGCTCAAATAATCATACAGCTCGGCTTTGGTGCGTTGTACGCCTTCAAACGAACCGAAACCTTGCAGATGAGCCTTGCCTACATTGGTGATAATACCCATATCAGGTTCTGCTATCCCAACAAGCTCTTTTATATCGCCTGGGTGGCTGGCTCCCATCTCTATTATTGCCAAATCGTGCTTATCAGTCAGGCGCAGAAGTGTCAGTGGTACACCAATATGATTATTCAGATTGCCTTGCGTATAAAGCACATTATAGCGAGTGGAAAGGACGGCAGCCAAAAGCTCTTTGGTAGTGGTTTTCCCGTTGGTACCGGTTATGCCTATCACCGTTTTGCCCCATTGGTGGCGCCAACAGCGGGCTAAATCCTGAAGAGCTAACAAACAATTCTCAACCCTGATAATACGGCGGTTAAAGCATTGGCTTTGAGAGCAGGTGGCTGCAATTTCTTCGTCAATAACAGCATACTCGGCTCCCATCTCCAAAGCTTGCATGGCGAACCCATTACCATTAAAATTAGCCCCTTTAAGTGCGAAAAAAACGCAACCCTCAGGCAAATTTCTTGTGTCTGTACTGACGCAAATGCTCGTTCTGCCTTTTATTAAGAAATCCCAATCCATATATTCTACCAGTCCGATTTTTCAAACCGCAAAGGTAGTGTATTTTTTCTTATAGACAACAATGTAAAAACATCTTCTACTCTTTTAGGCGACTGAATACCTGTTCCGGTCGGAGAGGGTTTGGGGTGCAAAGGAGAACTAAGAGGCTTCCGGGTTGAGTTGTTACCACTCCACATCGTTGAGGTTATGTGTTTAGAGAAGCTCATATTTCTCATTGCGTGTCCCGAAGAGGTAAAACAATTTCGGTTAATGTGACATTTTATCACCTGAAATCGGTGTATCTATTTATTTCTTTGGGTTTAATGTTATTGCTATCAGTTGTTTTCTATTGTAGCATAAAAATAGCAGTGGTCAGTTGACCACCACTATACACAAACGGTCTTTGACATAATGACAGACTTATCGGACTATAACCATTGCTCCACATCGGATAGAAGGAAATCATCCAAACGGATTCCTCCTGTGCCAATGATATAGGAGTGGTTCGGTTTGAAAGCTTTCTCAAATTCTTTCATCCCGCTGTTCATTTTGCGTCTGCCGCTTTTGACTTCAAAAGCTACACATCCTTCGTCGGCAACCACAATGAAGTCCACCTCGTTATCTCTTTCTCTCCAGTAAAAAACTTGATAGTCTTGTTCTTCTGCTGAGCTAAGCAGATGAGCTCCGATAGCAGATTCCACCCATCTACCCCAAGATTCAGAATCCGTGCGGATGACTTCAAACCTTTTGCGTTGGTTGGCTGTGAGAAGTGCGTTGTTGAATACTTGGTATTTCGGCGAAGAGTTATATTTACGCGCTTCGTCATTGGCATATTTCTGCAATCCGCATACTAATTGGCATTGTTCTAAAATACCCAGATAGTTCGCTAATGTAGTTACGTTTCCTGCATCTTGTAATTGTCCAAGCATTTTTGTCAGGGATAATTCCTGGGCAGAATAGTTGCAACTGAGTCGAAACAGTCGTTTCATCAGTACGGGTTTGTAGATATTAGCAGTTAGTTTAATGTCGCGTTCGATAGCTGGAGAGATGATACTATCTTTGATGTAGCGTTTCCATCGTGCTTCGTCTTGGATGAATTGTATAGCGCCCGGATAGCCGCCGAAATAGATGTACTGATCCTGCGAGATTCCGAACGCTTCACGCATTTCCTCAAACGACCAATGCCCCATTCGGATAAGTTCGAATCTACCGGATAGAGATTCACTCAGCCCCGATTGAATCATCAACCGTGATGAGCCGAGCAACACAACTTTTAGATTAATCTTATTGCTACAATCCCAATCCCATTCTTCTTTGACGGCTTCACTCCAGTTGAGTATTTTTTGAATCTCGTCAATAACCAATAAGTGTTCCTCTTGTTGCTTCACGACCATAGTCCCTCTAGCGGATTCCCACACGCGTTTTATCCAATTGCGGTCGCTTGAATCTATGTTATCCGCCTTGGCTAATGTATAAGGAATAGGACATTGAGCCAGAACCTGATCCATTAGAGTTGACTTGCCAACTTGTCTCGGACCAATGACAACTTGAATCTTGCCACGAGGCTCCTTAATACGAGACAGGACAATGCCAAATTGTTTTCTTTTAAATTCCATAATACTCAAATTGTTTATACAAAATGTTCAAATCTTAATTACAAAATATTCAAAATTCGCTGCAAAGGTACTAAAAATAAATGATATATGCAAATAATAGAGAATATAATTGCAGCAAATACAGAAAAATTTATCTGTAAACGGAATAATACCTCGTATTTATAGAGTGGCTATCGTCCGAAAATTACTGTCAAGTATGTTGAAAACATAATGTACCAGATTCAAAATACAAAAAAACAATCTGAATCATGCAAACAATAGCGTTTATACCGGTAAGGGGAGGGAGTAAGTCAATTCCGCTGAAGAATATCAAACCGTTCTGCGGAAAGCCTTTGGTGTGTTGGAACATCGAGGCACTTGAGGCGTGTGAGCAAGTGGATGAAATCGTTGTGGCGACTGACTCCCCGGAGATAGAGCAGGTAGTGCTCGCCGGGCATTACAAGAAAACACGTATCTACCACCGTTCGGCGGAGAATGCGTGCGACACGGCTTCTACGGAGAGCGTGATGCTGGAATACATCAAGCAAAGTGACAAAGGAACAATGTGCAATGTACAAAGTGATGATATCTTCATGCTGGTACAGGCCACATCGCCGCTGACGCAGACATGTCATTTCTCGGAGGCATTACAGCTGTACGCACAAGGCGGATATGACTCTATGCTGACATGTGTGCGCAACAAGCGTTTCTTTTGGAACGCGGATGGCACATCGATGAACTATGCCTACCACCATCGTCCGCGCAGGCAGGAGTTTGAGGGATTGATGATGGAGAACGGCGCGTTCTATATCAACACGGTGGGAAATATCCTTGCTTCCGGCAATCGCTTGAGCGGTAAGATTGGTATCTATGAAATGCCGGAATACACATCGTTTGAGATAGACGAACCGGATGATTGGATCATTATGGAAAACCTCATGCGCAGGCATGTGCTGAACCAACAAACCGCAGACACGAAGAAGATCAAACTCTTTCTTTGCGATGTGGACGGCACGCTGACGGATGGAGGTATGTATTATTCGGAGAACGGTGATGAGTTAAAGAAATTCAACACCCGGGATGGGGTAGCACTGGCTATGTTACGTGAGAAAGGAATCAAAACAGGTATCATTACTTCTGAGGACACGCAGATAGTGGCTCGCCGTGCCGCCAAACTGAAAGTGGACTATCTCATCCAAGGCAAGCGCAACGGAGGCAAACTGGCAGCAGCGCAAGAGATTTGTAAGGAGTTGGGTATCTCATTGCAAGAAGTAGCCTATGCAGGTGATGATCTCAATTGCATAGAGCTCCTTTCTTCTGTCGGTTTTGCTGCATGTCCGGCAGATGCTTGTAATGAAGTGAAGGCAATACCACACATTCATCTCTTGTCCCGCAAAGGTGGCGATGGAGTGGTGAGAGAAGTAGTAGAGAAAAGTTTTTGATAACCTCAAAAGCAAAAGATTTAGCAAAACGTATGAAATAAAAATTTATTGTTATGAAAGTATATGAGTATATAGATTACATTATGTCCTTCTTTACAAAAATGAATTGCAAGGAAGGTCAAGGTTTGTTCTTGCTCCGCACAATGGATGCATCAGTACGCAGAGATGGTTACACGCAAGAAACAATAAACATATTGCATAGAATAGTGCATATACTATTATGCAATGATTTTATTAGTACAGATGATAGATACTATTTCTTTAAATTAACAGAGAAAGGATATCAATACACTCAAGGAGCAAGAGACATCTCTCTCAATTCCTTTTTATACTTGGTAGTTGATTATAGCAGTGATGCCAACCAATTATATAATGATATATGGTTAATGATTGGAAAAGAAGAAACAGCTCCATTTTATGTAAAAGGTCCCGATTTCTATAATACGATAGCCCCATTCTTATCAATGGGAGTATCTTATACCGAGTACATGGTAGAAAGGCGGAATAAAGACCTCTCAACTACTCGTGCTGTTTGGTATAAAGAGTTGATAACAAAATTATCAAAAGAGGAATTGGAAAACTTTGCAAAAGATTTATCGGCAAAGATAGACAAATTGATAAAAGATGAGATACAGAGACTAATAGAAAAGGAAACATTTGATTTCGATTTTGATATGGCAGCTTCCCCTGCTATTGCTATTCCTGCGGAACCTGTGAGCGTAGTTTTATCAAAGAAAAAAGTTTTTATTTCGTACACTCACGAAGAAATTGCACATAATCAATGGGTAAAACATTTAGCAGAATCTTTAGAAAGTGAATTTGAAATAATTATAGATTATAAGGCACCATTAGGTGTAGAACTTACAAAATTTATGGAACAATCTGTAAATGATAGCGACAAAGTTCTTCTGATACTAACCCCTTTATATAAGTCAAAGGCTGATGGTCGAGTGGCTGGTGTTGGCTATGAAGCACAACTTATAACTGCTGAAATCTATAATACGAACAACATTAAATTTATTCCAATAGTAAGGAAAGGAGATTTCAAGCAATCATATCCGATATATTTAGGAAGTAGAAATGGTTTGGATATGAGAGATGACACTTTGTTTGCGGCTCATTTAAACACATTGATAGACAATTTAAGGAATCATTGAATTCGCAAGAAGACAATCAAGCAATACACAATAGATTAGAATTGTAGTTCCAATCGTAAGTGGAACATTATTAATAGAAAGATCTTCTAATAATGAAAATACTATTTTTTACACCGATAGCGGCATGGCCAATACACCCTGGCGTATTGCTTGATGAGATGACACGATTAGTGAAGGATGGTCATGAAATCATTTATGTATATAATAATTGCTGCTATGATTTCTGCTCTGCTAATATGTCTGCCGATACTGCAATGTGCAAACTATGTAAGTATGATATGAGGCATATACTTAAACTGGTGCCATCAAGAGTGTCTAAAGTGAACATATCTGAATTTTGGAATAATGATACCAAGATACAATTCCAATATAATAATGTTCAAGAACTAAAGCAAATTGAATACAAAGGTGTTAAAACAGGATATTCGGTATTGTCCACATATATTACAGCAACAAGAAATCTTGCTCCACAAATTGATGAAACATCAAAAAAATATTTTGATGCACTATTTCTGCGTTCAGTAAAATTAACTGATGCGTTTGAAAAAGTATTAGATACCTATAAACCGAATCGTGTATGTTTTTACAACGCCCGATTATTAGAGCAGCGACCTGAATATGATTTATCCCGAAATCGAGGTATTGAAACATATTCGTATGAGGTATATGCCGGGTGGAATGAGCCATTCTATAAGACGAAGTTTATCAATTCAACTCCCCACAACTTATCTACATTACATGACAGGTATAGAGCATTATGGGATAATGCGAGATTTTCTGAATCTGAAAAAGAGAAGATTGGAAGAGCATTTTTTGAGAAGAAAAGGGCTGGAATAGCAATAGGAGATAAGGTTTATGTAAAAAACCAAACTAAGGGAAAGATACCTTCAGATTGGGATGTTAAGAAGCATAATATAGTCATTTTTAATAGCTCCGAAGATGAGTTCTCTGCATTAGGTGATGAATTTGACAAATTAGCATTATTTCCTTCTCAATATCAGGGAATCACTTTTATAGCAAACGCACTAAAGGATAATCCGGATATGCATATATGGCTGCGAATACACCCCAATTTAACTCACATTCCGTATAGGTATCATCAGGATTTACATAAGTTGTCAGAGACATATCCCAACTTGTCTGTAATAGAAGGAAGTGATGATGTCAGTTCTTATGATCTCATGGATGCAGCAGACAAGGTGGTAGTATTTGGCTCAACTATCGGACTCGAATCTGCATATTATAAAAAGCCAGTCATTCTATTAGCTGGTAGCATATACTACTATTCTGATATTTGTTATGTACCTCATACCAAAGAAGAGTTGCAACAACTTCTATTGACGACTAATCTTCCTTCTAAAGATAATTATGAGGCAATCAAGATTGGCTTTTATTATGCCTATCGAAATCCTAACGATGTGTATGAGTATATAGATTTTAATAAAGAAAATATAACATTCTGCAATCGAACATGGAATGAGGTTTTTCATTACCTTAAACTATTTAACTCATATAAATTATACACAATTGTTAAAAGAATGAAATATAAGTTGTGCTACAAAAAAAATAGAACAAGCATTGATATTCCTACCGAGGAAGATTATTCTATGCAACTTTAATTAATCCCAATGGAATATATCAATAAAAATAGAAAACTCGGATTATCCGGTTTGATGCGTGTGATGAATGATGCGCAGACATTAGCAGCGTCTATTGATTCGTGCGTGGAAGCATTGAATGAGTTGATTATTACCTATAATGATTGTACGGATGACAGCCCGCAAATCATTGAGCAGAAAAGGCAGCAATATCCCAATAAGATAATTGTTGTTCCTTACCCATATCATGTGATGGGTATCAATTTATCCGATGAGGAATATGAATATGTGAAGACGCTACCGGAAGATTCGCCACATTTATTAGCGAGTTATTATAATAATGCGCTGAAACATGTAAATTATAAGTATGTAGTGAAAATCGATGCTGACCAGATATATTTTACGGAGAAACTGGCGAAATTGCGCAATGATATTGTTAACGGAGTGCGTCAAACTAAGTTAGGACATATAATAGGGAAACTGGTTGGTTTGGCTTTCGCTCAAAGTATGGGTAGCAAAAAATTATGGTCTCAATGGCATCCTCGGCATTATATGCAATATGTTCTTGTGCCACTTTTTAAAAAGCAATATTACAAATATGCTATATCAGAATTAGTAAAAGGGAATGTATATATAGCTCTTTCTGGTGTAAATGCCTTAAAAATTGATAATACATGGTATTCTCCCATGGGATGTCAAACAGGATATGGTTTATGGGATCCATACAATGGAGAGGAGGATACATTAGTATTCGAGGCATCTAATGATACATACTATGTTCCATGGGATTTAATTACATACAAGTCAAATAATGGTAGCCATGCTTATATAGAAAGATTTGAATATCCGAATAAAACCAAATTAAATATCGGTCTTATCTGGTTTCACTTAAAGCCAATGCAAAAGGATTCTTATCCGCAGTTTGTTAATTATTATAAAGAACATAGACATGAGATGATTAAATTGTCAAGTATAGAAAATCTCTCTTATAAACAAATTCTTTCTTTTGGTTATGCGAATGAACACCGAAAATACTACTATAATTTTGTTCATAACTATGATCGAAAAAATATAAAAAAACAGTTGTTTGTACTTGAACAATTTAAATAATAATGAGCGAATTACCATACATATCAATCCTTATTCCAGTTTATAATGTTGAGCCATACATAGAAAAATGTATTCAATCGGTCATGGCTCAGACCTATACTGGTGGAATTGAGTGTATTATCGTGGACGATTGCGGCACGGATAATAGTATTGCTATTGCAGAGCAACTCATAACGGAATATAACGGCTCAATTGATTTCAAAATTATTCGCCATGAGCATAATAGAGGACTGGCAGCCGCACGTAACACAGCAGTAGCGGCAGCCAAGGGAGAGTTCATTATCCATGTGGATTCCGATGACTGGATTGAGCCTACAATGGTAGAAGAGCTTGTGAAGAGACAACAAGAAATAGGTGCAGATATCGTTTCATGCAACGCAATTGCTCATTATATAGATAGAGAGGAGAAGCTGATAGAACCTGACTATGCTTCCAAAGAAGAAATGATGCGTAGTTTAATTAAGATGTCGTTGGATCATGTAATCTGGAGACGTCTGATAAGAACATCTTTATACAAGGAAAATAATATAACAGCAATTGAGGAAGTGAATATAGGTGAAGACCATTACACAATGCCACGTTTATTGTATTATGCAAAGTCATTTGCCAAGTACGATAAAGCTTTGTACCATTATAATTGCTTGAATGTAGGTTCGTATATGCAATCATCTTCTACCTCTTTTAATGCTTTGAGAGTTAAGAGTGATGTGGAATCTTTAAATATCCTAATAGGCTTTTTCAATGTTAAAGACCCAATTTATTTAGAGCAACTATACGCTATTAAAGTTAAATACATATATAGCAATTTCTTTGTCATCTTGAAACATGGGAATAAGGCTTTATATAAAGAACTAAGTACTGATTGGAAATCTATTGAATATTCTTATAAAGAGAAAGTAGGAGTAAAAGCTATAAGCGATAAGTTGCTAGATCCTTCTCTATATTATCTCAATCAGATAAGAGTGTTCTCTCGGATTTTAATAAAGAAGATTTTCGGAATAAGGTTATATGATCTATAAATTAATTATGCAAAAGCTCTTAACCATAGTAGTACCGGTATATAAGGTTGAGCCTTATATCAACAAATGCTTGGATTCATGTCTTATTTACAAGACTGATGAGCAGGGTAATCGTGTATTGAACGCGGAACTGATGAACCAATTAGAGGTCATCATCGTCAATGACGGTACTCCCGACCGCTCTGCCGAGATGTCGCGTGAATACGTGAAACGCTATCCGCAAACCTTCCGTCAGATAGACAAAGAGAACGGTGGACATGGCTCGGCATGGAATGTCGGCTTGAAAGAAGCCACCGGCAAGTATCTCCGTTTCCTTGATTTCGACGATTGGCTGACTAATTTGGATAAGTTGATGGAAAAACTACAAAAGACAGATGCGGATATTGTGCTTACACCAAAGAAGGAGATAATTGGCAATACTGAAAAGATACCGTGTCAGCTTGGATATGAAGGGGGCATAGAAAAAGATATTGTACAGTTTGATTTTGAAACAAATTATCCTATGACAATAATGAGTTTTCAGTATGCTACATATAGGAAATGTATATTCTCAATTAAAGACTTTGCTTTTAGAGAGCATTGTAGTTATGATGACACTATATTGTTTACAGCTCCGTTACTTAACGCAAAGACTTATGTTATCTATGATTTTGTAGTGTACAATTATTTGCTTGGGCGCGAAAACCAAAGTGCAGATCCAATAGTTGCAAGGAAGAATATTCCATCTCGCATTGAGAATTTGGAGTACATGACTAATTATTTTTACGCCAATAAGACTAAATCCATAAATAGTCATATAGAAAAAAATGCATCGGTTATTATATCCCGCTTAGCAGCATTCTTATTATGTGATATTCATTATATGCCATATAAGGAGGCTAAACAATATGCTACTATTTTAATTCCCTATATGAAGAATCCGTTTTGGAAACCTTCTAAATCAGCAAAGCGTTTAGTAAAATATGGTTTTACTATATGGTATTTTTTTGAAAAAATTAAAGAATACAAACATTTAGGCGATTAAATGAATCCTACCATCTCCATAATAATCCCTGCTTACAATACTGAACCCTATTTGGCTCGGTGCTTGGATAGTGTCATCTCTCAATCATTTACTGATTTTGAGGTATTACTTATTGATGATGGCAGCACGGATGTTTCAGGAAAGATTTGTGACGAATATGCTTCTCGTGATGAAAGGATTCGAGTCTTTCATAAGCCAAACGGTGGTGTTTCTTCCGCACGAAATGTAGGATTAAAAGAGGCTAAAGGCGAGTGGATATACTTTGTGGATGCTGATGATGAGGTGCTACCTAACGGATTGCAGGCGTTGGTTGATGGGATTAGTGAAGATGTAGATGTAGTGATGGGTGGATTAGAAAAATGTGATGAAAATGGGAAAGGTGTATATGAGATGGAAAAAGGACCCGAATTTTTGACACGAAAGGACGGAATACTCATCAATTACGGAGTATCTAAAGTATGTACAGGTAATTGGGGATGGATGACAATACGGCTATTTAGAAATAGTATAATTCGAGAGAATAATTTGTTTTTTGACTCGGATGTTGTGTATAACGAAGATGAATTATTTGTTGTGAGATATTTATGTTCTTGTCATCATGGCACGACTCATTACATTAATACTTCTGTTTACAGATACTACGAAAGCGCAAGTAGCGTAATGGAATCTACGAAACGCTATTTCAATCCTAAAATACTGACAAGTTTTGCATCATTGGTCAGAATGTACCAATGTATCGCCAATGACAAAGATAACGATGCAGAATTGATAAGAGTGGCTAAGGATGGTATCATAAATAGATACTTGATGATACGAGGGCAGATGGAACAACACAATGCCATTGATAAGAATGTGCTAAAAAACTTTCGCCACCAGTGTATTCAAAAATGTGGATTTTTGTTCGTTGTCGGCTTTATGATAAGACGAACAAGTCGCCGAACTAAAAATTTTATCAAACGAAAACTGAAAATTTAACCATATGAAATTCCCCAACAAATACCTTCGTAATCTGAAGCCTTATAAGTTGGCTTCGCACAAGATTTGGGCGGTTGAACCCGAAG
>CAKZZM010000029.1 GCA_937885465.1 uncultured Bacteroidales bacterium
GCGACGGGCGTATCCATTGTCAAGAATATGCCAAAGGCAAACCGATGACGGATGTGCATACTATTGATATTAGCGAAGCATTAGGCAGATGGGAGCAGGGAAGAACAGGTACCTTCGTTCAATTCTGGCCCGATGATACAATCTTTACAGAAACGGTTTATCAGTGGAACAGGTTGGCTGACCGCATGCGTGAGTTGGCGTATCTGAACGCTAAGGTGCATATATCTCTCACCGATTACCGTGAGAAGGATGAGAAAGGCGAATATAAAAAGGAAGTATTCTATTCAGAGAAGGGTTTGAGCGAGTTCGTAAGATATATCGATTCGACCCGAACCCCGCTTATCTCTGATGTTATTCATCTGAATACAGATAAATACGGTACTCCCGTTGAAGTCGCTATGATATATAATACTGACTTCAATGAGAATGTGCACTCTTATGTAAATAATATCAATACGATAGAAGGCGGCAGCCATGTTGCGGGTTTCCGTTCAGCTCTCACTCGTGTAATGAACAAGTACGCAGAGGAAAGTAAGTTACTCGAAAAGGCAAAGTTGCGCGACAAGGACGGCAAGTCGGTTATTGATCCTAACGATTTCCGCGAGGGTCTGACTGCTGTTATCTCAGTTAAGGTGGCTGAACCTCAGTTCGAGGGTCAGACGAAAACCAAACTCGGAAACTCGGAGGTTGCGGGTATGGTTAATCAGGCAGTAGGTGAAGCACTAACAAACTATTTGGAAGAGCACCCTGATGATGCTCGCCGTATAGTGGAGAAAGTTATCCTTGCCGCTCAGGCGCGTATCGCTGCACGAAATGCCAGAATGAATGTGCAGCGTAAGTCGCCGCTATCGGGTGGGGGACTGCCAGGCAAGTTGGCAGACTGTGAGTCGAAAGATCCGGCAGAGTGCGAACTCTTTCTCGTGGAAGGTGATTCGGCAGGTGGTACCGCCAAAACAGGTCGCGACCGTTTCCATCAGGCTATTCTGCCATTGCGCGGTAAGATTCTCAACGTGGAGAAAGCAATGGAACATAAGGTGTTCGAAAGCGAGGAGATACGAAATATATTCACGGCATTAGGCGTTACCATAGGTACGCCTGATGATCCTAAGGCTCTTAACCTCTCGAAGATACGCTATCATAAGGTGATAATTATGGCGGATGCCGATGTCGATGGCGCACATATTGCAACGTTGATTATGACTTTCTTCTTCCGCCACATGAAAGCAGTAATCGAGCAAGGGCACCTCTATATCGCAATGGCACCGCTTTATCTCTGTCAAAAAGGTAATTACAAGGAGTATTGCTGGGATGATAGGCAGAGACATGCTTTTATTCAGAAGTATGGCAATGGCGATGAGAAGCAGATTAAGACTCAGCGATATAAAGGTCTCGGTGAGATGTCGGATGAGCAACTATGGGAAACAACTATGGACCCGGCTCGCCGTATGCTCAAGAAAGTAACTATTGAGAACGCTGCGGAGGCAGACCGCACGATAGCAATGCTGATGGGCGATGAGGTGGCACCTCGACGGGAGTTTATCGAGAAAAACGCAACATACGCCAAGATAGATGCATAGCCGGAGGCAGTCAAATAAGATAATTTATAATTAAAATCCCAAATAAATGAACCTGTTTTTTGAAAGAATCAAAGGTGCTCTTGTGTCGAGCGAGAATTTTGAGGCTCAGATTGACAAGATGCGTGCAACATTAGAGCGTTACCATAGAGTAGCGGAGTCGCCTGAACTGGCGGAGTATTTTAAACTGCAAGAGGTAGTTACGTCGCCGAAGTTCAAGGAGGAGAAGCAGCGTATTGTAGGGCGTAAATATAAGGATACGGAAGAAGGACGTAAATCGGCTCGGTATAAAGAGTTGTCAGGCTCGCGTCAGATTAAAGAGTATCAGAGAGCGCTCGAGTCGGAGATGTTCCGTAAGTTCCTTGAGTTCCGCAATTCGTCGGACTATGGTAAGTTGCAGGACGATAAGGCTGTTGCAGCATCTCCCGAGTTGAAAGAGTTTAAGAAGATTAATGCCTCTCGTCAGTATCAGAATTACCTGTCGGTGCTTAACTCTGACGAACTGCGCCAACTCAAGGATTTGGAAAAAGAGGTTATTACCGACGACTTCAAGCAGCGCAACGCTTTTTGGAATAATCCTAATCGTTGGAGTACAACGGAGATGGCGAAGCAAGAGGAACGTTTCAATGAACTTGCAGCAATGGACGATATCAAGTTCTTCGTCAAGCAGAATAAGGAAGATATAGTTCGTTCCGAGATGTACGAAATGATAGTAGAGGACAAGATGGAGACTCTTGACAACTGGCATCCCGGTTTCGGCTTCGGCTCGGATGTGCTCAAAGATGAGTTCTCTATGGCCGATGAGCAGCAGGCTTATAACGGCGGCAAAAATACAGTGGCGGCAGTCGGACGTTTAGACCTTGAGCTCAGGCAGGAACCGACTATGGGGTTGGCCTGGGATAAGGAGAAAGGTTTTGAAAAGAAGCTGTTCCCATATAGCTCTGATGTGATGAACTCTCGCGGAAAGATTGAGGTGGAAGAGGGGTGCCTTATAATGGCGAAAGTGCGTTCGCAAGGCGGAGGGCATCACGGTTTCAGCCTTTCAACAGGAAAGATGAAGCCGCTTATCTCCGTATATTTCTACAATGGTAACCATCATAGTGTCGGTATCGTTACGGATAAAGAGAAGAAGCAGACTGATATGCGAGGTGTTCTGCGTTCAAAATACTTCATCTATTCTATACGCTGGACGCGCAAAGAGATAATTTGGTATGTCAATAATCTTGAATTGCTGAGAATACCTAATCCGCTTCCTGCCGGAACAAAGATGTTCTTCATAGCACAATCGTTCTTGCCCGCCGGTGTGAGACCGGCTCCGGGTAAGTTGAAAATTGCTTGGCTGAGAGTGTATAAATCAAAGGAATAATGAATTTTCATCGTTCAGATAGCAGGTTTTTCCTTATTGCCGGTCCTTGCGCAATAGAGAATCGTGATATGGTGATGCACACGGCGGATACGCTCCGCCGTGTGTGTCAGAAATTAGATGTCGATATAATCTTTAAGGCTTCTTTCGATAAAGCTAATCGCACTTCACTCTCCGCTCGCGGAGTGGGAATGAAAAAGGGATTAAGGATTCTGAGCGAGGTTAAACGCACTTTTGGTCTGCCTATTCTGACCGATGTGCATGAGTCGTGGCAATGTAACGAGGTGGCAGAAGTGGCAGATATATTGCAGATTCCAGCTTTCCTCTGTCGTCAGACTGATTTGCTGCAGGCGGCAGCGCAAACGGGGAGAGTGGTAAATGTGAAGAAAGGACAGTTTCTTGCGCCGTGGGATATGCGAGGGGCAGTGGAAAAATGTCGTAAAGCAGGATGTAACGAGGTCTTACTGACAGAAAGAGGCAGCAGTTTCGGATATGGCAGATTAGTGGTGGATATGACTTCTCTTGCAGAAATGCGAAAATTAGGTTGCCCGATTATTTTTGATGCTACGCATAGTGTGCAGCAACCAAGTACCGAACGCGGCGTTACCGGCGGAAATAGAGAGATGGTGCCTGTGTTGATGCGAGCCGCACTCGCTGTGGGTATAGACGGACTGTTTCTTGAAGTGCACCCCACCCCGAATAAGGCTATATCAGATGCTGCTAATCAATTATGTCTTGAAGATATTGAAAAAGTTCTAATGCAGGCTATCAAAATCGACAACACAGTAAAATTATTAGACTATTAAGCGATTAAATTACATATTACCCTTTGTTTGCATTTGTCTTGCGTCGTGTCAGATTTTTGAGCGACGCAAGACGCAAGATGCCGTAGTAATTATCGGTCAGAATATGCTGATGCAGTATCAACTTGACGATATTACCCGCAATGCCGTTGATAGTGTTGACTCAGCACAAATAGCAGACGCATATATACGCCATTGGGCGGAGGATGTGCTGTTCTATGAGAAGGCAACAACCGACAAAAATCAGCAGATTGAAACGATGGTGGAGCAGTACAGAAGGGAATTATATCTTCATAATTATGAGGAGAAGTTAGTGCAACAGAGGATGAATAAAGAAATCCAACCTGCGGAGATTGAGGCTTTTTATGAGGCAAATGGAGATTTGTTTTTACTTGATGTGCCTATTTTACAAGGTCTGCTGTTGGTAGTGCCGAATGGTACACCCGATATACCAAAACTAAGGCGTTGGATGGCTAAACCTATGGACGAAATAGAGAATATTGAAAAATATGCCTATACCTATGCCACAGGTTACGAATTATTTACCGACAAATGGAGAACAGGGGATGAGGTTATAATGCATATCCCGCTTACCCAACAAGAATTTGTGAAGCAGTTATCGCATAACAAGCAGATCGAAGTAAGCGATACCGCTCAGACATATATTTTGGAGGTTACCGCAGTGCGTATGGCAGGCGAGAAGATACCGCTTGACTATGCCGAGCCGGCAATAAAAAACATCCTGCTCAAAGAGCGGGAAACGGCTTTTATTCGTGCACAAAAGTCGGCTCTTTATAAAGAGGCGGATATGCTTTTCCGAATTAAAAGGAAGTGATAGTTTGGAATGTTGCAATAAAATTGCCGCGATATATTAACGATAATATTTTGAGTTTTGAGGTTAGAGTTTTATGAAGAAAAGTCTTCACTATATATTATCCTTTTCCCTGATTATTTGTTCATTTGTTGATTTATCCGCTGCGGATAATGTAATAGATGAGGTTATATGGATAGTGGGAGATGACGCTATCCTTCGCTCTGAGGTAGAGGAAGAGCGCATTAGGGCACAATATGAGGGAACGCCTATCAAAGGCGACCCGTATTGTGTTATACCTGAGCAGATGGCAATACAAAAGCTATTCTTGCATCAGGCAGAGTTGGACTCTATTGAGCCTAATGAGTCATCGGTGAGCCATCAGGTGGATATGCGTCTTAACTACTATATCAATCAGATAGGGTCGAAAGAAAAGATGGAGGAGTATTTCCGTAAGCCGACGACCGATATCCGAGAAGAATTGATGACGCAGGTAAGAAATCAGATGATGATCCAGCAGATGCAGCAGAAGTTGACGGAGAATGTGAAACCGACACCGGCGGAGATTCGCCGTTATTTCAACACTCTTTCAGACGATGACTTGCCGACAATACCTGCTCAGGTGGAGGTACAGATTCTCAGTTTCGAACCTAAGGTGCCGATTGAAGAGATAGAGCGAATAAAGTCGCGATTGAGGGAGTTTACAGAGCGCGTAAATTCTGGCTCTGCCGATTTTGCGATGCTTGCTCGCTTGTATTCAGAAGATACGGAGTCTGCCAAGCACGGTGGTGAGTTGGGGTTCGTGGGAAAAGGGCAGTTAGTACCCGAGTTCTCGGAAGTGGCTTTTAATCTTAATGATCCTAAGCGTGTCAGCCGTATTGTGCAAACAGAGTATGGCTATCATATTATCCAATTGATAGAGAAGAAAGGCGATAGGATAAATTGCCGACATATATTGATGCGCCCCCGTATCTCGTCTGACGATAAAGAGAATGCGATTGTTCGGTTGGACTCCGTCGCAGAGATTATTAGGTCAGGGAAGGCTACTTTTGAATCGGCAGTGGCATATTTCTCTGAAGATAAGAATACTGCTCTCAATGCCGGCTTGATGTCGAATCCGAATACCGGAGCATCGAAGTTCGAATATCAAGATTTGCCCCCTGAAGTGGCGAAGCATATATATAATATGAATGCCGGCGAGATATCACAACCTTTCGTTATGATGGATCAGACGAAGAATCGTGAGATAGTAACTATTGTCAAACTAAAATCGAAGACGCAGGCTCATAAAGCCAATCTGATAGACGATTATCAGACTATTAGAGAGATGCTTGAGCAGAAACTCGGGCAGGAAGTCATTGAGAAATGGCTGAGAAAGAAGCAGCAGGAGACCTATGTCCATATTCATCCTGAATGGGCTAATTGCGACTTCGAATATGAGGGATGGAACAAAGATAAATAAATTCTGAACCATTATGAAGAGGAGATGCTATATCACTCTTATTCTTTGTCCTCTACTATGCTTTTCTGCCAATCTACAGGCAGAAACAATGCTTTATCTTGAACATGCTCAGACCTTAGATTTTGATGAAACCTTGCATCCCGATGCGCAGATTTTGCGCGGAGATGTAATGTTTAAGCACGATGATGCCGTTATGTATTGTGACTCGGCATATTATTACGAGTCACGAAACTCAATGGATGCCTTCGGCAATGTGCGTATGGTGCAAGGCGATACCTTGTTCGGCTATGGAGATAAACTCTATTATGACGGCAATACTAAGTTTGTGCGCTTTCGCAATAATGTGCGTTTAGTGGATAAGCAGACTATACTGACTACCGACTCGCTTAATTATGATAGGCAGAATGACCTTGCGTGGTACTTTTCAGGCGGTATGATCGTTGATTCTCTCAATACTCTTACATCTAATTGGGGACAATATAGAAGCGGAACGAAGCAAGCGTTGTTCAAAGATAATGTCCGCCTTATGAATAGTCGTTTCGTGATGGACGCCGATACGCTGCATTATAACACCGAGTCACATATCGCAAATATAGTCGGTGAAACGGTCATTATATACGAAGAGGAAACTACTATATACAGCACACTCGGATGGTACAATACCGAAACAGAACATTCGATGCTTCTTAATCACTCCCTAATCGTAAATGCCGGTGGTTCGACTATGACAGGTGACACTATTTACTATGACAAACAAGCAGGGTGGGGCAAAGCACTTCAGAACATTGAGATGACTGACTCTGCAAATCATATTACTCTTTATGGTAATTACGGTGAGATGTATGAGTATGGAGTGCACGGGCAGAATTCGGGCTTTGCAACCGATTCGGCGATGCTCGTTGATTGGTCTGACTCTACTGACTATACTTATATACACGCTGATTCCCTATTTACTGAGGAATTGCAGTATAAGTTAGCGCAGTTGATAGAGGTAAGCGATACTTTGCCCCCCGATACTCTTTGGAAAGACACGACATACAGGCAAATGCGAGGCTTCTACGGAGTAAGACTCTATAAAACAGACTTACAGGCTGTTTGCGACTCATTTATATATAACGGCAGAGATTCGATAATGATGTTGTTCGGCAGTCCTATTGCGTGGAGTGATAATCAGCAGGTGTCGGCTGAACATATTGATATCTATATTAAAAACGGGGTTGTTGATTATGCTCACAGTATAGGAAGTGCTTTGGCTATTGAGCAGAAACATACTGTCTGCTTCAACCAACTTAGCGGAAAGGAAATGTTTGCATATATGAGAGAAGGCAAACTAAGGCGCATAGATGTTAACGGGAATGCAGAAACAGTCTTTTATCCGCAAGAAGATGACGGCACGTTCGTCGGGGTGAATAAGACGCAGTCAAGTTTTGTGAGTATTTTCTTCAGCGAAGATGGCAAGTTGGAGCACGCTACTTTTACTTCTGCCACCGCCGGCACCTTATATCCCCTGCAAGACCTGAAATACGAAGAACGTCTGCTTGGCGGCTTCTTTTGGGCAGCCGATGTTAGACCATTCTCACCTGATGATGTATTTAGAAAAGTGAACCGAAATTAGTAAATTTTGGCGGAAAGTGTGCATTTTTTTGTGTTTTTTTATAATTATTTGCAGATAAAGAAAAAATTAATTAACTTTGTAGCAATTCTATTACTAAAGTGAAAAACGGCGTTATATCACATATCTGTACAAGTGTGGCTACTGCATATAAAGGTAGCACAAAGTTGCATATTTTATCTTGTGTACGCCACTTTTCTCTCAGTTCTATACTCTGTTGTTTTTCCCTGATTTTGTGTTCTTTATTAGTGCCGCCGCAGCAGGTTTGCGGGCAGACTATGCGCCAGATTAAGGACTCGAAGAAGAACTTTATCTATTTGACGGGTGCCGGCGGGTATGCTTCCCTTCTAAATGAAGAGATGGCGATAAAGAATAAAGGTATTGCAGGCGGCGAGATAGGCGTAGGATACAGGTTATATTATTACCACTTTTTGTTCTCCGTAGGCGTTGAGGGACGATATAGTTATTATAAGGTTGCCCCTATTGACGATAAGTTGAATTTCAGAATGTCCGATTCAGAAGGGGAGCCTTTCACTATGAATGCTATTATTAGCAACAGGCAGGATGTGATGCATATTGCAGATGTTCAGGTGCCGCTACAGATTGGCGGCGAATGGGGACATTGGTATGGCTTGATCGGCGCAAAGTTGGCATTCAATGTGTTTGGCTCGGCAAGGACGGTTGCTAATGTTACAACGACTGCCACATACGACCGTTTTTCGGAAGATTTTGAGCAGATGCCTAACCACTATCTCTTCGAAGGGCAGGATGTCGTTTCAGGAAAACAACCTATCTCGTTTAATCCGCAGTTGTACGGTACTTTTGAAGTCGGCTATCGTATAGGCAAATTATATAGCGGTACAGGTGCGGATGTGCCATATTCAAAGAGACGTTATTATGTGGGAATATTCGGAGAATTGGGATTCTTGAATATGCATAAGGAGAATGCTCAAGGTGACCCTGTTGTAAGTTCAGTTAATCCCAATGCCGGAATAGATTTCTCTGTTAACCCCGTCTATAACTCCACTGCCTATTCTTCCGCTATTGTAAAGAACTATATGGTAGGCGTGAAGTTCACCGTCTTGTTTGAACTCCCGAAAGAGGCAAAGTGTATCATTTGCGAGGAGCGCGAGAGGCGCAATAGGCATAGGCGGTGATATCCTAAACTAAACATTAAATTCTAAACTTTATCTTATCTTGCGTTGCTACAATAGGTTTTTTTGACGGTGTCCACTCCGGGCACCGCTTTGTTTTGAGTCGTCTCAAAGACGAAGCGCAGCAGCGGAATATGCGTTCTGCCGTCATAACTTTTGATGTGCACCCTCAGAGTGTGTTATCGGGCAAATCGCCCGCACTGCTCACCACTTTTGAGGAGAGGTTAAGTATGCTTAGGAAAGAAGGTGTTGATGACATATATGTGTCACACTTCGCCGATATTAGTCGGATGACTGCTGCTGAGTTCATGTTAATGATGCGCAGAGAATATGGTGTTAGGGTGTTGCTGATGGGCTACGACCATAGATTCGGCTCAGATAGACTCGCAGACTTCGAAGATTATCAGTCGCTTGGCAAAGAAGTGGGAATAGAGGTTAAGAAGATGCAGAGCAGCCTGATGCCGGTGTCTTCCTCCTCCATTCGCCGCGCATTGCTGCAATCGGATATTCTGTCTGCCAATAAGATGTTAGGCTATGCATATACTCTGAAAGGAAATGTGGTTCACGGCAGAGGAATAGGCAGAAGCTTAGGTTTCCCGACGGCTAATGTGCAAGTTGCGAAAGAGAAGTTAATCCCTTTAGCGGGGGTATATGGAGTGAAATGTTGCGGGAAAGGTGCGATATGCAACATAGGTACTAATCCGACAATAGGCGGCACCGAAACGAGCATTGAGATACATATACCGCAATTCAGCGGTAACCTCTACGGGCAAGAGGTGAGTGTGTCGTTTGAGAGATTTATCCGTCCCGAGCAACGATTTGATAACTTAGAAACCCTGCAAACGCAGATAAAAGAAGATATCAGAACCTGCGGATTTGCAGTTTAAGGTCGTAGCCGTAAGGCGTGACGGAAGAAGCGTCAGTTTGAAAGCCGAGTTTTGACGGGCAGATGACGGTCCCTTCGCTTCCCGTATATTTCATTTTTGCAATAGCATAGTGCCATGCGGTGCAGGCATTAGTTGACGATACATTAAACTGAAATTCAATCGGTGTAGGCAGTTCGTTGGTGTTCCAATAAGAGATAGTGTCAGGGTCGAGGGTGAGCGTATATTTGCGATAGCGAATATTGACATCGTCTTTTGTATCAACTTCTTCTGTCAGTGTATCTCCCATTACGGAAAGGTGAAAATAGCAGTAGTCGCCCACCTGCAAATAGTCCTTCTCTCCCCATTTATCGTAATCGGGTTCCTCGTAAATTATATTGATATTATTGCGTTTTATAAAGTCGTCAATAGTTTTTTTCTCGTTTTTGAGTTGATTGGAATACGAGGTGTTGCTGCATGATGTGCCGAACACAAGAGTGCACGAAAGAATCAACCCGAAGATGCTGATTTTTGGGCTGATGTGCAATGCGTTGAATGAATTATTGAATATTCTTGACATATACTTTAATTATGCAATTTGTTAGTGGTTCAACTTTCCCTTGTCCGTCTTTGCCGTAGGCGAGATAATAAGGCACGACGGCTGTCATTTCTTCGCCTTGCTTGAGCAACGGAAGCATAAATTGGAAGCAAGGTAATAATATGTGTTGCTCTTCATTAGTGGAGTTGTGTTTAACGCCATTGGCACTATAGATAAACTCTGTTTGTGTATCTTCTATCAGGGTGCCGTCAAAAAGGCCGACGGTATAAAATATCTCTACTCTTTTGTCTTCTGTTATTTCTTCTGCTTGATTGTCTGCCTTGTTGGTGATGAAGTACCAAAAACCGGTCGGACTGAGTTGATAAGTGTTACTATCTTGATTGACATATTCAGCGCACTGAAAGTTTGCTTTTTCCACCTGTTTCATATTCATTAGTGCGAGAGCCACGGAGGAGTCGTCTTTCTGCACTTTGTTTGCAGGCGTTTGCGGAGAAGGTTTGCTGCAAGAGAGGAAGACGGCAGATATGGCAATAAGTGCGAAAATAGCAATCACTGCAAAGTGCGACTTAATATATTCGGCTACGGGCGAAACCGCTACCGCTCTTGTGTTCCTTTGTTGTTTTATGATGTTTATCATAATTTCTTGTGCAGATGATTTTTCCTATATTCGGTAGGCGTCATCCCATATTCCGTCTTGAAGCACTTAGCAAAATAGCGGGAGTCGTTCATGCCGATCATATATGTTATTTCGGTTATGTTATATCTCTCATTCAATAGTAGTTTTGCGGCGTGGCGGAGTCTCAGGTCGCGGATATATTCTACAGGTGACAGCCCTGTCAGACTTTTCAGTTTGTTGAAGAATACTGTTCTTCCGAGTGTCATCTCACGAACGACATCGTCAACGGTGAGATTGTTGTTGTCGAGATTCTTGAGAATAAACTTATGCAGGTGGTGCAAGAACTGCTCGTCGGGAGTGAGCGTCCGATTTCCCGTCCCTTGCTCATCATCTGTAGTCATAATCATTGCCCTGTAAGTCTCTTGCAGCCTATCGCGTTGGCGGAGCATGTTATCTACTCGTGCTATAAGATATTGCGCAGAGAAAGGCTTTGTGATATAGTCGTCTGCTCCATATTTCATTGCTTCGAGTCGTGATTCAATTGCAGATTTGGCAGTGAGAAGAATGACGGGCAGGTGCGAGGTCGATTCGTTTGTCTTAAGATAATTAGTCAGTTCGAGACCGTCCATCTCAGGCATCATAAGGTCTGTAATAACTAAATCGAAATGTCTGCGCGAGGCAATATCTATTGCTTCTTTTCCGTTTTCTGCCGTTATAACATTATATTCGCGTGACAAGATTGAGAGCAAGTAGCGGCACATGTCTTTATTGTCATCGACAACAAGTACTATTCGCTTTTCGGGATCAAATGTGAAGATATTGTTTTCATCAGGTATAAATCCATATTCTATGTCGGAAGATAATTCCGGCATTGTTGTTATTATATCTGCTTCCATGCCGTAGTGCTCTTTGCCGTGCAGCAGCATAACGGTGAAAGTGGTGCCTTTGCCTACTTCTGATTCTACTTCTATAAAGCCGTGGTGCATATTGACGAGTTCTTTCACGAGGTTAAGCCCGATGCCGGAACCTGTTTTCTCAGCGGAGTTATTGATTTCATTATGAGAAGAGAACCTCTCGAAAAGTATGCTCCGTTGCTCTTTCGGAATACCGATACCCGTGTCGGATACTTGAATGATGGCGAAGTTGTTCTTTTGTGCTAAGCGTAGAGTTACTTTGCCGGCAGCGGGTGTAAACTTAAAGGCATTAGAGAGTAAGTTGTAGATAATAATATCCACCTTATCCCTGTCAACCCAAACGATAGTGTTGGGGGCATCGTCTTCGAAGTAGAATCGGATATGTTTATCGTCTGCCTCTTTTGTGAAATTAAGGAATACTTTGTGCGCAAGTTCGGTAAGGTCAGTCTCTCTTACTGAAAGGCGCATTTTGTTATTTTGGATCTTGCGGAAGTCGAGTATCTGATTTATCAGTCGGAGCATTCTTGAGGCGTTAGATTCCACAATCTCTAATTGCTGCCGAACGGAGTCACTTATATTTTCGGTTTGAAGAATATTATCTACCGGTCCGCTGATTAGCGTGAGGGGGGTGCGCAGTTCGTGAGATATATTGGTGAAGAAGCGCAGTTTGATGTCGCTTACTTTCTGCTCTACCTCTATCTCTTGACGCAGTTTATTGTTGGTTGTTACATTCCGATAGACCAGAAAGATTACGGCAGCGATAATAATTAAATAGAGGAAGATTGCCCAATTAGAAGTCCAGAAAGGTGCTTTGATGACGATAGTTATAGCCCGTGCGTTATCACACCAGATACCATTGGCGTTGGTTGATTGTACGCTAAAGGTATATGTACCGGGGCGTAGGTTATTGTATGTCGCTTTTCTCTGATGCCCGACATAGTTCCACTGAGCATCAATGCCGTCAAGTTTATATGCGTATAGTATATTTTCTGCTCCGGCGAAATTGACGGCTGCGTAGTCAATAGAAAAGTAATTATGCGAATTGGGATATTCGATCCTATCTGAATAGAGATAGTCGGTCAAAATAATTTTAGGTCTATCGTCTGAATAAGTGATTTCGGTCGGAGAGAAGGTGCAGTAGCCTTTGTTATATCCGAATATGATATGTCCGTTGTGTGTTAATATCGGTTTGGCTTCTCCGAAGTTCGCTTGTTGATCTCCATTGAGCGGGTTAAAATGCAGAAATATGTTTTTCTCTCTATCGTAGTGCGATATTCCGCCCTCATAGGTAAACCATAGGTTATCGTTATTATCAATAGCGATAGCCGTCACAATATCTGAAATAAGGTCGTTGCTGTGATTATGAATCTTTATGTTCTTTTCATCAAATAAATTGCTCTCATTAACATTCAGAATTTCTATTAGTCCTTCGCCGAAGGTACCGAGCCATGCTTTGCCGTCTTGTGTTAAGACGATGCACCTGATATCTGCGTAAGGGTGGACCTGCGTAGTAAGAGTTAGTGTGTTGATGATAAGTAGTCCGTTAGTAGTGGCAACCCAAACCGTTGTATCATTGATGAGAGTAAGTTGCCGAGCCTTTGATGCAAAATTGTCGGGATAATTTGTCCAATCGTTATCCGTATGGATAAACTTATCTCCTTTCATGATATTTACGCCTCCGCCATAGGTGGCGATATAGATAGTGCTGTCGCCAACGGCGAGTATATCGTATATATTATTGTTGTTGAGGGAGTAAGGGGCATTGGCCTGCATCTGATATTTATGTGTTGTGCCGCCTGTTTTAATTATCAGTCCGTCACCTTTCGTGCCGAATAATAGAGAGTTATTTGTCTGTAAAAACGAGTAGATGCGTGTTCCTGTTGTTTCTATGCGTTTAAGCGAGAGATTGGAATCACAGACCACTATTTGTCCGTTTTTAAGAGCGAGGTAGATATCGTTTTGATTAGTCTGGCATATTGCTCTGACCTCTGACTTGGATAAGTCATTATCTGCGTATTCCGACAATGTAAATTTGTCGTAGTTAATTTCCATACGGTCAAGTCCGAGGTCGTATGTGCCTAACCATAGGCTACCCGCTTTGTCGAAGAAGGCGCAGTGCAACATATTGGTGGTGAGTGTCGGCAGTGATATTAATCGGTCTTCTTCCTCTGAGTAGTAGGAGAATCCACCGCCTTGAGGGTTAAGCCACACTTTGCCCTCATTGTCTTCAAGAGCGAAGAAATTGCCTTGTAGCAGGTTTTCATATCTGATGTCCTGTCGGGCTAAATAATGCTTCAGGCGGTTGGTGTTGCAGTCATATCTCCATACCCCGTTCTGCTCATTGATAGTCCACAAATTTCCGTTATGGTCAAGGTACAGATTGGTGAAACGATTGGAAGTGATGCTGGCATTATTGTGGCTGTCGTACTTTTGAGTTGTTCCTCTATCGGCATCATATATAACGAGTCCTTCACATTCCGTTGCAATGGCGATTAAATGGTCTTTAAATGCGATAATATCGTTGATTGAAGATTTCAGATTTAAGTCTGACTTTTCCAACTTACGTGCTTTATTACCTTGCCTGAACAGTCCGCCTGTTGCGGTGGCAAGCCACAATTTATTACCGCTTGCGGTGGCTGCTGTGAAGTTGTTCTCCTGATGCTGTTGCGAAGGGGTTACCGACTGTTGCTTATTGTCAAAAAAGAATTCAATGCCTGAGTTTGTGCCGATGCAGACACCTGTTTCAGTGCTTGTAATAAATTCTGCCACTCCATGCAGAGCAAACTCCTTTAATTGCGCCGGTTTATGTTCTGTCTGCTCTATGTGTAATGTCTGATTATCACCTGCTACCCATACGCTGCCTTTCTTATCCTCGCACAGAAGCCATTTGCCGTTTGCCCGCAGACTGAATTGAGTGTCTGTTATGCCTGTTTGCAGAAAAGTTTCTGTGCTTTTGTCAAAGCGGTAGAGTGCGCCGTCGTTGGCTTGCAGATAAATATACCCGAGGCTGTCTTCGTATAACTTGTCGATGCGATTAGAGCCGGCATTCTCTCCCGGCGCAGCGGGTTTATAGGTGCGGAACTCATAACCGTCAAAGCGGCATAGTCCGTTCCATGTGCCTATCCATATCAAGTCATCCCTGTCCTGAATAATACACATAATGGTACTTTGCGGCAACCCGTCTGCAACCGAATAATGGCGAAGGGTATAGTGTACATCGTTTCCCAGTATCGGACTCGGCAGACTAAGCGCAAGCAGGCAAAGTGCAGCAAGGAGAGTATTTATCTTATTCTTTATCACAATGTTTTATTTTTCGCGGTGCGGTAACCAAGTTGCCGCAATATATTTATGATGATTTTGTTCTATGGTTAATTTTCAATCATTTAGGCATCATTACCACTTCGAAGTTGTTACCGGCATCCATCAGTTGTTGGAGCGTCTGTTTAACTGTTTGTGCACTGATATCGTTAACTGCTTTCTTGTACAGCATCGGGTAGTTGATACCGTAGCGGTAGTACATAGGCAGGTAATTATCGTCCCACGATTCATTTTTCTCGATATTTTCGTCAAAATCTTTGAGCATTGATTCTTTCTCTTTCAGCAGATCGGACGCGAGTGGTCCGTCTTTCAAAATGGTGTCAATCTCCTCATAGATTATTTCCATCAGCCGTTGTTGTTTGGCGGGGTCGGTGTCGAACTGCATTATTAGCACAGCGTAGTCCACCGGTATTCTTGCAACCGTGCCGTAGCACCCGACTCCGTAACTGCCGCCTTCACGTTCGCGTATCGACTCCAAATAGCGGGTGCTGAGTATGCGCCCTATCATCTCCATGTTAAGGTAGTTCTGAAGAGTCCATGGTATATTGTAGGAGGTAAACTGAATGCGGTTAGAGGCATTACTTGTTTCCATCGGGTAGTCGAAGTAGTTTTTTGCAATGCCTTTCGGTGCGCGGATACCTCTGTCTATATATTTTTCCCTCGTCCGTTGTGTTTTTAGTGAACCTATGTAGTTGCAAATAGCCTTTTGAGTTTGTTTGTCATAAGGGTCGATATTACCGGTGAAGGTAAAGACGAAGTCGGCAGGATTGGCAAAGCGTTGACGGTAAATGGTGTATGCCTTTTCTTGCGACACTTGGTCAAGCATATCTGTGTTAAAATAAACAATTCTCTCAGAATAGTTATTGGTCATTGCCGTTACGGAATCGGAGAATATCGCTTTTGGATTGTTGTTGCGGTTGATGAGATTGTTTTTGTATCTATCCATAAGTGTTTGGTATGCTTCTTCGTCCTGCCGTGGTGAGGTGAAGTACAGCCAAATGAGTTGCAGCATTGTTTCAAAATCTTTGATTGTACTGCTTCCCGACATCGTTTCGGAGTAATAATTTATTGAGACATTCACGCCTACTTGTTTGCCCGTCAGTGCTTTTCTGAGGTCATTGAGCGAAAGGTCGCCTATGCCTGACATGCTTATGATGTTATCGGCTATATAGGCAGACGGCAGGTCTTGCGTGTTGTTCACCATTGAAAGACCGCCTTCCGAAAAAGCAGTGAAGAGTATCTCGTCCTGCTGAAAATCGGTAGGCTTGAAGATAATTCTGATACCGTTTTTCAGTAGATATTCGGTAATCCCTAAATCCTCGTTGCTGCTTATTTTCTTTATTTTTCCTGCTTTGGGTTGCTTCTTAATCAGGGTGAGGTCTTTTTTCTCTGCTACGGGTGCCTCAATCTCTAATGACGGCATCCCGCTAATAGCGGCAAGTATATCACTTTTCGATGGCAGTTGAACCTCATCTTTCAGTGGGGCTTGGATATTGACGATGCAGTTCTTATCAAGAATATAAACGGCAGTCAGCGAGTTAAGCGTTGCGGCATCTAAGGCGGGAAGTAACTGCTGCAAAGTGTTATATTCCCACTCTATACCGGGTATGGCATCACCATCAAGGAAATTGCCTATATACTCTTGAACGAAATTGATATTCCTATTGTTATTGCGTTCGTTATATGCGCTTTCGTATGCGGATAGTATTTCTGTCGTTGCTCTCTTTATTTCGTCCTCGCTGAAGCCGTATCTGCGTATTTTCTCAAGTTCGGTGAGCAGCAAGTCAAAAGCTTCTTTCTCTTTCCCTTCTTTTGCTCCTACTGAAGCGTACCACGCATCTTTTGTGGGGAAGAGGTTATAATATCCGATATACCCGCCCGTAATCGGGGCATTAGGATTCATACTTATCTCGCTGAACCGCTCGCTTGTGATATGGCGGATAACGCTGTTCAGCAAATCTCTGATATAGGCGACATAAGTGCCCTTCAACTCATCGGGTATAGGGTTGTGTTTCCAGAGAACAGTGATGTTACTTGATCGTGCTTCTTTGTCCTGTACGATAGCAACGATAGGCTCTTCGTTGTCAGCGACCTCTGCCCAAGGTCTTTCGCCGTAGTTAGGTCGTGCCGGCACATTTGCCCATAGTGCTTTTATCTTATTCTCTATTGCATCCACATCAATATCGCCGACAACAATTATTGCTTGTAAGTCCGGTCCGTACCATTTATGGTAGTATGCCCGCAGTGCTTCAGGGGCAAAGTTGTTGATAACGGCGGTATCGCCGATAACGTCTCTGACGGCATATTTAGAGCCCGGGTACATCAGTTCGTTGGAGCGTTTCCACATACGCCTTGCGGCGGTGTTACCTGTACGCCACTCTTCTCTAATAACGCCGCGTTCTGCGTCAATCTCTTCGGGTAATAGTGATACGGCGCACGACCAATCGTGCATAACGAGAAGTGCAGAGTCAATGATACCTTCGCGGATAGTAGGCACATCCGATAGGCGATATACTGTTCTGTCAAGTGAGGTATATGCGTTGATATTTCCACCGAAGTTAACGCCGACAGACTCGAAGTAGTTGATAATACCCTTGCCTTCAAAATGCTCTGTGCCGTTGAAACACATGTGTTCGAGGAAGTGTGCCAGTCCGTTTTGGTCATCTTCCTCTAATGTAGCACCCACTGCCTGCACGATATGGAATTCGGCACGCTGCTTGGGTTGCTCGTTGTGGCGAATATAGTAAGTGAGTCCGTTGTCGAGATGTCCAATGCGGACAGCGGAATCAATCGGCAGCTTCTCCTGTGCTGAGAGCGGCAGACTCAACATCAGCACTATTATCGGTAGTATTGGTCTTGGTTTGTTTTTCATTTTCTTCGTTATCTTTAATTATTTGGTCTCCGCGTGATTTCCAAGGTCTTGGCCCGAGTATATGTTCTACATCCTCGGAAGTGATAACCTCTTTTTCTATTAGCAGGTCAGCCATAGCGTGGTGCCCTTCTTTATACTTGTCGAGGATCTCTTTGGCTCGCTGCATCTGCTCGTTGATGAGGCGCTTCACTTCTTCATCAATGAGTTGCGCCGTATGTTCCGAATAGGGATTGTTGAAGTAGGTCTGCTGTCCGGTAGAGTCGTAGTAGCATATATTTTTGAGTTTGTCGCTCATACCATAGTAGGCTACCATGGCGTATGCTTGTTTATTCACTTTCTCAAGGTCGTTGAGTGCGCCTGTTGAGGTCTGCGATAGGAATAGTTCTTCCGCGGCTCGTCCGCCGAGAGTGGCGCACATCTCGTCAAGCAGATGGTCGGTGTTGACAAGTTGTCGCTCTTCCGGCAGATACCATGCCGCCCCAAGAGCCATACCTCGTGGCACAATAGTTACTTTGACTAACGGGTTAGCACCTTTGAGCATCCACGATACAGTGGCATGCCCTGCTTCGTGGTAAGCAATCGACCGTTTCTCTTCGGCAGTCATAATCTTATTCTTGCGTTCCAAGCCGCCCACGATGCGGTCAACGGCATCCATGAAGTCCTCCTTGGTGACGGAACTCTTGCCGTTTCGTGCCGCAATAAGTGCTGCCTCGTTGCATACATTGGCGATATCGGCACCGGAAAATCCCGGAGTCTGCTTCGCAAGGAAATTAATATCAACGCTATCATCTAATTTGAGCGGGCGAAGGTGAACCTTGAAAATATCTACTCTCTCTTTCAAGTCGGGCAGTTCAACATGTATCTGTCTGTCGAATCGTCCGGCGCGGAGTAGGGCGGGGTCAAGTATCTCTGCACGGTTGGTGGCGGCAAGAATGATGACACCCGAATTTGTTCCGAAGCCGTCCATTTCCGTCAGCAGTTGGTTGAGGGTTGACTCGCGCTCATCGTTGCCGCCTGAGATAACATTCTTTCCTCTTGCACGCCCGACGGCATCTATTTCGTCAATGAAGATGATTGCGGGGGCTTTCTCTTTGGCTTGACGGAAGAGGTCTCGAACGCGGCTGGCACCGACACCAACAAACATTTCAACGAAGTCGCTACCCGACATTGAGAAGAACGGCACATTTGCTTCACCTGCCACGGCTTTGGCAAGCAGAGTCTTACCCGTTCCCGGAGGACCTACAAGCAGTGCCCCCTTGGGTATCTTACCGCCTAACTCTGTGTATTTCTGCGGGTTCTTAAGGAAGGCAACAATCTCTTGTATCTCTTCTTTTGCGCCTTCCAAACCGGCAACATCTTTGAAGGTCACTTTTTGATTATTATCTTTATCAAAGAGTTGTGCATTGGCTTTCCCGACGGAGAAGATACCACCGATACCTCCGCCACGCATTCCCCGACTCATCCATATAAAGAAAAGTAAGAAGAGCAGGAAGGGCAGGATGTTTACAAGCAAGATATACCATATATTGTGGTCCTTCTTATAGGTAACATCAATCTTCTTCTGACCTTGTTGCTCACGGATGCTGTTCTGCTCGTCCATGTATTTATTGAACTCCACAACGCTTGGTATCTGCACTTTTATCTCTGCGTTGGAAGAAGCGAGCGAATCTTGCTTTTGTCCTACCGGCGTACCTGTATAGACGATGCCAACCTTATCTTTCTTGACGAAAGCCAGGGCTGTATTGTCGTCTGATACCTCAATGCGCTCAATGCAGTCGTGTTCAATGTACGATTGCAGTTGCGTGTAACTTACATCTTTGGAAACGGATGATGACGAAGGGGTGGTAAGTGTAGCGAAGTCGTCGCCCTCGCTCATGATATATGCTATTCCCAATAGCCCCACGATGGCTATGTATAGCCACATAAAGTTAGGTCGCTTAGGCTTTTTGTTCGGACCTTCACCTCGTTGACCGTTTATGTTTTTTTCTTGTCTGATAATTCGTTTTCTATCTGCCATAAGTATTATTATTGCTCGGCGAATATGCCGAGAGTTGAACCTTTTTATATTTCGGGTATTTCGGTTATCTCGCCATCTTCCCATAGGTGCTCGATGTCGTAGAAAGCACGCGGTTCTCTGCCGAAGATATGCACTATTATCTGCCCGTAGTCCATCGCTACCCATTCAGCGTTTTCTTTGCCGTCAACAGCGAAAGGCTTAGCACCGACTGATTTCCTTACGAAATCTTCCACCTCGTCTGCTATGGCTGACACCTGCGTGCTTGACCAGCCTTCGGCTATGACGAAGCGATCGCAGGGGGCTTCGGGAAGCGACTCTAAATTGACGGTTACGATGTTATGTCCTTTCTTGTTTTGTATGCCTTCAATAATAGCGGCACTCAGTTGTTCGTTTGTTAATTCTGACATAGTTATTTGCTCGTTTTTTATTTTTGTGCCGAATGGTGTTCGGCGAAGATAATGAGAGTTTATTTTTTACCTCTTATGAGGTTGATAGAGCCTGATAGTTGGTAAACGCCTATGTCTGCGGGGCGTTTCTTTGTTACCTTGTGATATTTATTCTTCGGGTCGGCATCAGTGCCTCTTGCGCGGATGACATAGAAGTATGCTCCCTCAGCGGCGGGTACTCCGTTGATGGTGCCGTCCCAGCCTTTGGCAGGGTCGGTCCACTGATAGACGAGTTTGCCCCAGCGGTTATACACCCAGCAGTGGAACTCGGCGAGGGATCGATATACGACGCGGAACTCATCGTTCATTCCGTCACCATTGGGAGTGAAGACATTGGGCACCTTCAATAGTGATTCTGATACTGAAATATCGAAAACGGTGGAATCGGTTATACAAGAGTCGTTATAGACCCATACGAGGACCTGATAATTGCCGTTTTCGGTAAAGGTGTATCGTTGCTCTTCGTCAAAGCGGTCAGCAATGACAGTTGAACCTTTGAGAATGCGCCAATGGTAGTATTTAGCAACTGGTTTGTTACCATTGGAAAGGAAATTAATCTCCAATGGTGCCGAACCGGATAGTGTTGTCTCGTCAATAGGTCTCTGCGGCTCATTTTCTGCCCCCTTGCCGTTGTAGTCGCGCGAGGTGGTGATAGAGGAAGGATGAGATGTTACCGCTACGGCATCGTATTGTGCTGTCTCAACGGAGTCGGGTAAAGAGATAGCAGAGCCAAAGTATTGTGAGTCAAAAAGGAGAGTAAAGGATGTGTTGGTGAATGGTGCGGGGACAGTTAGTTGTTGCCTGGTAGTGCCTTGCCTCAGGTTCACTGTTTCGCATACGGCAGAGTCCTGCCATGCCGTGCCGTTCCAAGAAAGGGTGGTGTAGCATATTCGGGCGGTGCGGTTGATAGTATGCGCAGCACCTAAGGTGTCGGTGTAAGACATAGCGGGTACGAGTATATCTGCGTTGATAACCGATTCGTCGCAAAACATGTCAGCGGTAGGCAATTCACCTGATAACACGGGCTTTATCGTTTCGTAGTCTAATACGAAGAAAGAAGCGACGAGAGAGGAGCCTTCGTATAATTTATAACCTGTATTATGGGCGGGATATAAGGTCTCTGCGCCCTGCCCTTGCTGAATGGTGTTGCCGTTTAAGTCGCACCAACGAGCAACGCCGCTACCGGTATATTCGATAAAAGCATCGGTGGCGGAGAGGTCTTCAAATATCAACACGCGGTCCACCCGCGCAGGCTGAGACTCTTCGGTGAAAGTGCCTGATACTCTGTACTGAGCGGATATAGATGCCGACAAGAGTATGCTAAATAGGAATATGCAATGAAAATGTCTCACTCTTTTATCACTTATCACTCGATTAGTTGACTCTGAATTTGTCTGTACCGTCTTTGAGAAATCCTACTGCTTGCTTTGCTGCCGCTACGCCTGCTGCGCAGTTTGCCTCTGCCGTTTGCGCTCCCATCTTCTTCGGGGTGGAGAAATATCTTTCGGGGAAGAGTTCGCTGAAGCGAACATCTGCTGCCGGCATAATATCGGTAGCATAGCGGATATCACCTCTCTCTTGCATCAGTTCAATTAGTTCCTCCTCGTTTATAACCTCTTTTCTTGCGGTGTTGACGAGCAGTGCTCCCTTAGGCATAAGCGACACTAATTTGCGTCCTATGCTTCTGCGCGTCTCATCGGTAGCCGGAATATGCAGCGAAACGATATTCGATTGTCGGTATAACTCCTCTGCCGAATGAACGGGTGTTACACCGGCTGCGAGCATAACCTCGTCCGGACAGTAGGCGTCGTATGCAATGATATTCATGCCGAAGCCTTGCGCTATTCGCGCTACATTCCTACCTACATTACCGAAGGCATGAATACCTAATGTCTTGCCTTTCAATTCAGTTCCCGTTGTTCCGCCAAAGAAGTTTCGCTTGGCATAAACCATCAACCCGAGTGCCAATTCGGCAACGGCGTTGGAGTTCTGCCCGGGCGTATTCATTACGATGATACCTCGTGCTGTAGCGGCATTGAGGTCGATATTGTCGTAACCGGCACCGGCACGAACGATAATCTTGAGTTGCTTTGCCGCATCGATAACCTCATTGTCCACTTTGTCAGAGCGGACGATAAGTCCGGCAGCGTCTTCAACTGCTGCGAGTAATGCCTCACGGTGAGCGTATTTCTCGAGCATCACAGGTGTGAAGCCGGCATGTGTAATCACCTCTTGAATCTCTTTTGCTGCCGATGCGGCAAAAGGCTTTTCTGTTGCAATAAGTATTTTCATTGGTTCGAGTAATGTTGTTAGTTCTATTGTGGTCTCTTGTATGTGTTTGACGGGCATTATGTATGAATAACTCATAATTGCGTAATTTGAAAACAAAAGTAGTATAAATTATGAATATACAAAACAAAAAACGCAACAATTATTTCATTTTATTGAAAAAGTCTTGTTTTGTCAGTTTTTTTTGTTATCTTTGCACAAAGTTTATGCTCGGCGAACAGTCGAGAGAGGAACAAAAGTATTAAAAATGTGCCTGTATAGGGCATTGTCCCTTGGGACGAATGAGTTATGCAGGTGTTAAATTTCAGTAGTTATGGTTAATAAAAATTTTGTTAGAATGTTCGAGGACTCCTTCCGTCAGAATTGGGAATTGGAGGCTTTTACGGACTATGAAACCAAGTACACGCTCACGTATGCCCAAGTGGCTGAGCAAGTGGAGAAGTTGCACCTCGTTTTTAGGGAGTGCGGTATAGAGAAGAATGATAAGGTAGCGCTTATCGGAAGGAATAGTACCAATTGGGCTGTGGCATATATTGCCGCTATCACTTACGGTGCTGTGATTGTGCCTATCCTGCAAGATTTTCATGCTAATGATATTCATCATATTTTGAAGCATAGCGACAGCAAATTTCTCTTTACCGCCGACTATATTTGGGATCACCTTGATGAGAACGAGTTAGGACAAGTGAGAGCGGTGATGTCGCTTACTAAATTCAAGCCTAATGCCGTTATTGAGAGTGCTTTGCCTGTTATTGACGATGCGAGTGGCGAGAAGATGCAACTTACTCTTGAGCAGATATCTTTGGATAATATTCAGCAGTTATTTGATCGTAAGTTCAAGGGTAATTTCCACCCCGATTGCATTCGTTATGATTATAAGGACAATGAGGAGTTGGCTTCAATCAATTATACCTCAGGTACAACCGGTTTCTCGAAGGGAGTGATGACTACGGGGCGTGCTCTTGCTTCGAATGCTATTTTCGGGCAAACGACCTATAGTAGCGTAGGTCCCAGCCAACTTTTCCGTGGTGATAGAATGGTAACTTTCCTGCCTCTTGCTCATGCTTATGGCTGTGCATTCGATTTCTTGGGCAATAGTACTATCGGCGGTCATACTTATTTCATCACTCGCGTACCGACGCCTAAGGTGCTTATGGCAGCCTTTGCTGAGGTTAAACCGACGCTTATTCTCTCTGTGCCTTTGATAATTGAGAAGATATATCGCAAGCAGATACAGCCGATGATTGCTAAACCGCCTATGAATTGGGTGCTGCAAGTGCCGCTGCTAAATGATTTTATGCTCGAGCAGATTGGCAAGAAACTGATGGGTGTGTTCGGCGGTGAGTTCTTCCAGGTTATAATTGGCGGTGCCGCTATGAACGCTGAGGTGGAGAGTTTCTTCCGCAAGATAAAATTCCCGTTCACTATAGGATATGGTATGACCGAAACGGCTCCGCTTATCTCATATCGTCCGTGGTTTGAGTTCAAACCGGGCAGTTGCGGTAAGATTCTTGATAATATGGAGGTTCGCATTACCAATCCTAACGATGAAGGTATCGGTGAAATAGAGGTACGTGGCGACAATGTGATGCTCGGTTATTACAAGAATGAAGAGGCGACGAAGGCAGCCTTTACCGAAGACGGCTGGTTACGCACAGGAGACCTCGGTTATGTTGATGCCGAAGGTGACATCTTTATCAAAGGTCGCAGCAAGACTATGCTGCTCGGTCCGAACGGACAAAATATCTATCCGGAGGAGATAGAGGACAAGGTAAACAATATGCCTTATGTTATGGAAAGTATCGCTGTTCAGAGAGAGGGCGCAATAGTTGTTCTCGTTTATCTCGACAAGGATGCTCTCGATGCAGCGGGCATAACTGCCGACAATATTCCTGCCGAGATGGAAAAGATGCGTAAAGAAGTAAATGGTTTACTCGCCTCATACGAGCAGATAGCCGCTGTTGAGGTTCGTCCTGACGAGTTTGAGAAAACTCCTAAAAACAGCATAAAGAGATATCTGTACAAATAAAGGATACTTCTAAAAATTAAAGTATAAACTGATGTTTATCAAGGAAAATGATATAGATGTGATATGCGGTCTGCTTTCCGGTAGGCTGCATATTGTTATTACTGCACACATGTCGCCTGACGGTGATGCTATGGGGTCGTCTCTCGCCTTGCAGCAGATACTTAGGCTGCTGCAACCGAGCGATGCGGATGTGAGGGTGGTGGTGCCAAATGCGTTCCCCTCGTTTCTTGCTTGGCTTCCTCAGGCAGGGGATGTTATTATAGGAGATGCTGATGCCGATGCTACTGCTTCCGTTTTTCGTGAGGCAGACCTTATTTTTTGCCTTGATTATTGCGAGAGCAAGCGTATCGGCGTTTTGACACCGCTGTTAGAGGAGTCATCCGTACCCCGCGTTGTGATGGATCATCATATTAATCCGGGCGTATTGAGTGCTGATGTTATTATTTCTCACCCCGAAGCACCGGCAACGGCTTTTCTTATTCAAGAACTATATAACGGACTTGCAGAAAAAGGGTTGTTACCCCGCGATATGCCTCTTGATATTGCCACCTGCATATATACGGGCTTAATGACCGACACCGGTAATTTTGCCTATAATAACTCTAAACTGCCTGAACTGTATGTTAATGTGGCTCAACTGCTAAGGGCAGGTGTCGACAAAGAGGCAATATCGGACAATGTCTTCAATCAGTTCTCGGTAGAGAGATTGCGCTTTACCGGCTATTGCCTCTACCACAAGATGAAGGTCTATCCTAAGTTCCATACGGCTCTTATTGCACTGACATCGGAGGAGTTGAAGCGTTTTAATTTCCAGTCGGGCGATGCGGAGGGAATAGTGAATATGCCGCTACAGATAGGTTCGGTTTATTATTCCGTCTTTATGCGCGAAGATACCGACAAGGTGAAGATATCATTCCGCTCGAAAGGCAATCGCCCCGTCAATATATATGCTTCTGAAGTCTTCAATGGCGGAGGGCATGCTAATGCGGCGGGGGGCGACTCGCATGAGTCGTTTGATAAGGCGGTAAAACTATTTGAAGATACATTCAGAAAATATTTTCAATAAGCGATGAAAGAGAAATTGTGTATATTATTCTTGCTGTTGGGTGTTGCGTTTCATAGTAAGGCAGAATCAAACGAGATGCGCGGTATCCATCCTAATGAGATAAGTATCGGTTGGGGTGATATGATAGCCGAAACGGCGTTTTTCCACGAATCGTTGCACCGAGATTACACCCTCTATCCCACGCAGCTTGTGATGACTGAAAATCGTAATTACCATTACATAGGGCATGTCGTTTTTTCATATCAGTATCGTCACAACGAGTGGTTTAGTTATGGAGGTAAGGTTGACTGCTCAGGCTTTATGTGGGACCGATACATCTTTAACGGCGGCAGTAATTACGTTCAAGGTAAGGAAGCGCATTTTTGCTATAACCTCGCTTTTTTGCCGGAGGTTAAGTTTACATGGTTTCGTCACTATTGGTTCGACCTCTACACCTCTTTAGGGTTGGGTTTGCTAATCAACGGCGGTAGTGAAAAGGACGACAACGGGCGGCAGACTGTGTGTGCTTGGGCGGCTGATGCAACGCTTATCGGTTGTTCTGTGGGGTATAACCATTTGTTCGGGTCAATAGAATTTGGCGGGCTGTCAGGTCTGCAAAACCTGCAAAAGGTATATTTGGCAGGCTCGAGATTTATAACGGCATCTATAGGTGTGAGATTTTAGAGATAACGGAGGATATAATTATGGTAAGATTCAAAAATATATATCGTTGGACTTTTCTTCTCTTGCCGGTTTGCGTATTGTTCTCATGCAAGCATGATGAGGTGGAGTATCGTTCATTTAACCAGGTGGGTTTCCACCCGTATAAGGTAGAGATAACCGACCTTGATGAGGGTTTTCCTGAGGTGCCGAGTATCGCCTGTGCAGCGGATCTCGTTACGGAATCGGATAGCGATAAGGTACCGTCACCCCGCCGTACCACTTCTATCGCGGGTACACCGCTTGCAAAAGAGGTGTTGAGCGCAACAAATACACATAAGATTCACTCTATATCAGGCACATATATCTCGCATGACCAATATGGCAAGAAGATAGTACTATCAGGAAAGGTAATGTTACCTGCAACGGGTAAGATAAAGAATATAATACTTATCAGCCACTACACTATAGGTGCTGCCTATGAGGCACCGTCAGAGTGCTTTCAGTTAGAGGGTATATTGGCAACGATGGGGTTTGCGCTCATCTTCCCCGATTATATAGGTTTTGGCGTGTCGTCTGACCGCGTTCACCCTTACCTCTGCGCTCACCTGACTGCGCATAATGTTGTTGATATGCTCGAAGCCGTAGTGCCTTATCTTGACAGCATAGGGCGTAGTCCTGTAAGCGATGAGATTTACCTTATGGGCTATTCGCAAGGCGGGGCGACAACGGTGGCTGTACAGCGACTTTTGGAAACAGACCCCGCCTATCTTTCGAAGTATAAGGTTCGCCGCAACTTCGCCGGTGCCGGTCCGTACGATATTGCTGCTACCTACGACGAGGCGGTAGCCAATGATTATCTCGGCATACCTTGCGCCATACCAATGATTATTCAGGGTATGAACGAGGGGGAAAGGTTGAATTTGCGTTATGATGAGTTCTTTACTGACAACCTATTGAACAATTTTGAAGAATGGATAAACTCGAAAAAATACACAGTAGTGGAGATTGCAAAACTGATGGGGGTTAACCGTCTTAGTGAGTTTATGACCGAGGAAGCACGGCAAAAACGCTCTGCCAATACTTCTGTGCTATATCGCGCCATGCTTCGCAATTCTATTGTGGCAGACGACGGCTGGTTGCCGCAGGCACCGCTATATATGTTCCACTCGCTTGACGATGATACCGTGCCTTTCCTCAATTCGCAGCGTGCAAAGGATAAGTTCGCTTATGCCAATGTGGAGTATAACTTCGGACATTACGGCACGCATCAAATGGGTTGCATCAGGTTTATCGGATGCGTGAAGAAACTGCTTGAATCAGAAACGGATTTCGTAATTTATTGATAGTGGTATGAAGAAGAGTATATTGTACATATTGCCGATATTATATGTTATAATGTCAGCCTGCAACCCTAAAGCAGAGTATTCGGTGAAACCGGTGAAAATTGATATAATTGTTGACACGACTTCTATCACGGCTGCGTCTGCAAAGGTTGATATAGTACCGCAAGAGGATGTCTATTACTACTGCGGTATATCCGCATTAGAGACTTTTAATAATCACGGCTATGATTTTCGCTTTATGCAATATATGGTTGATTCCATATATTCTGATTATCTGAGTTGGCGCAAGGAATTGCTTGTTGAGAGTTCTCCTTATGTGGCATCGTTCTCGTCGCATAGTCTCGGTTATGGTAAGGACTCGCGTATATTCTCCAATTTGGAAGAGAATTCGGAATATGTGGTATATGCCTTTTGCGTTAATCCGGATGCCGTCGCACCGATGGGAGAGTTGTTTTGTAAGGTGATCGAAACAAAAGATACTACCACTTCATCGCTTACTTTTGCTTATAGCATAGATAAGAAGTCTGAGGGAATTTGGTTCACTATCGAGCCTTCAAACGATGAAGAAACTTATATTATTGATATCACTGACCTCGAGTCTCTAAAATGGTATTCGAGTGTGGATGAGTATTTTCAGGCTCTTGCATATCTATATAGTCAGATGTCAGGGACTAATGATAATATGTTGATAAGAGGTTTTCATTCGGTTAACTTAAGTAAGGTGGGGGCAATAGAAGGAGAGGAATATGTGGTAATTGCAGCAGGATACGATAAGTCTGTTCTCACTCCCGTTTACTCCGCTTCCTTCATCTTCTCTGAAGATATGGAAGAGAAGGCACATGTTCCGTTGGTGGTGAAATAGATGTTTAATGTTTAATTTTTAATTACTTCGATGAATTTTGTAGAAGAATTGCGTTGGAGGGGCATGCTCCAAGATATCATGCCGGGAACGGAAGAACAACTGCAGAAAGAGCAGACTACTGCTTATGTGGGTATTGACCCGACTGCAGACTCTCTTCATATAGGGCACCTGTGCGGCATAATGATGCTTCGCCATTTGCAGCGTTGCGGGCATAAACCTATTGCTCTTATAGGTGGTGCTACGGGTATGATTGGGGACCCGAGCGGTAAATCGGCAGAGAGAAACTTGCTGACAGAAGATACGCTGAGGCATAATCAAGAGTGCATAAAGAAGCAACTCTCTCGCTTCCTCGATTTTGAAAGCGATGCACCTAATGCAGCAGAACTCGTCAATAACTACGACTGGATGAAAGATTTTACCTTCCTCGATTTCGCACGGGAGGTTGGTAAACTCATAACCGTCAATTATATGATGGCGAAAGACTCTGTCAAGAAACGCTTTAACGGTGAGTTCTCACAAGGTATGTCGTTCACGGAATTTACCTATCAACTGCTGCAAGGCTACGATTTCGTTTGGCTCAATGAGCATAAGAACTGCCTTATGCAGATGGGCGGTAGCGACCAATGGGGAAATATAACCACGGGTATTGAACTGATGCGTAAGATGAATGGCAAGACCGCTTTCGCCTTGACATGTCCGCTGATAACCAAAGCCGACGGCGGTAAGTTCGGAAAGACGGAGAGCGGGAATATATGGCTCGACCGCCGCTATACCTCGCCGTATAAGTTCTATCAGTTCTGGCTTAATGTGAGCGATGCAGATGCTGAGCGTTATATAAAGATTTTCACCTCTCTCTCAAAAGAAGAGATTGACTCTCTTATTAAGGAACATCAGGAAGCACCACACCTTAGAGTACTGCAAAAACGCCTTGCAAAAGAGGTTACGGTTATGGTTCATTCGTCAGAGGACTATGAGGCAGCGGTAGAGGCGTCGGGCATACTTTTCGGCAACGCCACCTCTGAGGCACTGCGCCGTCTTGACGAAGAGATGCTGTTGCAAGTATTAGACGGAGTGCCGCAGTTCGAAATATCGCGAGCCGACATCGAGGCCGGTATCGACCCGCTTGAACTACTTGCTGTTAAAACACAAATATTCCCCTCTAAAAATGAGGCGAGAAAGATGTTGCAAGCAGGCGGTGTGTCGCTCAATAAAGAGAAACTGACGGATTTGCAAAAGCCAATCACATCTGAGGCTCTTCTTAATAATAAGTACTTCCTCTTCGGGCGCGGCAAAAAGAACTATTTCCTCGTTGTAATCAAATAATAACGGGAAGTAAGGCAAATGTGCAATATAAAACGGAGCAGACTTTGGTCTGCTCCGTTTTTATATCATTGTGCACACCGAAGGTGACAAGTCACTTAGTACTTCGTACATAGCGCAAGCGGTACTTCGTCACTTAGCGTAAACGGTACTTCGTCACTTAGCGTAAGCGGTACTTTGTGATTACCATGTCTCTAATGTGCCGGTTAGTTCGTCGAAATTATGAATTTTGGCGGTTGCTCGGATGTTGTCTATCTGTTGATGGACGGCGTTGTCGTATGTGTCTGCGGCGACATTGCGTATCACGCCGAGCGCGATGGGCAGAGTGGTGGTCTGCCCTGCTTCCATAGCAACCTTCTCTTCAATGCTATCGGGTTGCCCCATAAGGGCGAGCATACGGTGGAGGGTGGGGTCAGGCGTGGTGGCATCGTGGATGAGGACGCGTGAGTCATCGGCGGACACAACGATAAGGGTAGGGATAACGGTCGAATAGTCGAGTGCCAGACCTTTGTCGCGGTTCTTGCCAAAGAGCATCGGCTGACCTTGTTCAAGGATAATAGTCCTCTCCGCCCTTTCTTCTCGGTTTGCAATAAAAGAGTGTGTGCCGTTGTTGAAGATGACGCAGTTCACGAGGCACTCAACGAGAGATGCTCCTCTGTGTTTATCGGCCTGAACGAGGCAGCGGACGGTGGTGGGCATATCCACATCGAGAGTTCGAGCGAAGAAGGTGCCGCGGGCACCGAAACATAACTCTGCGGGGATAAACGGGCGCTCAACAGTGCCAAAAGGTGACGACTTGCTGACGAAACCCTTAGGGGAAGTGGGGGAGTACTGCCCTTTGGTAAGACCGTAAATGCGATTATTGAAAAGGCAGATATTGATGTCTATATTGCGGCGGAGAGAATGAATGAAATGGTTTCCACCGATGGCGAGGCAGTCGCCATCGCCTGTCATCTGCCAAACGGTTAGTTCAGGGTGAGCGGTCTTGACACCTGTTGCTATTGCTGCACCGCGTCCGTGGATAGTGTTGAACCCGTAAGGCGAGAGGTAGTGCGGCATGCGAGAGGAGCAACCGATACCGGAAATGACGGCTATTTGATGAGGCGGAACGCCTATCTCTGCCATGGCTTTTTGCAGAGCTGTTGCAATAGCGTGGTCACCGCAGCCCGGACAAAAACGAACATATTGATCTGACTTGAAATCTTGTGCTTCCATAATCACTTATCACTTATCTCTTTTAACTTTTCAACTATATATTCCACTTGGAATGGTTGACCTTCTATCTGATTGATTTGCTCGATATGAATATCCGGGAATTGCGAACGCAGATAGGAGGCGAATTGTCCTGTGTTGAGTTCGCAGACCACGATGCGTTTGTAGCGTGATAGTACCTCGTGAGTGTTGAGGGGTAGAGGGTTGATATAGTTGAAGTGTGCCACATCTACTGTGCCGCGGTTATTGTGCCTTGTGGAGAACGTCTCCGAACGTTCTGTAGTGGAGAACGTCTCCGAACGTTCTAAATTTGCGTTGTGCCTTGTGGAGAACGTCTCCGAACGTTCTAAAATTGCGTGATAAGAGATTGCCGCTTCACGCAGGTGTCCCTCTGTGCTGCCCCAGCCGACGAGTAGAGTGCTGTGATTGGAGAATGTCTCCGGATTTCCCGGATTTTCCGGACATTCCGGGCTTTCCGGATTTCCCGGATTTTCCGGATTTTCCGGCCATTCCGGGCTTTCCGGATTCTCCGGATTTTCCGGACTTCCCGGACTTTCGTCTTCGGGTGACCAAACGCTGAGAGGGGGAATGGAGTTTGCTACTTGTGCCACTTTGGCTGCCCTTATCTTGACCATCTGCTCGTGGTTGCGCGGGTTGGTGGAGATGGTGCCGCTTTCGGCATCTCTTTCGAGTCCTATATTGCGGTGCTCGTAGCCTTCCATCCCGGGGTATGCCCAATAGCGGATGCCGCGCTCATCGCGCATAGCCGGATTGAACGGCTCCTTAGCGTAAGCGGTACATGGCGAAAGCGGTACATAGCGTAAGCGGTACATAGCGCAAGCTGTACTTTGTCGAGGCTTCGATGGCACGCCTTGCGGGGTTATGGAGGGGAGATCGGCAAGATGTGGTATTTGCCAGATAGAGGTGCCGTTGGCAAGATATGTGTCGGAGAGAAGAATGACGGGGGTCATGTTTTCAAGTGCTATCTTCGCTGCCATATAGGCGTAGTGAAAACAGTTTGCGGGTGTCGAAGCAGCCATCACGACAACGGGACATTCGCCGTTGCGCCCGTATAAAGATAAAAGAAGATCGGTCTGTTCCGTCTTTGTAGGCAAGCCGGTGGACGGCCCGCCGCGCTGTACATCGATGACGACGAGCGGTAACTCTGCCATGACGGCAAGACCTATAGCCTCACTCTTGAGCGATAGTCCCGGACCGGAGGTGGAAGTAACAGCAAGGTCACCGGCGAAGGCAGCACCTATGGCGGTGCATACGCCGGCTATCTCGTCTTCTGCCTGAATGGTTATGACTCCGCAGTCTTTACGGGCGGCGAGTTCTTGTAGGATATCCGTTGCGGGCGTTATAGGATATGAGCCGAGCAGGAGTTGCTTGCCGGCCTTCTCGGCTGCGGCAATTAGTCCCCATGCCGTTGCCTTATTGCCGGCTATCGAGGTGTGGCGGACAGCCGGGACAGTATCGTACTTCGTACTTCGTACTTCGTACTTCGTACTTCGTCTGATTTGATTAACAGATAGGGCGAGGTTCTGCCCGTAGTTGTAGCCGTCGGTGAGGACTTTAACATTAGGCGTGATGAGAGCGGGCTTCTTGCGAAACTTATCTTCGAGGAAAGAGATAGCATGATCGATAGGACGATCGAATAGCCAGCAGACGAGACCAAGTGCGAACATGTTCTTTGAACGAACGATAGACTTGATGTCAAGCCCGGAATCTTTGAGCGACTCTTTGGTGAGGGTGGTAAGCGGAATCGGAACAACCTGCACCGTTTCGGGCAGACGGAGTTCCGTGAAAGGGTTATCGGTCATATATTGCGCCTTCTCAAGATCTTTGGCAGAGAAGGAATCAATATCACAGACGATGATTGAGTGCGGGTGTATATGCTCAGTGTTTACCTTCAGTGCGGCAGCATTCATCGCTACAAGAACATCGGCTTTATCACCCGGAGTATATACGTTCTTGCCGAGGCAGACCTGAAAACCGCTGACACCGCCTAAGGTGCCTTGCGGAGCACGAATCTCTGCGGGAAAATCAGGAAAAGTGGATATCTCGTCTCCAAGAATGGCAGAGAGAGAAGAGAATAGATTGCCGGTGAGTTGCATACCGTCACCGCTATCACCGACAAAGCGGACTACTACTGATTGCATCGTATGAAAAAATGTAAATTTTAGTGCAAAGTTACAATTAAAAACGAAAAATTAAAAGTGAAAAATGAAAAATTTCTCACTTTAATTCTCTAACGTCAACAGCGAGGCATTTTATTCGATGAAAGCGATAAGGTATGCAGCCTCGCCGTTGACGGCTTCGGTGTATGGGGCAGCGAAGAATATATAATAGGTATCGGTGCGTAAGGAAAGGGTCGGATCGCTGAGGCGGAAGTGTTGTGTGCCTTTATAGATAGGCAGCGGATAACCCTCATTATCGTACCAAATGACGAAATCGTTAATCTCTGCCTCTATCGCTTCCTGAGTCGGGTCGGCATCATTGGTGAACTCGAACCAATCGTCTATCGTTTCATAAAAGAAGATATACGGTTCGGCGGTTGTAGGGGTGATAGAGAGTGTGTCATCTCCCGTAATGTCGATGCTTAACAGCATAGCCGATTTGGAGATGGCGGTTGTGGTTATCGGAAATCGCTCAACCTTGCCGATTGTCCTTAATTGTTCGGATGGGCTACCGTCCTTTGTGTCGAATCGAAAGAGACAGAGTTGATACGAAGCAGAGGATGTGAGGTGGCGGAAATGAAGGGTCTGTACACCTTCGTAAAGAAGGTCAGCGAGTGAGAGCGATTGCCCCGTGTTTTCTGCTTGGAGAAGTGCTGAGTTAAGATGCTGCGTTTGCTTCATTATGATAGCGGCATCACTCGTGTCGGAGAGATACTCGTCAGAGGTGAGTAAGGCAGCGGTGTAGAAAATAGTGCCGTCGGCAGGCTCAATGCGAACGGATAGGGTAGTAGCGGTAACACCGACAACTCCTACAGAAAAAAAAGGACTCTCCGATTCAATGTCGTCATTACTATTTTGCCTACTGCACGAAGCGCAGAGTTGTAGCAATAGAGCGAGGGGAAGAATAGTATAGAGAGATGAGTGGCGAAACGGAAACATAAAATTTGACATAATGTTTGCAAAGATACTAAAATATTGACAAAATGTAAGAATATTTATTAAATTTCTGACATTTTGACACGATATTGCTATTTTTTTTATTTTTTTGCACTTAAATTTGCAGGTAAAAATAATAAATTGTAACTTTGCCGTTCGAATTAAAGTGTAATTGAAGCAAAATTGATAAAAAACATAAATACAAATAACAATTTAAATTTTATAATTATGAAGAAATTTTTCGCTTTATTTTGTGCTTTAACCTTAGTGTTAGGTATTAGTGCATCTCCCAAGAAAGATGCGCAGATTCGTTTTGATGCACGGCAAGGCAAGCAAATGCGTGCTGCCATAGGTGAGCGTGCAGACAAGAAGTATGCTCCTCAGGTCAATCTTGTTCAGTATGGGCAGAAGAATTTTATGAAGGTGGTTAAGAGGAATGTCCCTGAAGCAGTGAAGGAACTAATCTCTATTGATTTTGAAGAACCAATGAGTTATCATTTCTATTCATACCAAAATGATTGGTGGATGAGAGCGACGAACGATGACTACACTTTCAGTTTGGATGTGGTCGGCAAGAGTACAAATTCTCCGGCAGGTTCCTACGATCAGGACGATATTTTGTATAATTACTGCTATCTGATAGATGCTGCGGCAGAAACTCGCATTTATTTTGACACAACGCAGGTCGTTGAGATTAATATTACCGACGATGAGGGAAATATTGAGGTAGAAGCCAGTTTCACAGGTGACGATGGTAATGAGTATATGATTACAATGTTCTATGCTGCTCCTACGGCAGATAACTTTGAAACTATTAACGCTACTAACTTGAGAGTAACTTCTGAGTCTTATTATGGTTATGATGGTTATTATACCTATTATTACCTGAAAGCCGATGATGATAACAATACTATATCACTTTCCTTAGACGGGGCTTTGTCTGAAGGTACGTATTCCGTTGGAGAAAATCGTGATATTACAGGTAGTGTTACTCCTGTTGGCGGCCAGGCTTCCTCTATTTACAGCGGCAGCATTACCGTAGAATTGTCAGGCGATGGCGGTTATCATGTAACGGGTACCGTTCTCTGCTATAACAACACTGAATATACCCTCGATCTCATCTTCATTATGCCTGATGCAAGCAGGACAGAGACATTGTCAATGAGTACTAATTTATATGATCAAACTGCTTTCTACGGATGGTTCCAGTTCTATGGTTTCAATGCCGATCGTAGCAGGTATATTACAGTATGCGTGAATGCAGATGTTCTTGCAGGTACGTTCGGTTATTCGGATTTGGATCTTGACTATACATTTATTGCATTATTGAGCAGCACGGATACTCTCTACTATTCACCGCTCTCTGCAAACTTGAATGTTAGCGTTGCCGCCAATGGAGATGTGACATTGACCGGTGTGATGCGTATGCAGAATGAGGAGGACAATTCTGATGTTGTAGATTTCGACATCACTCTCACTTATGTCAAGCCTGTTGCTTCTCGTACAGGTTCCTTCAGCGGCGCACTGCAGTTCTATGATAGTTATTATTATTCTATTTGGCAGGCATACGGATACAATACCGCAGGTGATAAGTATATAAGCATTGCTATGTATTATGACGATGTTATCGCCGGTACTTATACGGCAGACGATATTTACTCGCAAGATTATACCTATTTAGTAGAGATAAACGGAAATGATACTGTTTGGCTCTCTATTGTAGAAGCAGACTTGACTGTTATGGTAGATGCAAATAATAATGGTACTATCACTGGTACTATTACCGTTCAAAATGAGGACGACCTGACCGATGTGGCAGAATATACCGTAAATATCACCTTTACTGCTTCCGATAGTAGTTCATCTGCTCTGCAGTATGACAGCGACAGCGATTTTGCATACGATTTCCCGACATACACCATTGATACTAAGTATGTCAATCAGTATGGTGTAATTATCGTTTCTGCCGAAGACGGAAATAAGGGTGTTGATTTGCAGTTTAATGTTGCTAATACGGCAACGGGTTTAGCTGTCGGCACTTATCCTATTGATGATACGGATGACGCAGGTACATTGCACGCTTGCACAGGCTATAATTCCACTTATGATTATATTGACTATACTCTGGCATACACCTTTACTGATGACGGCTATTTTGAGGCTTTGTGGTATATGGTTAGCGGTTCAGCAGTGGTTAAAAACGATGGCACTATTGCTATCAATGCCGTTAATTCATTAGGTTATAGCGTTGTCGTTAATTTGCTTCTCGATGTTACCGCTCTTGATGATGTCAAGGCTGACAATGCGGTAGTTAAAGAGTTGCGTCAGAACGGACAGATTGTGATTCGCGCTAATGGTAAGGAATACAATGTACTTGGCGTTGAGTTGTAATTAGAAAAAGTTGAGAATATAAGCCAAAGTTCTCAGAAAAATTGGAAGCAGTCGAGTGCTGCTTCCAATTTTTTTGTCAGATATTAGCATTTATTTGCATAACTGAGAAAAAAGTAGTATCTTTGCCGTGAGACGAAGTACCAATTAATGTACAAAGTGACAAAGGACAAAGTACAAAGTACAAAGTGACAAAGTACAAAGTGACAAAGGACAATGTACAAAGGAGGAGTTCTCCGATTTTGGCGCAGAAGAATATAGTGAGATGAAGGATATTCGCAATTTTTGCATAATAGCCCATATTGATCATGGTAAATCGACGATAGCCGATCGTCTGCTCGAATATACGGGGACCATAGATAAGCGCCGGATGGAGAATCAGGTGCTTGACGATATGGATCTTGAGAAAGAGCGCGGTATCACGATTAAGAGCCACGCTATTCAGATGCAATATAAAGGTTATACACTTAACCTTATTGACACCCCCGGGCATGTGGACTTCTCCTACGAGGTGAGTAGGTCAATAGCAGCGTGCGAAGGGGCATTGTTGATAGTGGATGCTTCGCAAGGAGTGCAGGCTCAGACTATCAGCAATTTATATATGGCTCTTGAGCATGACCTCGAGATTGTCCCCGTGCTGAATAAGTGCGACATGGAGAGTGCTATGCCTGATATGGTGGAAGATGAGATTGTGGAACTGCTTGGTTGCAAGAGAGAGGAAATAATCCGTGCTTCAGGCAAGACGGGAATGGGCGTTGAGGAGATATTGGATGCTATTGTGGAGCGTATTCCTGCACCTGTGGGGGATAAGGATGCACCACTGCAGTGCCTCGTGTTCGATTCCGTATTCAATTCTTTTAGAGGCATAATCGCTTATTTTAAGGTAGTAAACGGTACTTTGAAAAAAGGCGATACCGTGCGTTTCTTCAATACCGGAAAGGAGTATTCGGCAGACGAGGTAGGTGTTCTGAAACTCGATATGCAGCCTATGCAGGAGATAAGTGCCGGCAATGTGGGGTATATCATTTCGGGAATAAAAACGAGCACAGAGGTGAAAGTAGGGGATACCATTACTCATGTCGCCCGTCCGTGCGAGAAGGCTGTTGAGGGGTTTGAAGAGGTTAAACCGATGGTGTTCGCCGGTGTCTATCCTATTGAGGCGGAAGATTATGAGAATCTGCGTGCCTCGCTCGAGAAACTGCAACTGAACGATGCTTCGCTAACCTTTACGCCGGAGAGTTCGGTGGCGTTAGGGTTTGGTTTCCGCTGCGGTTTCCTCGGACTGCTACACATGGAGATAGTGCAGGAGCGGTTAGACCGCGAATTTGATATGGATGTGATAACGACCGTTCCGAATGTGTCGTATCGCGTATATACCAAAGACGGCGTGATGCACGAGGTGCATAACCCCGCAGGTATGCCTGACCCCGCATATATAGAACATGTGGAAGAACCGTATATCAGGGCATCGATTATAACAACCACTAATTTTATAGGTCCTATCATGACCCTTTGCCTTGACAAACGAGGCGAACTGATTAAGCAAGAGTATATAAGCGGCAACCGCGTTGAGATATATTTTGACTTGCCGCTCGGCGAGATAGTGATAGATTTTTATGATAAACTGAAGAGTATATCAAAAGGTTATGCCTCTTTTGACTATCACGCCAACGGATTTAGGCAGTCGGATTTGGTGAAGTTGGATATCTTGCTTAATGGTGAGCAGGTAGATGCCCTCTCTACGCTGACACATCGTGCCAATGCCGTTGATTTCGGACGGCGAATGTGCGAGAAACTGAAAGAACTGCTACCCCGCCAACAATTCGACATAGCGATACAGGCAGCGATAGGTGCTAAGATTATTGCCCGTGAAACGGTTAAGCAGGTGAGAAAAGATGTGCTTGCAAAGTGTTATGGCGGTGATGTCAGCCGTAAGCGCAAACTGCTTGAGAAGCAGAAGCGAGGCAAGAAAAGAATGAAACAGATAGGCAATGTGGAAGTGCCGCAAAAGGCGTTCCTCGCAGTGCTTAAGTTAGATTAAAATTATGGAAAGAGATTTAGTTGCCATACAGTGTCTTCGCAGCGAGGCGGAAGCGATATTAAAACTTATCCCTCGGATAGATGATAGTTTCAGCAGGGCGGTTGACCTTATTCTCGGCTGCAAAGGGAAAGTGATAGTTACGGGAGTAGGGAAGTCCGGACATATCGCTACAAAGATTGCCGCCACTTTTGCTTCCACCGGCACGCCTGCTTTTTTCCTCAATCCGCTTGATGCTTATCACGGCGATCTCGGTATGCTGTCGGAAAACGATATAGTTATTGCTATATCATACTCGGGGGCGACGGAAGAACTGCTACGCTTTATGCCGCTTATTCAAGCGAAGAATATACCCATTATCGGAATGTCAGGCTGTTCTGATTCTCTTCTCGCTTCTTATTCTGCCGTTCATTTGAATATAGCCGTTGAACATGAAGCAGACCCCCTCAATCTTATTCCCACATCTTCTACGACCGCCACTCTCGCTATGGGGGATGCTCTTGCTTGCGCTTTGATGGAGTCGCGCCATTTCCGCTCGTCAGACTTTGCGATGTTGCACCCGGGAGGCGACCTCGGCAGGAAACTGCTTGCGAAAGTGGAGGATATTATGGTAAAAGGTAATCTGCCGATAGTAGTCTCTACCGACCTAATGCAGAAAGTTATAGAGGTGATGACGGCGGGAACACTTGGCGTGGCAGTAGTGATTGACGACGGCAAACTGACGGGTATCGTAACGGATGGCGATGTGAGGCGAGCGATGCAACGATTAGGGCAGCGGTTTTTCGAAACGCCTGTCGGCGAGATAATGTCAAGCAACCCAAAGACAATATTGCAGTCGGCAAAGATTGTAGAAGCAGGGGAAAAAATGAATCACCATTCAATACACACTCTTATTGCTCTGAAGGAAGACGGCTCCGTAGCAGGTATAATCGATTCTTTCTCTTGCCTACCGGGAACAAGATTTTATCACTGATTAAGTGGAGAACACCTCCTTAGCGTAAGCGATACATAGCGTAAGCGGTACTTCGTACATCGTAAATGAGATGCCGACTCTATCCATCATAATACCCGTATATAATGCAGCGCAATATATAGAGCGTTGTCTTCTCTCTGTTGAGAGGCAGAGTCTGAGAAATATGGAGGTGGTGATAGTTGACGACCACGGGCATGACGAGAGCATCTCTATTGCGAAAGCATTAGCAGCGCAAAGCGAGAGGAAAGATATAAAGTATATCTTTACTGCAACGGAGCAAAATGGCGGTCCGGGCGCGGCACGAAACGTAGGGCTAAAAACAGCCCATGGTGAATACATTGCGTTTCTTGACGCAGATGACATAGCAGAACCGCAGATGTATCAGATGCTTTATGACAACGCAAAGGCGAATGACGCAGACCTTAGTTACTGCAATGCTATATGTGACGATGGAATAGTGGAGAACGTCTCCGAACGTTTGGTAGTGGAGAACGTCTCCGAACGTTCTGTTAAACCCCGCTCGCGGCAGGAGCAAACAAAGAGAGCGGACAGTAAGGTCTTGCGTAATCCTCAAGTGGCAAATGTGGAAATATCGCGGCAAGAGAGGAGTTATCTTCTTCGCCACTATGTAGCATACTTGTGGACGTATATTTACAGCCGTGAGATGTTGGAAAAGTACGATATTATGTTTCCTGATGCGAGAAGCAGCGAGGATAGCGCATTTATCGGTTGCTGCCTTTTGCTCGCTTGTAAGGTTGTTGGAATAGATGATGCCTTGTATCATTATATGGTATATAGTGATAGCCTCAGCCACACTCGAAAATGGCGAGGCAGAGAAAAGAGAAAGGCTTTCTCCTGTCTTTTCCGCAAAGCCCGTGAAACAGGGCAACTGAGAGCCTTCTTTCCCGAACTTATTTTCATCTACATAAAGAAAACAATCCTATCCCCGATATTGGAATATATTAAATGAATTGTGATAATAATCTTAATATAAAATTTTTCTGTCGCAGTTTCAATAAGGAATTGTACGAACAGAGCCGTCGTCTGTATGCAGATGCGGGATATCCGTGCATACGCCTAACCGACCAAACGGCAGACGGATATTTCTATACAATGCTTCGCGACGAAGATTGCGATGTAGCAATTAATGTGGATGAAGATTGCTTTATTACTGATATTGAGGCAGTGTTAGCGTTAGTGCAATATGTGGTAGAGAATGACATTGCCAATGCCGGCTGTCCGGATGGCGGCTGTTATGCCCACCGCAGTGGTAACCCCATCGTTACCAATCCTTTCTTTAATGTGCTCAACCTCAGGCTCTTGCGCAAGCTCTTAAATAAAAATGAAATAGTTGAGAACGTCTCTGAACGTTCAATAGTGGAGAGCGTCTCCAAACGTTCAAAAAAGGTGTTTGACTATAAAGAACATAGAGAGCGATTAGAGGCAAATTACCCCCGTGAGATGTTGATTGAAGGTCGTCGTTATGATTTCTCGAGTGCGGACAAAGAGCCTTATTATCCGTTTTTCCTTTGGCAGGTATCTGTGTCACGCACGTTATATCTTCCTAATCATTTGCACGATGACGGCATAACTACAATATTGTTAAATCATGAGGGTAGGGAGATGTGTCGCCACACGTGGTTTGCTCGTTTCTATTCCGTTCCGGCTTTTATCATTCACCATTGGCAGCCTAATGCCGGTGCGCAGAAAAGCAGAATAGATAATGTAATCGGCGAGGCGTATGCCATGCGCGGCATAGCCCGACCAATGTTCACTTTTGCGGACAGGCTGTCATTTCTGATTGATAAGATAATTCGTTGGCTTATTAAGATTCCGCAGCGCATCTTCGGCTGGCGAAAGAAGATAAAGAAGAAATTGTCGAAAGGTACTTAGTAACTTCCGAGAGACGGTGAAAAACACCGTCTCTACTGTTTGAACGTTCGGAGACGTTCTCCACTATTTGAGAGACGGTGAAAAACACCGTCTCTACCGTTGAACGTTCGGAGACGTTCTCCACTATT
>CAKZZM010000030.1 GCA_937885465.1 uncultured Bacteroidales bacterium
ACTAAAAGAAAGCCTTGTAAGCGCAAAATGGTCTAATGACCGTTTTGGGTTAAAGTACAGGTAGTGGTATAGAGTTAGGGCTGTAACCCCAATCGGTTACAGCCCTAATAGTTATAGGTTTTTGCGTTACTAAAATCAGCCCCAAGTACCAAGAGCGGCACCTAAAATGGCATATTTTTAAATTATAATACCCTGATTATCAATGGCAGGCGTTGATAGACAAGAACGCGCCACAAACGGAGACCAAAAACGAAGCAGAAAATGCAGATGAGGGCGAAAAAGGTTTGGCGGATAATGAGAATAATGGTACTTTTGCGAGTGCAAACAGTGATGGCAGCCAGCGGGTTGCCGTGAACATCACCCAAAATGCAGGAGAGGAGGGTGCTAAGAACAGAATTGACATGTGGTTAAAGAATGTTTTTGGTATCAAAGGTAAAAACGAACAGGACCGAAGAGCCTATAAGAATGCGCTTGAGACCCTTAGAAGTGATACTGCTACAGATGCAGAGCGTGAATCGGCAACTGTGATAATGCAAGATGTCGAGAAGCGTAGAAAAGCGCAGATGCAGTCCTTAGTAGAGGAGGCACTAAGGGGTATTGATGGAGTTAGCAATGTTATTGTAAACAGCGGCATAGGCGTATATACCAACGAAAGCACCAATCAAGAAGTAGTTGAATATACTTTTGGCGTAGAGGCCGATGTGACTGCAAATGCAGAGGGAGCATTCCGTGCTGCAATGGCAATCGTTGCGGAAACTTCAAAACAAGATAGTTTCATTATCAATTATCTTGATGAGACCACAGAAAGCGAAACCACTCATGGCGACGGAGCAGCACAAGTAAGAGTAAAACTTGACACTCCTCTCACACCTTCGCAGAAAGCAGAACTGACAAAAATATTCAGCAGCCTTGGTATCGGACTGACAGTAACTGATACAGAAATCTCATCGAGCAACTTTACAGCGTTTAGTGATGAGAACTTTTATAAATTTTGTTATTATTTATTAGACGGTTTTAATCATGGCAATGCCCGCACCACATTACAGAACGCCAGAGCAATGGCAACAGATGGTAACATCAGAGCGTTGGCAGAAGGAGAAAGCCTTTTGGCTTGGCGACAGGCAGGGTAATATATGGTCCGGGGCTATAGAACGCCGTCGTAACTATTCAATATTCTATGAATCCCAACAACGAGAAGAAGGCAACCGAACAGACTACCGCGATGTCTATGGAACAGGAGAAGCAGCCTACACGGAAGTTGAAGGTCGAGTTCCGAACACGCATTTAGTTCCTGAAATCCTACGCGCCCGTTTGGCGCAAGTGTATGCAGATACGGAGACATCCATGTCTGTTGATGATAGCGAGTTACCCGAAGATAATGAACCTTCGGGTGATGGTGTTGTACCCCAAGGCAGATACGCAGGCATAGATTTGTCGGCGGATGATATATTTGTGGTAGATAAG
>CAKZZM010000031.1 GCA_937885465.1 uncultured Bacteroidales bacterium
AGAAACCGGCTGCTTGCGGCAGTGCGTGTGGTAGTGGTGACAAACCCGAGGAGAAACCGGCTGCTTGCGGCAGTGCGTGTGGTAGTGGTGACAAACCCGAGGAGAAACCGGCTGCTTGCGGCAGTGCGTGTGGTAGTGGTGACAAACCCGAGGAGAAACCGGCTGCTTGCGGCAGTGCGTGTGGTAGTGGTGACAAACCCGAGGAGAACCCGGGAGTTTGCAGCAGTGCTTGCGGTGCAGGCGACAAACCCGAAGAGAAACCCGCTGCGTGCAGCAGTGCTTGCGGCGCAGGAGACAAGTAAAGACCTTTAATATTGGGTCATGGACGATAGAGACGGTGTTTTCCACCATCTCTCAAATAGTGGAAAACGCCTCCGTGATGGGGGCGTTTAAGCGTCATTTAATTGGTATTGAAATGCTGTTTAATTATAACTATACAGGCGGCTTTGAAACTATATAGGCGGCTGATTGGCACGCTTACAACATACTCTACCGTTGAACGTTCGGAGACGTTCTCCACTATTACCATACCTATGCATGGCTTATTACGCCGCGCGTTTACTCACAATGCGCGTCAGCGTCTTTTAGTTCATAACGCATCAGCGTCTTTCCAATCCGACAGTCAGCGTGACAAGCAGTCCCCGCGGGATGCATAGGCTGAGAGGATAGCGATTATAGGAAACCCCTTTGCCGGTAGCGGCATCGTAGTACATGGCGTGCTCGTTTAGTTCGGTAGCAAAATCCCAGATGTTGTAGCACACCGCCTGCACTGCAAACGGCACGTCACGAATGGTGCCGCGATACTTGAGGCGGAGGTCGAAGTTGAAGAAAGAGTCCGTCCGTTCGCCAAAATTACCATCCACAACATTTATTCCGCGTGTATTCGCCGCCCAGCCGACCGCCTGCGTGTCGGCTGGGTCGCTTACGAGTTGTGTATGGTAGTGTGCAATCGGTGTGCCGTCGCGGAACTTGCCACTGAGACTGAGTTGCCAGTTGTCGGTGATGTTCACCCCTAATTGCATTCGCGCGATGTATGCGCGGTCCTGATTCAGTCGTCCGAGGCTACGCACGCCAGTGTCGGCTTGACGCATATTCGCATCGTTGAGCAGGATGTCGGGTGAAGCAGTTGATTCGGAGAGCACCTGAATATCCTCGGTCTGCACGCCATTGCCTAACGCCGAAGCGCCCGACAGACAATAACTCTGCCAACTGAAAGAGAAGAACACTTTTCTGCCATTATACGCATACTTGATTACATTGGACGCAAAGACAGGTGAATTCCAGAAGCCTGTACCGGTTTTTGGTGCAGGCACAACCTCGTAGAAGCGCTGTTGCGGTTGCATGGCATACACGTCATACGTACTGCCATCAGCCGGTACTGCCGTAAATCCGCCTGCCGACTCATCCGCCAGACGCACAGACCAGATGTTGTAATACTTCTTGATGCTTGACAGGATGCTGATCTCGTGCCGCCCGAAGGTAAAGACGACGGGTATATCCATAGCGACGTATTGCGGTTGCCACAAACCTTTGCCCAAGCGGTGATAGCGTCCACCGGTGGTGGTGAGCAGCGTGGTTGTACCGGCGTAGTTGACCTGCGCACTAAGGTAACGGTCGCTCAAGAACAGAATATGCTCGTAGGTATAAGGAATGCGATAGTTGGCGGCAATCAGATCCATCTTGAACCACTTGACAGGCTCTATGTGTATATCCGCCTTTGCCTCCCACGATGGCGTAACCATTGAGCGATTGCGGAGTAAAATGCCATCCAAGGTAGCAGAGACGCTACCCTGCAGGCGCAGCCAAGGCAGCACCTGATAATCTGCCTGTAATGAGACAGCATTCTCCAATATGCCGGAGGTAAACGCCTCGCTATGCCAGTGATAGTCGTACAACATGAGTGGTTCCGACATATTATAGCCCTGCAGATAAACGCTGTTCTGCCAATCGCTGTGCAAGGGAGCAAAAGTGAGCAGGGAGTTGTAGGCATCCACGTTTAGGCTGAGCCATGGCAAGACGGAGTAGCGGTAATTCACCGCCCAGTTGAGCTCGTGTGTGTGACCATCCGGATACCAAGGCTCGAATGCTTCGCCATCCAAATCGAGGTAGTTGCGGCTGAAATTGATGTCTCGGTGCCGGTTATGCTGCATGGCATAGGTGAGACCTGTAGTGAGCCGACCTCGCCGCCCTGCATCCTTGTGCGCATAGATGGATAAAGACGCGTGCGCCTGCAGTGCCACCTCGTTGTCGTTATAGCCTAACTCGCTGAACCCATCGCCTCGAAAGCCTGCGCGGAGGATATAATGCATGTCGTCGAAAGCAGCATTGGCTCGCACAGGCAGCCTGCCATCCATCTGTAGGCGATACTGATCGGCATCATACGTGCCGGCTATACCATTATACGCATAACGCAACTGCCTGCGGCGTGCATAATCGGCGCGAATATGCTGTGTATAGGAATATCCGTTCGCCGTCAGGTTATACACCATATCCGCGCTACCCGCTCCAACCACATGCTTGCGCATCAGCAGAGGGGTATTATTATTCAGCCGCTTGATAGCCGACAAGCCCTCCTGAAGTTCTTGCAGCCACTTGGCAGAGTGGCTATAACTGCCAATATTGCCGCCATGACCGGTTATGGTTATTTGTGCCGAACGCACGCTATCTGCCAGCCAATATACGGCACCGCGGTTGTAATCAATATACATGGAGTGAGCAAACATATCGGGTACGTAAAGGGCATCGCCGGCGGTGATGCGGCTATCTATTCGAAAACCGTCCAAATAGTATTTATTCCAGCGATATGAGTTGCCGTTGATAGACATAATGAGTGGTTCTTGCGCCGCCCATTCGCCTGTAGTCTCGACCTGATAGGTGGTGACATCACAATGATTGTCGAGATAATGCTTGATATCGCCATACTGATACCACTCTCGCATCCAGCTGCTACTGACACTATCCATACCCATATTCGCCACCGCGAGAAGCGGCAACGTACTCAGCGACAAGAAAAGGGTAAGAGCAAATCGATTCATAGTAATGGTGAAGTGACAGATCAGTCGGGCTTGAGAATGTTCAGGTTATACACCAGCCCTATACGCAGTTGGTGAAACGGATAGTCCTTTATACCCCACTGGTATTGCACGTAAGGCTCAAAATTATGCAGATGTCCGGCAGCTCGGATCTTGAGCGTCATAGGGCAATCGCCATAATTCTCCCAACCCACATACCCGCCCCACGTAGCGTGCAGCGAGGCATAGTGATGATTGAGTTGCGCCTGCAAGCCGTACATAACAGCGTCGTTCTGGCGAGCATCAGCCGTCTGCCAGCACAAGAAGCCTGCCGAAGCGGCAAGGCGCAGATCAACGGGACCTAAAGGGAAAGTCTCACCGATAGAGGCGTCGAAGAAATATCCCGGGCAATCGTAGTGGCGACGGTGGTTGAATTGTTCGCCGCTGGCGGTCTTCATCCCCAAGCGCAGTGCCATTTGCGGGATATATTGCGTATTGCCGGAATGAAACCACTCGTTGTGCAAGATCTGAATATCGGTGGAGAGATACACATCGCCCGCTCCGCTGCCCTTGCCATCCGCCTGATTATACCACTCATATACCGGCATCCAAATGCTGATGTTCGCCCAACGGGTGAACAATGGTACTTGCAGTCGCGCAAAGAGGTCGGCAGTCGTGCTGCCGTTGTATCCCCAATAGCCGTCAGCCGCCAACTCGATGCGCATACTGCCGGATGTGCGTCCGTCAGACATGTCGGGCACAGGGAACGCGTTCGGACCAAAGTATAGCGGTGCTACACCGGTAGGCGTAAAGGCATGTAACAGCGTGCTGCACAGCAGGGCGGCTGCCAATGCCAATCTATGCACTGAACGTGAAGACATAATTCATTGTAAAATTCCAAAGCGTGACACAGCCGATGGCAATCAGTTTGCTCAAGTAGAAGTTCAGGCGCAAGCGTTCGTGCATGAGGTAGATGATGAGGTTATTCAAACCGAGTCCGACCAATGCTATGATAACAAACGACATATACTCACGCACCACCGCCTCGTTTTGGCTCTGAAAGGTCCAGAGCCTATTCCAGAAGTAGTTGTTGGTGGCAGCGAGAATGAAGCCGAGGGAGTTGCTGACGTACTTATTCCAGCGAAAATGCTCTTTGCATAGCCACGTTACGCCAAAATCGACCAGCATCCCGCTTGCGCCGACCAAGCCAAAGCGAATAAATCGCGTTAATATGGTCCACCACGTCTCAGTCACGCAAATCCTCCTCACTTAAATGCTCCGTCAGGTACACTTTTCCCAAGCGTCTGACGCAGGCAGGTTTGCCAATGAGTTGCTGCTCGAGGTGCAGCAGGTCGAACTGTGTATATCGGTTGTTCTGATTACGCACGAGAACCGCCTTATCGCCGAAATAGAACCTATAGAGCGAGGGTTGCTGGAACGAGCCATCGAAGACAACCGGCCGGTCTTGCGCCTCGGCGTGGATAGCCTCAATCTTCGGTTGCTTGCCCGCCAAGCCGGTCTGCTCAGGCAAGATATTAAGCATCAGCACAACGCGCACGATGATGACGAGAGCGGCAAACACGGCGAGTGTTACCGCCACGCCACGTTTCCGAATACGCGAGTCCTCGGTTAGCAGAAGGATAGCAGGGATGGAAGTAACCATCGTCCAATGCGGTTCGACATGCCCGCGAACAGTCATAAGCGCAAAGAAAAGCTGAAAGCCTATCAGGGTCATCCCGAGCGAGCGCTCGAACGCATTGCCATGGCGGAGTTGCTTCCACGACACCCAAAGCATAAGCCCCCACACCAATGGGTTGAACGCCGCCAACTGGTTGGGTATGAACTCCCATGAATAAAGTGACTGATAGTGCGTAGAGCGCGATACGAGATGATACGTGAATGATGGGAAACCATTGCTGTACTGCCACCACAGATGCGGCAGCATGAGTATGGCAGCCAACGCCACAGCCGTCCATGCCTTGCCGTCACGCAACAATTGCAGATTGCCCAACACGGCAAAGAGGATGACGAGCACAGCCATATACTTGCTGTACAACATTCCCGCCATGCTGACTGCCAAGGGAATAACCATTGACCATGAGCGGATGGAGAGATACCTGCGATAGGAATAATAAAACAACGCCGCAAAGAAGAGCAGGGGGGCATCGGGTGTGGTGATGAAGCCGTAGGCATTGAACATCGGGATGGAAGCGGCGACGAGCAACAGACGCAGGAAATCGTTGCGCTCAATAGTGGAGAACGTCTCCGAACGTTCAATAGTGGAGAACGTCTCCGAACGTTCTCAGACGCTAACCAACGAAGTACGAAGTGACCATCCCTTATATCTTGCTCCGATGGAGGATGTTACCGATCCTGCGTTCCGCTTGCTCTGTAAGCGTTTTGGCGCGGCTCGTGTCTATACGGAATTTGTAAATGCTGATGCTCTTGTGCGCGATGTGCCTAACACCTTGCGTAAGTTGCAGATTGCGGACGCAGAGCGACCTGTGTCAATACAGATTTACGGTAAGGATGCGGAGTCAATGGCAGAGGCTGCGAAGATAGTGGAGCAGGCGAAGCCCGATTTTATTGATATCAACTTCGGCTGTCCTGTTAAGAAGGTGGCCGGCAAAGGTGCAGGGGCGGGCTTGCTGCGAGATGTGCCGCGTATGTTAGAGATAACGCGGGCGGTAGTCAAGGCTGTTGAACTACCCGTAACGGCGAAGACCAGACTCGGCTGGGATAATGAGAATAAGATAATCGTCGAACTGGCGGAGGCATTGCAGGACTGCGGTATTCAGGAACTGACTATTCACGGTCGCACCCGTAGCCAAATGTACACAGGCGAGGCGGACTGGACACTGATAGGAGCGGTGAAGAATAACCCGCGTATGCATATCCCTATAATAGGCAATGGTGATGTGGCTACACCTGAGCGGGCGAAAGAGTGCTTTCTAAGATATGGCGTGGATGCAGTGATGATAGGGCGAGCCACCTTCGGGCAACCGTGGATATTCGAGGATATAAATTATTACCTCGAACACGGTGAACGCCATCCGCAGCGTTCGATGCAGTGGCAGGTGGATATCTTGAAGGAGCATGTGGAGAGGGCGATAGAGTGGACGGGCGACGAGTACAAAGGGATACTGCATAGCCGACGACATTTAGCCAACTCGCCGGTGTTCAAGGGACTGCCCGATTTCCGGCGAATGAAGATTGCCATACTTCGGGCTAACGATAAAGAAAATCTCTACCGCCTCCTTAACGAGGCGGTAGAGATGGTGGAAAACAAAGCCTCTCATGTAAGGTAATAACCTTTTTATTTCTGCGCCTTGCGGCTACGGGCTGCTTTCAACTCTTCTTCGAGAGATGCAATCTCTTTCTCCTGATTGTTGATGGTCTTGAGCAGTTCGTTCAACTCTTCGTTTTCAATAGTTGTCGGGTATTGCTCTTCCACGCGGAGGAGGAAATCGGAGAGAACATTCATATAGTTGATGAAGGCATCGTATGCCGAGTCGTAGTTAGTGTTCTCTGCGTTGACATGGTTCATAAAGAGGAAATGGTCGGATGCTTGCAGGTTAAGCCAGTCGCGACGGAGAGCCTTGTCGGAGCATAGGCGAACGCGTTCACCTACGGCGTACAGTTTAGAGAGAGCCTCATGCTGCAGGTCGTTGCCGTTGAATGGTGACAGATCTTTCGACTCACCGCACCATGTGATAGGATATGGGGCGGGGATGACGTCTGTTCCCGCTATCTTCTTCGCAGCCTCGCTTGGCGTTACGAACCCCATGCCGCGTTCCATTATATAATAGGGCAACGCCTTGAGGAAATCGAAGATGCCCGTGCCCGCATTCTGGCGGATACCGAAGGTCTCGGCTCCTACCCAGATGTTGAAGACGGGGTTATCGCCCTCGAGAGAGTTCAGGCGGTCTGCATATTTCTCTGCGTCCATAGGGAAGTTATACCAAGCGGGGTCGGAGAAATGGAACGACAGTTCGTCCGACAACTCGGCGTTGCGAAGCAACATCTTAAGAGACTTGCTGACGGCGGAGGTATAGACGTAGTTGGGCGACTTCCAAGAGAGCAGTTGCTTTGCTCCTTCGAGCAGTACAACCTTATAGCCCTTCTTCTGTATCGTCTCCGCTATCTCATCGCAGTAGAGCAGTTCGGTATTCCATACCGCCTGCGGGGTCTGACCGAATAGTTCGCTTATGAGTTCGCTACCTTGCTTGAGTTGCTGTTCAAACTCGTTCATGTCGTATTCAGCGGCAAAGGAATTGGCGAAAGGCATAAGGATATACTCCACAGATTTCGTCTCAGCCAGTTCGCGCAGTTGGTCCACCACTTCGGGGACAAACTGCTCGCATAGTTGCAGAGTCTGACCGCTGATGGCGATGCCGCAGCGGAACTTACCACGAGAGAGGCGAACCATATCTTTGAGGGTGTTCAGAAGCGGCAACCAGGAGGTCTGTGCCACCCATGTTACCTGATCCTCGGTAAGCATGTCATCGTAGTAATAATGGTCTTGACCGATATCGAAGAAACGATAGCGTTTGAGCCTGTAAGGGGCGTGAAAATTAAAGCAGAAATTGATATTTTTCATAACGGTTAAGGAGTTTTAGTGATTAATAGTGGAGAACGTCTCCGAACGTCTGGCGGTAGAGACGGTGTTTTCCACCGTCTCTCAAACAGTGGAGAACGTCTCCAAACGTTCAATGGTGGAGAACTTGGTCGTAAATGGCGCGAACCTTAAGGCCGGCATCGTACCACTTGATATTGTTAACCTCTTCTCGCCCGAGTTCGGAGAGCGACTTATACATTGCCGGATATTTGACGATAGCGTATATGGCATCAGCCATAGCGTCAATGTCCCAATAGTCGGTCTTGATGGCGTGTTGCAGTATCTCTGCGCAGCCTGACTGGTGCGATATGATAGAGGGGCACCCGAGTTGCATGGCCTCTAACGGCGATATGCCGAACGGCTCTGAAACGGAAGGCATAATATAGCAATCGGACTCGGCGAGCATCTCTTGTACCTGTCTGCCGCGTTGGAAGCCGGGGAAGTGGAAGCGGTCGGCTATGCCGCGCTTGGCAACGAGGTCGATCATCTTATTCATCATATCGCCGGAGCCTGCCATCACGAAGCGCACACCTTTTGTCTTTTCGAGAACGCGGGCGGCTGCCTCAACGAAGTACTCCGGACCCTTCTGCATCGTTATGCGACCGAGGAAAGTAACGACCTTATCCTTACGCGGTGTCTTATGGTAAGACTCGACATCAGCAAGAGGCTCAACGGCGTTATGTACGGTGCTCACCTTTGCAGGGTTGATGCCGTATTTCTCAATAACGGTGCGGCGGGTGAGATGACTCACGCACATTATATGGTCTGCCTCCTCCATACCGCGTTTCTCTATTGCGAAAACGGTGGGGTTGACATTACCGCGGGAGCGGTCGAAGTCGGTGGCATGAACATGTATAACGAGGGGTTTGCCGCTTATATGCTTAGCGAAGACGCCTGCAGGGTAGGTCAGCCAGTCGTGAGAGTGGATAATGTCGAAGTCGAGCGAGTGGGCGAGAACGGAAGCCACAGCCTCGTAATTGCCTATCTCCTCGATGAGGTTATCAGGGTAGCGACCGGAGAACTGCACGCAACCCAAGTCGTCGGTGCCGATACGGCGGTAGTCGTAGTGTATGCCGTCGCGCAGGTGATAATACTCTTCGGGCGACATCTTGCCCTCCATACGCTGGCGCACATAGTCGTAGTTATTATCTTTCCAAACGATAGGAACGCTATTGGCGCCTATGATGCGAAGGAAAGACTGATCTTCATCGCCCCACGGCTTAGGGATAACGAAGGTTATTTCCATATCCGGTTGTTCCGCCATGCCTCGTGTCAAACCATAAGAGGCAGTGCCTAAGCCTCCGAGGATATGAGGGGGAAACTCCCAGCCAAACATTAGTGCTTTCATTGCTATTATTTTTTTTCTCGGCGTACAAGCCGAGGGTTGAACCTTATTTAATCGTTTTGCTCTTTTTGCTCTTGCTCGTATTTGCGGACGGTGTTACACATCGAGATGACAGCGCTGACAGACGGCGCGTATGACATAGCTCCGTGTCCCTTATAGGGCGGGTTACCGTCGTAAATCTCGTTCAGGGTGCCAATGCATAGTTCCGACATCTCCTGCTCAAAACCGACGAGTGCTCTCTCCATAAACCCTATGCCGGAGTGCTTATACACCCGCATATACGCCTCGGCGTAGGCTGCGATGGTGAATGGCCATACGGGACCGTTGTGGAAATTGCGGTCGCGCTCCTGCTGCCCGCCTATATAGATAGGTCGGTAGCCGCCTGACTTAGGCGAGATAGTGCGCAGTCCGCGAGGTGTGAGCAGCTCTTTTGTGCATATATCTACCACCGCTTTCTGCTGCTTGCGGTCGAGCGGCGAATAAGGCAGCGAGGCTGCCCATATTTGATTGGGACGCACCTCTTTATTATGATACGAGTCAAGCACGTAATCATCGAGATAGACGCCGTTCCAGAATATCTGCACGAACGAGGAGCGGCATATCTCTGCCTGATACTCCATCAGGTCGGCAGCCATCTCTTTGTCAAGGGCGCGTTGCGTCTCTGCCGCGAACATCATCGCATTGTACCAGAGGGCGTTGATCTCCACCACATAACCTGTACGAGGTGTTATAGGGTGCCCGTTCTCCACGGCGTTCATCCATGTGGCAGGACGACTGAGACCGTCTGTCCAAAGAAGACCGTTGGGGTGGAGGAAGAGGCGAGGATGGTTATTCTTGCGGATATAGTCGATAATCTTGATAACCAATGCGCCATACTGCTCCGCCGCCTCTTTTATGCCATAGACCTTAGCGTATTGCTGTATCGCTCTTACGAACCACAGGATAGCATCGGGCTCGTCCATATCGCGCAGGCGTATGTCGCCGTAGCGACCTTCGATGAAAGCTTGCATCTCAGGCACGGCAGTCTTATTCATGATAGCATCCCAATACTCGGGGCGATCAATACCAAGCGTGCAAGAAGGCAGGGAGAAGAACTCCTCGCGGGCAGTTGCCTTAAACCAAGGGTAACCGGCAAGAAGGTAGCACTTGTCACCCTCGCGTTTGTAAAACTGCGCTGCCGAGTTTTTCAGCGTGGCGAACATATCGGTGCGAGCGTTGCGGCGCTCCATCTCTTTCTTCCAAGTGTTGGTCAGAGTGCGAGTGTTGACGGGCGATATGCCGGCGGAGAAAATAACCGACTCGCCTTTCTTCACAGGCAACTCGAACCACCCGGGAACGAGATTATCCTCTTTGTACTCAAAGCCGCGCTCCTGCTCCTTCTGATATTCGATACCCTTATACCACAGCGGGTTGTGGGTATATTCGACCTTCTTCGAAAATTGCATATATAGCCGCGGAAACTCAGGATACATCTGTATGCTGCCGCCGTTCTCTTCCATAGCAACATCAGAGTTGGCACGGCTGTTTTCGTGAGTCAACTCGTTCACGCTGCGGAAGGCAAGGAAAGGACGGAAGCGGAGTGTAGTAGGCGAGTGAGCCTCAAGAAGAGTGTAGCGGATAAGCACACGCGGCTCGAAACTGACGAGCATACGCTCTTTCTGCAAGATAACGCCACCAACGCGGTAAATAGTCTTCGAGATGACCTCACAGTCGAACTCGCGGATGTACTTATGTCCGTTAGGGGAAAACTGCTGAGGTCCGTACTTGTGAATGCCGAGGTTGAACTCGGCACCATGCTGAATAACAGTCTCGTCAAGAGATGTCAGAAGCACGAAGTTGTCGTCCCCCAATTCGGGTAGCGGCAGTACCAACTGACCGTGGTACTTCCTTGTGTTGCAGTCAACAAGGGTGGTGGAGTTGTACGCACCGGACCTGTTAGTGCGTATCATCTCTTTCCCGAGCGACCTGTCGAGGTTGCCAAGCAACCGTTTGTCAAAGTTAAGGTAACCCATATTGTAGTTTTAAATTGAATATATTTGGCATTTTAGTTGTATTTCCCGTTATATTTCTCTTCGGCATCGTCAACGAAGTGGCGTATCTCCTGCTCGTCCTGCTTGCGGCATACAAGCAGTACCCCGTCCGACTCGGCGATGATGCAGTCATCAATGCCCTGCACTACTGCTAATTTGCCGCTTTCTAAAGCAACGATATTGCCGTGGGCATCGTAGTAATCGGCGTTGCAGTGTAGCGTAGCGTTGTTATTCTCATCGCGCTCTGACAAGCCGTGCAGCGCTCCCCAAGTGCCGAGGTCCGACCAGCCGAAGTCTGCCGCCAATACATACACATTATCCGCCTTTTCCATTATGCCGTAGTCGATTGATATGGACGGCAGTGTCGGGAAAATACGATCCACGGCTCTCTGCTCTTCCGGCGTGCCTAAGTCTTTGCGGATCTTCACAAAAGGCATCAGCACATCCGGCAGATACTTCTCGAAGCAACGCCATATCGACTGCATATTCCAGAGGAAGATACCGGCGTTCCAGAGAAACTCGCCACTCTGCATAAAGACCTCTGCTAACTCGCGGTTAGGCTTTTCCGTGAAGGTCTTGACCTTACGCAGACTATCCTCGCCCTTCTCGAACTGTATGTAACCATAGCCCGTCTCAGGACGCGTGGGGCGCATACCGATAGTGAGCAACGCATCGTTCTTCTCTACGAACAGCAGCCCGCGACCTATCATCGAGCGGAACTCCTCAACATCTAATATAAGAGCATCCGACGAAGCCACAAGGATATTGGCATCGTCGGTCAAGGCGCGTATGTGAGCTACGGCGTATGCTATACACGGGGCTGTGTTACGGCGAACAGGTTCGCATAGTATCTGACTGTCGCTTATCTCAGGCAACTGCTCTCGGATAAGAGAACGGTATGACGCATTGGTTGCAATCAAGATATGCTCCATCGGCACAAGAGGCAGTATCCTGTCAATCGTCATCTGCAAGAGAGACCTGCCGGTACCGAAGAAATCAAGAAACTGCTTCGGACAACTATTGCGGCTGTAAGGCCAGAACCTGCTACCTATTCCCCCCGCCATTATCACACACCAATTATTATTCATTCGAAAAATGGAAAATTAATAATAAAAATATTGTCGTTAATATTGTGTCAATTATATTGCCGCTTTATCCCCTGTAGTCTTGCCGCTTTAAGCCGCTTTATCCCCGTTGATATGAAGTTTTATCCCCGTTGATATGAAGTTTTATCCCCGTTGATATGAAGTTTCATCCCCGTTGATATTGTTGTTTTCTCCCCGCTAAAATTGCCGCCCTTTAGTAGTGAAGCACTCCTGTGCTTCACACGAGGCACGGGAGTGCCTCGCTACTATAAGTGTCTTGCTACTATAAGTTCCCCGCGACAGCGAAATCGGCAAATAACAATAGTGGAGAACGTCTCCGAACGTTCAACGGTAGCGTTGTCAATTACGCCGAATATCATTCGGCAG
>CAKZZM010000032.1 GCA_937885465.1 uncultured Bacteroidales bacterium
TACTATCCCGTGGTTGCGCATCGCCCATTGTATGTGATCACGCTTTGCCAATTATTTTATACTTTCGGTATGCCGATATTTCGGTATTCCGGTATTTCGATGATTTTTTCGGTATGCCGGGATTCCGTTATGCCGGGATTCCGAGGTTTCTTTTTAATTTTCTATTACTTCTGCTCCTTCATAGAGTTTCTGCCAGCCTTTCACTACCACCTGCTCGCCGCATTGCAGACCGCCGGTAACAATCACTCCGTCTACGGCATAGTGACTTATTTCCACCTCGCGCAGGCGGGCTTTCTTTTCGCTGTCAACTACCCAAAGTGTCTTTCGGTTTTTCGGCATTCCGGTATTTCGGGATTCCGATTTTTCGGTATTCCGGGATTCCGATATTTCGGGATTTCGATTTTCGACTTGCCGCACTTGTATGCACTCGGCAGGCACGATGAAACCGCTGATATCGTCTTTCCTGAGCTGCACTTTGCATACCATTCCGGGCAGCAACTGCCCGTCTGCGTTCGACAGTGCCACTTTCACCTCATAACTATGCGACAGGCGGTTGGCGTTCATGTCCCGCTCCGTCACGCGACCCTCATACAGGCGGTTGCCCAATGCCGCAACCGTCACACGGCTCTCGCTGCCTATACCTACTGCGGCTATCTCGTTCTCCGGCACCGCAAAACGGATGTTCACGCCTGTTGCGTCTATCAGCGTCACCGCCCGCTGTCCGGGTGCCAACTGCTGCCCGACGCGCAACTCGCACTCGCTCACCACACCTGACTGCGGCGCACGGAGCGTGCAGTCGTCCACGTTCTTTCTGGCGGACCCCACGGCGGCACGCGCTTTCTCCAACTGCGTCTGCATCTCTATCCATTTCACTTCAGCTACCGCGCCTTGTTCATAGACCTGTTTGAGACGCCGGTAGCCGTCTTCAGCTTGCTGCAAAGTTGCCTCGGCAGACTGCAGGATGCTCCTTTGTTGCGTGTCTTCTACAGATGCCAACACCTGTCCGGCTCGCACCTGCGCGTTCTTGCTCACATACACACCCGTCACCTTGCCGCCTAACGGAAAAACAAGACGCAACATCGTCGCTTCCTCCACGGTACCCACATAACTGCGGCTGCTGACCACGGTCTGCGTATCGGTTACAACCACCTCTACGGGTATGGGACGGCGGTAGGCGGAGTAATCCGTCTGCTTCCGGCATCCCGCCGACAACAGTGCTACTGCTGCTACAGCCAAGATAATAAAGTTATCGGTTTTCTTCATAAAACTGCTGTTATTTCCAATAGTATATCTGCCGTAATAGTGATCCTATTCTCCGCAGACCAACAACAAAGGTACTGCCGTTTTTTGAGATATGCAAGTATTAAATGTAGATTTTACAATTTATTTTTTACCGCTTGGCACCAACTGACTAAATAGCGATGGTAGAGATGGTCTTTTCGACCGTCTCTATAGTGGGAACCAGACAAAGGCGGCGGCATCCCAAAGGGCATGACTGAGCAAGATGGCGGGCAGTTTTTCGGGGAAAAGACGATAGAGCCCTCCCCATGCCACGCCGCAAACCAATGCCGCAAGGATAAGCATCAGGTTGAGTGATGGGACATGAACAAGGGTATATATCAAAGTCGTAATGATAAATGCTTTGTTGGGATTGAGAGTTTCTGACAGCGTGCGTTGCACGTAACCTCTCCGGAAAAACTCCTCTGCAGGACCAATCACAAAAAGCAGCAACAATGAGATAAGCCAACCGGCATTACCGAGGCGGGGAAAGACCACGGACGAGTGGCGATAATCCACTCTTTGAAAGTGTGTTTCATTACTTTGCTGCTTGTTTACAATGTTTTGCTGCTTGAAGTGGAGAACGTCTCCGAACGTTCAATATTAGTGGAGAACGTTTCCGAACGTTCTTTACATATCATAGCCGGGGTCTTTGGCGAGGTGGCCGATGTTCGGGCGTATCTCCTTGTCGAAGACTTCGGTTTTCCACTGCTCAGCAGGAACTTCCTCGTAACTGATAGATACATAGTCCTCTGTGGCTTTCAGATGTTTCTCTGCAAGGCGGGTGAGGTCAGCAACAAACGCCTTCATCTCCTGTTCGGTGAGGTGCTTGGGATAGCACTTGACTTTAATGTGTGGCATAATGATGGATGTTTTAATGATTTATTAGGATTTTATCGTTTGATAGTCATTTCCTGTCAATTGCCTTCAGCAAAGCTCTACAACCTGTCACTACATCTTGGTATGTGGTTTCAAAATCGCCTGTGTACCATGGGTCGGCAACATCCCTGTTCTCACCCTTCCAAGCCATCAGCAGCGACACTTTCTTCGCATCGTCCTCACCTATGATATATCTCAACAAGCGCAAGTTACTTCTGTCCATACATACCACATAATCATAGTATTCATAGTCTTCTCGAGTTATTTTTCGGGCGGCTCTACGACTGAACGGAATACCTTTTTCTGTCAGTTTCCTCTTGGCAGGCGGATAGATATCGTTGCCCGTCTCCTCCGATGAAACAGCAGCGGAAGCAATCTCAAAATCAGCCTCTCTGCCGCACTCCCGTACAAGATGTTTCATCACGAACTCCGCCATCGGCGACCGACAGATATTACCATGACATATAAAGAGAATCTTTTGCATCACTTCCTTACGGGCTCTCATAAATCGCCGCAAAAGTACAAAATAATAAGCAGATATGCGAATGATTTTGATACAAAATGATACAATCAGTCCGGATTAGTTCTTTTTTACACTATTTATAAGGGAATCAGCACACTATCACCACCAATACCGCGGCTGTGGTGGAGAGTACTATTTCCTGCAACTGCGATGTGTAGCACGTTGCAAGTATGGATACATAAGAAAAAGTGGGGTGGCGAAAAGACACAAAAAACTCCCACGGCATTGCTGCCATGGGAGTTTCCAATAGAATGAATTACAATAGCGATTACTTCTTAGCCACAAGGGCACGATTACTTCACTCTCACGCCCTGCGCATTGAATACCTTTCCATCCGGACGGAGGATGTAGAGGATGCCGTTGTGGATAACCTTACGTACAGCATCAGACGGAGTAACATGGATATCCTCAATGCCTGTGGGTTTATCAATCACCAATGTGAAATTCACAGATGCCCAGTCACTGAGGGGCTGCTGGTTGTTGTCCAGCGAGCGCACACGGCAAACAAGGGGATATGAGCCTGCTGGTGTGCCTTCGAAATTGAGTCCGCCATACAGATAATCTGTGATGTTACCGCCTATAGAGTTACCATTATTAAGGAACTCCCATTCGTAGAGACTGACACCCTCCACGGCATTCCAATCGAGCCATACGATAGTTCCCTCCTGCGAAGCCACCAATCCTGTCGGCGTGTAGTCCGTAGGCTGCTGTTTCTCCGTAGCGGTGAATTGCGCTGTGTAGTAGGCATCGGAGGTAGCTGCAACAATCTTAGGGCTCCAACCATTGAACGTGTATGTATATTGCGCATCCTCAGGCTTGGTCGGTGTTTCGCCGGTATATGCAGGCATATCGCCTTCAAGCACTTGCGTGTGCTGCAACTCTGTGCCATCGTAGTTCAAGAAGCGGATGGTGTAATAGTCATCTACCGGCGTGGTGTTGTCCTGTATGGCTGCGATAGTGATAGTACGCGTAGCAGTCACGCCCGAGCCGTCGGTAGCTGTTGCCTTGACGGTCATGGTACCGCCCGTATTGGGGTTCTTGGCGGTGAGGATGCCGGTATTGGCATCTATCGTAGCGAGGTCTGCACCACTGACGATGCTCCACTGCGCGGATTTATAGGTGGCTGTGGTAGGCATAATCTCGGCGTAGAGCAGAAGCATCGGTTTGTCCGCCGTGGTGGCATAGGATCCGTTAGCGGAGTAGATAGCCATGGAGGTAGCATAGACGAGGCTGCGCGAAGCGGAACGGTTAACGACATTCGATCGCCCCGTGAGTGCGCCGGTATTGGTTCTTGCCGGGGCTTTGGCAGGACTATTGGATGCCTGCGCACCGCTCAGCACATACTCAATCGCATAGACAGGCTGCGCGTCCAGAGGTGAGTTATCCGTATAGGAGATATTCGCGGACGAGACAGAGGCTATCTGCGTGAGGGTTGTCTCGGACGACCCGCGGAGGATGTTGTAAGTTGCCACCTCTGCCCCTTGGTAGTTGTTCCAGATGAGGTTGAAGGTGTTATCCTGTATGCCGCGGTTGATGGTCATGTGTACGGTCTGATGGACGGTACTCCTCGGTGCTTCCGAGCCGCCTGCCAATATACCTGTGATCGCATAGCGCTCTGCGCGCTGGTCGGTGTTGGACGAGAGGTCGGTGAACGAACCGGCAGCCGTGCTCATCGTCGTCAGTTCGATAAACTGCCCATAGGCATTGGTCTCCTTGAGCACGCGCATCTGCGGATAGATCGTGCTGAGCGACGGTGACCAAGAGATGACGTTATGTCCGTTGGCGTCAGGCGTGACGAGGCTGATCTGCGGTTGGTCGCTGTCGCTCAGGATAGTCAGCACCTGCTGATAGGTCTCGGTACAACCATTGACGTTGGTCAGTTTCAACTCGAGTACCAGCGAATGGTTGCCCAGCGGATCGGCTACCTGATAACCCACCGGCTGCGAGGGGTTGACGGTAATCACGCCGTTCTCGATCGTCATCCGTTTGTCCGCACTCTGAATACCGCGCGAAGTCACGGGCTTGGCGATACCGTCTAAATAGAGCGTCCAAGCGGCAGACATGTTCTTCGGCAGATTGACGGTTGTCTGTCCGCCCTCGAAGAGGTATTGCGGCAATGCAAATCCGGCACCTGCATTCACTACGTCCACTACGATCATCCGCTGCGCGCTCACGCTGCCGAGGGTCAGCGTGATGGTTTTGTTACCCGCCGTGCTCCAGATCACACGGTATGGTCCGAAGCCCGAACCGCTGACAATCGTTGCACCGTCGAAATCCCACACCGGCGTACCACCGCTCTGCGCCGTACCGGCATAGGAGACAACCGCCTCGGCATCCACGCAAGCCGTAGTAGGTGCCTCGATGAGCTGGCGGTCCAGATGCAGGCTCACTACCGGCGAGAACTCCGACATACGCTTGCCGCCGTCTATGGCTTGCACTTGGATTTCATAGTCGCCCACGGTCAGCGCGCTCATCGGAATGAGGAACTGCGTAGCGGAAATATACTTGTATCCGGGCAGGTAAGCGGCATTGGCGTTACCGCCGTTCTGCGGAGAGATCGCATACGCATTGGCACCCGTCTGTCCGGCATGCTTGACAGAGAGGTTGTACTCCATCAATATCGCCGGCGTATGGTCGTCCTCTGCGGCGTTCCATTCCACCAACAGACCCTCTGCCGTCTGCACGGCGCGTACGCCGGTCGGAGCCGACGGACGCTCGTTCGCTTGCGATACTACCTCGTAAAGCTTACGGTCTCCGGAGTAGAGATAGAGCCGGTTGTTGTTATAGAGCAAACGGGGTAAAGTGTTATATGTTTGTGTAACTATGAAACCTTGCGCCATGACTCCCTCGGCATTAAAATAATGCACATAGATGCCATATGGCTGATCCGATGCACCGTATTCCTGCACGGTCACTACATCGGGATAGCCGTTATTGTCTATATCGGCGATGAGTATGTTGCCTTCCGTCTTGTAATAGCTCTGCAACTCGCCTAATGACAGTACTTGCGGCGCAGCAAAAGATGTATTCGCCTCGTTATAGAGGATATACGGCGCACCGGCATTGTTGTATGCCACGATATCCAAATAGCCATCTGCATTCATATCTACCCACTGGAGGCTATTCATATCCACCGTATTTGAACGGGCAGACAACTCCTGCTCAAATGGTATTACTAATTGCTCAAAACGACCATTACCGTGGTTCAAATAAACAACCGCCTTGTCGAAAGCAACTTCAGTATGGTTCTCTTCACGGATAGGCATATAAAGAATATCAACAAAGCCGTTATGGTCAATATCTTGGTATGCCACATCTTGGTTGGCGGAATTTCCCGCACGGCCCCATACATCGTAGAAGGTACTCATATCGCTTATCGAACCGCTGCTATTCAGCCTACTGAACGAGCCGTCTGAGCCTCGCGTCATGATCCAGCAATCCGTCATGGCAGGCGACTGAGCGGCGGCATTAGTGCCTGTAGTCTTAAATACGTCGTAATGACCGTTGTGAGTAAAATCGACAGGAGGTACCAAGTGGTAGTAATTGCTGTTGGTACTTGTGACCCCGTTGTATAGTACACGCACATTTTCGTCCGCTTGTTTGGAGGAGAAAGTCGAAGTGCCGTTATGTGGCAGATAATATACATCGCTACTTGAGTGAGATGGTGTACTCGCGGTAAAGATCAAGTCCGCTGCGCCGTTATGCGTCCAGTCCACCCACATCGGCGAACCTATAAACAGATTACTGTTCCATATTCCGCTCTGTACCGTGAAATTGAAATTAGCATCGCTCTTATAGATGGCGTTATTATAGATTCCATCTAACAAGCCGTCGAAGTTATAATCGTACAGCGGGTTGTCTCCAAATAAAACATAATCAGTTGTGCCGTAATTATATCCTTCGGGACGCTCTAATGGTACGCTTTTCACTCCCGCGGAAGTGACATTTACCGTAGCCGTATAAGTAGCGGCGAAGCCGTCCGGCGCAGTCAGTGTGTGGGTGATACGTTTCTCACCTCCGGTACTGAATACAGCCTGCTCGCTACCGGCTGTAGCCAAATTCTGCAAGAGGTTGCCGTCCTCTATCTGCCACGAATGCGTATAGCCGTCCGGCACCGGCGTAAAACTGATGAGCAAGGTGTCGTTGAGGTTCATTACCGTCTTGCCGAGCGAGAACGTAGCCGGCAGTGCGGTGTGAGCAATAGTTGCTTCTTCGCTCCATGCCGAACCTGTATGTTGTGCATCCACCGCCTGAACAGACACATAGATTGTGCTCGGCGCATAGGTGCGCAGGTCTATCGTGTAACTATGCTTCCTGCCCATGTTGCCGTCCTCGAAATTCCGGCGCGTACCATCGGCATTGGCATGGGAAACCATAATATCCTCGCCGCCGGAAACAGTACCTATCCGCAGGGCATAAGTCAGATCACACGCCATCGTCTGCGCGTCCGAACCATTGCCCCATTCTATGGCTAATACACCGTCTTCGTAAATCAACTCCGGCTTGGCGGGTGCCGTAGGAGCGGTATTGGCTACTGCCGTTGCGTTCATACCATAGATATTGGTATAGGTGTCCGTATTCGTTCCACGATAGACGCCGGACACCCAAATATCTATAGAACCATCGCCATTTAGATCTTCTGCATTAATACGATGGTCAAGACTATAGGATGCTAATAGATTACTGCCTTCTTGCTCAAACAATTCTTGCGGTGTCGCAAAAGTCATATTGTTCTGCCCTTTGAGCCAAAGGATCTTACCCGTCCACGTTATGGATGTAGCGGTGGATGCGGCGGTCACTTCGTATGCTAATAAATCATAGTAGCCATCGCCGTCAATATCGTTGAGGTTACTAAATAGTAATTTTTCATCGTAGCCTTGTTCCTCTACTTGTGTGAACTGAGCGCTGCCGTTGTTGCTAAAGAACATGGTATAAGACAGGTGCGTATTGTTATTCGGCGCAGAGAAAGTAACAAGAATATCCACATCGCCGTCGCGGTCAAAATCGTACGCGTAGATATCGGGATCGGTAGGCAGGTCGCTGAACAATGTAGTCTCTACATACGTGCGCGAAGCAATATTATATAATAACAGCTTCGTCTCATCGCCCGGAATCAGTATATCCTGATAGCCGTCGTTGTTAAAATCCGCTAATGTGAGTTGACCTTCCGCATTGATATACACCCATTGACCCTCACCCATATTCAGGTATATCATTCCGTTCTTCGAGTCCACCAAGTCTATCAGTCCGTCTGCGTTGATATCCACCGCCTGGCTTGCTACCACACGCTGCGCCGACGTACAGTTGTAACAGCCGAGACCGCCCAATGAGCCGCCGGTGATTGCTAAGAAATTATCCCATGCCGGTTTGGGCAGCAAGCCGTTCCATTCGCCGGCTGCTGAACTCTGCCACTGGTCGGGATCATACGTAGCGGAATATTCATCTACGGTCATCAGTTGCATATACTCCTCGCGATAACTGCCGTCCGGCTGGCGGTAACGGATGAAATTCTGCTTGCCGTTGAAGTATAGATAGTCAATCCTGCCGTCCCTGTTCAGATCCAGTCCGGGCACGAGCCAACCGTTCTCTATTGCCTCATACGAGGTGCCGGTATTAATCAATATGTTAGTTGTGCGGAGCGCACCACCGTTCGTATTATTATTACGGACTACTATGTCCGTCTGTCCGTCGCAGTTCACGTCATCATAATAGCGTACAGAGGTAGTAGCAAAAGAGGAAGATACACTTTGCGTGTGCCCTGATGTCAACGTATCTATAGGAGCAAAATCATGTGCATAGTCATTGTAACGGATAATAGCATTAGATTTTGTGTCATAACTGGTAGCTACCGATACCATCTTGCTCCCTGCACCTTCGAAGTCATAGAAAGCATACGCCGCCGGCAGTTTAAGCCCGTTCACGTACTTATTGTAGTTTACGTCGGAGGTATAGACATCCAAGGTCGGGATTCCAAAGGAGGAAAATGGAAGGTAGCCACCAAGCGTTATTATCAAGTTTGCAGTTTCACCTAACCAATACACGTGACCATCATTGCCCATAAAGATTCGACCTGAAGAAAAGGTCGAAGTATTAGCAATCGTATTGAAGTATGAGTTATTAGCCTTATACTCCCCGAAATCCAATGCTAACAAGTTGTCATTAGAGGTAATCGTTATTGTGTTTCCCTCATAGAGCGTAGGGTTTTTTAAAGAAACATAGTCATTTTTAGGCGCTTCTGTTCCTGTTCCTTGCGCGAAAGCAAAGGAAATGCCATCCTTTGTGTAGCCACCGGCAGCAGTTGCATAGTAACGATTGTTTCCCAAACTTGTCCACATATTTGCCGGACGATAGACTGCGGTCAGCGTAGTTGCCGCTTTCACGTTCTGCCAGTCTCCACCATCCCATCCGAGGAATACCCATCCGTCACGAGTAGGATCGGCAGGTAGCGTAGCATCTGTGGCATAAGGAATAGTCTGACTATCTATCAGACTGCCGTCATAGTTGTTAAAAGTTACCATTACGTCCGGCTTCTCCGTGAAATGCAGACGGAAAGCGGTTATTTCACATGTGCCGTGAAGCACCACACTGACGGTGCGACTACCTTCGTCTTCCCAACTAAGCCACTTGTCGGCATCCACAGCAGTACCGGTTACTGCTCCGTCTGACCATGTTCCGTTCTTCAGCGCATTGAAGTACGAGTATGATGTGGAATTGAGTTGAATATCAATGCCGGAAATAACCGCATCGGCACTAAAATGTATCTCATTCTTGGTATGCAGACTGAAATACTGTGAGTAAGAATAAGAACTTGAATAGCAATACGGTGCATCAGACGAACCGGCGATTCCCTGCTCAATGCTGATCGTCACTCCGTCTTTGGTAAAACTGCCCGGAGGCGTACTATAGTTGCTGATAGTCATGCCTGCCGTCCACTCGGCATAGGTGATAGTCACATCCGATTTCGGAGTTGCCTGCGTTATGCCCGCCACCAGCAGGCTTATCGCGATGGGTAAGATTTGTCTTAATCTCATAATACTAAAAATTTTAGTAGTTATTTCTTCAAATGATTTCAATATTTCGGTTGAGTTCTATGTTTCGGTATATAAACGCGCAAGCGGCGCACACGATTAGTGTACACCGCCTATTGCGTTGCGAATGTGTTGTTTTTGCTTACCTCACACCCATTCGTATAGGGGGGGGGGGTAATTTGTTGATTATAAATTAGTTGCATTATAACTATCGCTTATTACGAGTCCATTATTTCCCAGTGGCCGCCTCGGTTTGAGCCGACACGCCGGATGATGCCATCATGCTGAAGATTGTTGGTGAGAGCTATCAGATTCTTCTTCGCTATACCAATCGTCTCAGCCATCTGCGCGGTTGTTACTTTAGGATTCCTCTCAATCATCTCTACAATCATGAGTGCATAACCATTCAATACTATAGTTACCTGTTTGGTAACTTTACCATTAGATGTTTTAGTAATGGTTTTGGTTACGTTTTTGGTTACGTTACCGATAGAGGCGTAATCGTCTGTATTTGTATTGTTTATGTGCTTTTTGGTTACGTTGTCGGTTACGCTTTTGGTTACATTACCTGTTTGCTCGGTAATGTTACCGTATATGTTTAAATCTCTGTGTATGGTAACGAGAGTACCACTCATGAAGTTCTCAAAACCCGGTTCAGGCAATCCCGCCTCCTTGAACGACTGACACACCTTAGTCACACCACGTCCCCAAGACTCAATGAAACCGGCACGATAGAAGATATTAGCGATAAGCGGATTACGACGCACAGACATGTGCTCCTTACTCATCCGTTCCACACTAAAACCTTCCGGAAGATTGCCGTCGTTCCAAAACCAAATACGGTCATTGTAAATCTTCATCTGAATATCTTGCCCAAGATAATCGCGGTGAATAATAGCATTATACACCAACTCACGCAAGGCATCCTCCGGCATCTCCAACGGTTCGACGCGGTGCATTCCTTCATAGTGGATAGGACGGATCAGATAGTCCTGACGCAGTTTCCACATCACCTCATCCGCCATTTGCAAGATGTTGCCTTCGATGCTATCCTGATGCACCAAGTCCGTTTCATCCTTCACGAAACGACCTATGCGGAAACGCGCATTGATAAAACGGCGTTGAGGATTCTTGCCGAAAAGCAATATTGCGGCATTTTTGAGATGCCCGTCTTCAGTCATCAAGTTAAGATTCTTCAGGACGACCTCTACAGGGTCATTCATTGCCTCTTTAGGCATTCTGTCTATGGGAATAGCATGACGGAGGAAATAGTCAATAGCTTTAGGGTCTATCTCATCCGGTTTCGCACCCTCGCACTCCATATCGTCCCAAGTGCGTCCCATCTTCTTGAGAATGAGCGTTTGCAGACCGGAGCCTTTGACCTCTTGCAATGTTGAACCGCTACGATAATAGAACTTACCCCTATAAGCAATCGGTTGTTCGGTTGCCTCCACATATATGGAGATATACTCTTTTCCATCCTCTGTGTGCAAGTCCACTTGGGCTAAAACGCCGGTAGTCTGGTTGATCTGATTGGGAAGGTCTGCCAACAACTTAGTTGCATTGTTTATACCACATACCTGCCCATCGTCATCAATGCCAATATACAATGTGCCACCTTGCGCGTTGGCAAAGCCGCTAATGTATTGAAGGTATTCATCCTTCCATATACGTTTGAACTCGATATGTTGGTCCTCTTTTATCGCAACTAACTGGTTATGATTCAAAAAAACGCACAAAAGTACAAAAAAAGAATGAAATATGCAAATTTTTAGCGCATAAAAGTAGAATTTTATTAACTTTTTAGGGCTTTGTTGACAAAAACAGTAGATTTTGCGAACGGAAAGTGCAAAATTAAAGCGGAGTGCCGTTGCTATGACACTCCGCTGAAGGCGATGGTGGAGGTGGTTTGTTGGGGGAATTTAGAGCAACCGATGTAGAGGGTATCGAAAGCGTCTGTGCCATCGGTGCGGTGTTGCAAGAGGTCTTCCTCTGTCTCGGCGAGTTTCTCGCC
>CAKZZM010000033.1 GCA_937885465.1 uncultured Bacteroidales bacterium
ATATCGACAACAACTATTTCAACAGGCATAACAACACTGCCGAAGTATTTTAGAGGCGACCCCACGCAAGTTGTTTTGCGCTCCGCCCCTTGTGCCAACCAGACCAACGCTGCAATATATGAATTATATTGCAGGTATCTTGATACGATACTTGACCTCGAAAAAGAAAATAGACTCAATGGGATGACCGCTGCACAAATACGCAGATATGCAGAGGACGGGAATAGTATTAAAGTACACTCTTTCACGAAACAAATGAACACCCTTAAAACGCAGTATCGGAATAAAGGGACGCAGGGGATATGTGATTATGCCTTTCGTCTTATTCACGAGTATTTCTGCAAAGAGGATATTACTTTTGAGGAAATCAATTACCGCTCTCTATGTGCTTTTGACCGTTGGATGGAAGATAAGGGCATACGCACCAACACACGCTCAATCATAATGCGCCAGATACGCAGAGTGTTCAACAAAGCAATAGACGATGAGGTGATAGACCAATCTTTATATCCATTCCGCAAGTTCAAAATTAAGCAGGCAGATAAAGAAAAAGAATATATGTCGCTCGATAAGTTCCGCACGCTGATGACAGCAGATTTGGATGGTGGTATGGCTGTGGCTCGCGATTTCTTCTTGCTCTCATTCTATTTCTGCGGCATTAACCCGATAGACCTTTTCTATATGCAGAAACCGCAAGACGGAATAGTAACCTTTGTACGCACCAAGATAGCGCATATTGAACCTAAACCTCTACACCTTGCAATACAACCGCAAGCACAAAAAATAATCGACAGATATGCCGGAGAAAAATATATGCTTAATTTCGCAGAACGATATTCCGACTATAAGACCTTTCAGAGTTATATCAACAAGCGTCTTCGTAAGGTTGGCTCTGAACTCTCATTTGACAAGTGCTACTATTACCTTGCACGTTATTCTTGGGCGACATACGCAGATAAGATAGGAATCTCGGAACGTATCATAGGCAAAGCATTAGGACATACCGGCACATCGCTTGCAGATAAGCGGTACATATCTTTCGACTGGTCAAAAGTGGATGAGGCGAATCGTAAGGTAATAGACTATATACTTAACCCTCCGAAATGGGGCTGTGAGTAAACGGCAATCCCCGCTTCACAGCGGGGAGATGCCTGATAACAACTTAAAAGAAAAAAGAAAATTGGCTCGAAAGCCTTTATGATATATACTCAATGATGATTTGTTGAAACTGCTCAAAGGTTCGGCATACCGCACAACAATAACCCTCTTGGCGAAGTTTTGTGAGCATTTCTGTCTGCTCATCTCTCACCACTCCTCTCTTACCGGCTTTCATTTCTATAAACAGACCATGATAGTTTTTGCGGGCAAGCGCGACAAAGATGTCAGGCACGCCTTTTAGTAACCCCTCCGCTACGAGTTTTCGTCCTTGTTTATACCCACACCATGCGCCGTTTGGTATGGCAAAAATTATGAGTTTGGGAAATTGCAAACGCGCCCATTGCACGCAAGCCGTTTGCAGGTTATGCTCCCGTTGTGTGGGACGCTTGCGGACTTTCTCAACAGCCGTTCCGTTTATTATGGCTAATGCTTCTTCTATGCTCATTTCTCGTACTTACTTTTGTTCGGGTATGTTGTTTGCAGATATTCACCGATTCCGCAGCGCACAGCATTGTCAGATATAGAAAAACACTCTACTCCGTCTATTTGCCTAACGAGGTCGGGCATGTCTTTGAAAAGGTCGATTTTTTTATCTGCAAAACGCTGTGGTATAATGTTCCTTTCGTGTATGAGTATATTGCCCATGAGACAATTCATTTCGCCGCCATACTCTAACTCCATAGCCTCGGCAAAAAGCGGGTAATAGAGTTTGTACATATCTGCATCAAAATGTGTATTACAATGCGGGTTCGCCTGAAAGGTAGGCAGTCCCCATTTGATAAGTATCTCCTTTGTCTGCGCAAGGCTTCTGTAGTAGTTGTTGGGTGCTTTGCCATCAGTAGGCTTGGTCTGTATCTCCCTTGCTTGGTAATAGATAGGGAAACTATCAAAATCCACTTGGCGGGTGTAGAAATGGTCATCGCTGCTCACAATGAAGTGACTGCTTATGTCGCTATTGCTCATCGCAGTAATCACTTTACGGAGAATGTTTTTGTGTTTTCTGTTCGTCTCATCGCCGCATGGTATATGAGTTACTATGTCGCTCACAAAATCAGGCTTGTGACCGACAATAAACACCCTCCCTACATTACGCCCGTATCTTTCTATGCTGCGAAGCGAATAGCGTAACTCGTTATTCTCCCACTTACTGCCGAAACCGACTACATACAAAATATCCATATCAATCAAAATTGTCTTTCAAGTCTTGGTGCATAGCAACCCTCTCCTCTTTCGGCTCGTTGATATTGTTCATACGCAAACCGACCACATCAACATTGCGGCACAACTCATATTCATAATAGAAGCGGTTGTTAGTCTCTATTACATCAAATGCTCGGATTGCTGCTGCGTTGGCACACCAACCGTTGTACCATGTCACCTTATCACTTCCTGTATAAGGACATGCCACTCTCGGTTGCTCGCAATCGACTACTTTCAGGTATTCAGCCTGTCTGCTGACAAACTCGTACCGCCACATATTTCGCACCCTATGCGATAACTTGCGCGTATAGACTGCGCCCTTTGTATGAAGATAGAAACACGGCGCATTCGTTCTGCTCATAACGTCTTTTAGGAACTTAATGGCGGTGTACTCAAACGCCTGCCCGTTGTGTCTTACCAAATACACATTAAAGTGCGGCACAAGCCACTCCAACATCTCTTTTTCAATAACCTTTCCCAATTCTGTCTGCATTGAGCCAAGAACGCAAAAGGGACGGTGGTCGTTATCATTGAAAGGCCGTAGTACCTCCATGCCGAGTGCTTTATATATGGCTTCATGGCTCATGCGTAGTCTGCCTTTTGAGAACGATGCGGAGTAACCGCTGACCTCATTGTAGGTAATAGCCGACTTCATATAGTCCGTTTCCGTCTCTGCATAGAAATAGCCATTCTTCGCAGCAAGATAGGTGTAGAATAAGTCGCTTGACGGGCAGGCATTACGAAAAGCGGGCGTTACATATTGCTCCCAGCCTGCAAAGAATTTGGCTTGCACAAGACTTGCACATCCGCAATGCGCCTTGATGCCCTCATACACAACATGGTTGCCACTGATTGGACGGTCAGGGTATTTGGTATGCATCTGCATAAAGTCCTCTATCATTGTCGGAGGGTAGAGTATGTCGTCATCTATCGGCAGAATAAGCGCATCAGGGTAAAGCGAAAGCGTAGGCAAAAACTTCTTCCATACACGAGTGTTCTCTCGCACCCAGTTTACACGCAATTTGTCATGCGTGATAATATACTCGCTCAACGTAGCGGGTATAGTTTTATTCGGGAACTCCTCTTCCGCAAGGTTCAATACTATCATATCAGGTTGCACAGTCTGCTCCCAAATACAATCAAGCACGCGAGGCAGATTGCCAATGCGCTTGCTCCATGATGTAAGTGATACTATCAGTTGTCTTTCTCTCATTCTGTTTCTTTGTTTTCTTGTTCGCGCAATTCTGAAATACGGCAATCAATCTCTGCAAATAAATAGCCCTGCATATAAGCATACGCTTCATCACTCTCCCGTGTATGCTGAATGCCTATACGTTCAAACAGATAGAAAACTGTATGCTCTATCTCATGCACAAGCGTAGCATACTCATTGATAGTTACAGGTATCTTTGATATCCATAGTAAGGCTACATTCTCCTCTTTGTTGTATATGTAAACACCATTGCATTGCTCGTCATTAACTTCCGCAAGAAAGGCTTTTGCTGCTCGTTCTGAAAGACCATTCTTCTGTAAGGCGTTGGCGCAGTTTTCTTTTGAGCCAAAGAATACCCATAAGCAAGTATTATAGATGGGTATGTTGATTGGGATGATTTCGTTAAGTTTCATATCTTCTCCTTTTCAAATAGTTTGCACGCAGGTTGTCTTCGGGTGAGACTATCGGCTTATTTTACTATCTTAAAGAACGACTTAATAGCATACTTGTATTTGCTCACAACAGGAATGTAATCAGCCACCCACCACAAAACAAGCACGAGCAGAATGACAAATAGCACCCAAAAGCCGCATGTGCAGTTGCGATAATAGTCCGGCACATACTTTACTTCGACAGTCTCTTTCTCCTTGTGCGTTTCCATGTATGTGATACGCTCACGTAGTTTGGTAACGAGTATCTGAAGACTATCTGCATCGCAATCGACATCAAGGTATATAATTTTCGGTTTGGCGGGTGTAGAATTACCAGCCGCCACAGAGGGCAAATTAGGAGTATTTGCGCTTTCTAATGCCGACCGAAGGGCTATCTCTAACCGTGTGCGCTCTCCTTGTAGAGTGTTTATTTCTGTGATAAACACATTGCCCATGCTGTCGCAGGCGAGTGCAAGATGAGCGCGTGCGCTGTCTGCCGCAACTCCTATGAGGGAGTCCACTTTCTCGCGCTCAATGAGACGGTCGGTGGTATTGTCACTTACAAGCGGTTGCGGAGTTCTGCAACCTGCCACGAATACGCCGATGACGGCGAGCAGCAGCAATCGAACGAAAAGCCACATTGTCAATCTTTTTCTCATTTTCTTTCTTAATTTTAATGATTTTCGTATATTCTTTGTCAAATTTCGCATATTCCAATATCGGCTGCATCAACTGCGAATGCGCTATTTTCTTGCGCAGTTTATAACTCTTTGTTTGCCTGAAATAGCCATAATAAGAGTTTATACTGCTTACGATATACTCTATATCCTCTTTGCATAACCTCTCACCATGTAATTTATGCCATTTAATGAAATTGTCAAAGGTCTGCAATTTTGTGTAAAGAGTTCCTACCGTTTTACGTGCCACTAATCTACCATAAGGTTTTATTGCCTGACCCAAGAACTGAATCCCCTTCTCTACATCTTGAATAGACACTTTATGAGGGTGCAGGGTTACACCATAGTCTGAAAGGAAGTTCCTTATTTGCGGTATTAGTGCGACAAGCATCTGTGAAGAAAGCATTACTATATAAAAGTCATCTACATATCTGCCATATTCCTTTATACCGAGAGTGTCTTTTATCCAGTGGTCAAAGGCACTCATAAACAAATTGGCGAAAATCTGACTTGTCAAGTTGCCGATAGGCACTCCATAATCCGCTTCACAACTAAACAGACTTTTATCTTTCGGCAGACATTTCCACGCAGATTTAGGTTGCTTGCGTATGCAGTTATCTTGCGGTCGATTGAATACGATGAGCCGTATAATCTGTTTCATAAAGGTTGCGCTCTCCTCATCAAAGTTACCGCGTTTGTCAAGCAAATCACAAATGGCTTGGTACATTTTCGGCTTATTGATGCGCATGAAGAAACTTTTGAAATCTCCTTTGAGTATGTACGCTTTCTTTGTGTAGTTCTCACTTACTTCGCGCATATACATTTCGCAGCGTTCTATACCATAAAGAGTTCCCTTGCCCTTGCGACATGAATATGAATCCTCGATAAATTCTTCTTCAAGCAATTTTTCAATCCTCCGAATTATCAGATGATGAACAATTCTATCTCTGAAATCAGCCGCGAACACCTCGCGGTCTTTCGGGTGGTGGACTATAAAAGCGATAGACCGACCTATTGTATATGAGCCGTTATTGAGGTCTTTCCACAGTTGCCATAATTTACGAGTGGCATCTATCTCAAACTGTTGGCAGTTGGTGGAACTTCGCTTACGCTTTCGACAATCAATATAGGCATCATAGAGTTCTTCATACTCTACTAACATATTTCAAAAATAGAAGATATGCGATTTGCAAATAGGAGTAACACAAAATGCGCAGAAGACGGAACGCCCGGACATAGTTGTTATTGTTCTTATTGTTGTTGTTCATGTTACCATTGTTCGTGTTCAAGTTGTAAGCATTGTTCTCATTGTTCTCTGAACTCGACCAATAGTTGTTGTTCTCATTGAGAGGAACTGCAACCGTCATTGTGGCATCTTTCAGACATATCTTATACTTATGCTGCTATTACTCCTCACGGAGTGTGCCACCCATTTAATCTTGACTCCTAACCGTTATGCTATTTCTTTATGCAAGATAGTAGCATTGTACGGGTAATCGCATATCTTCTTTAAGTTTAAGGGTTATTATTCTGTTTCTTTTGTTTCGGCATCGCCATTTGCAGAAGTTTCGGGGGTATTGACTTCATCTTCCGCGTTATCTCGCTTTTTCTTGATGGATTCATAAAATCTCTTTGACCCCTCTAATATACCGCCCTCAATAGCAGCAAAGCGGCAATAGGTCTTTTTGTTGATTATTCCCACTGCATACCATTCGTTTACGAGGACATCTACTTCTGCGAATTTCTCACAAGATGCTCTCATAAACGCCACTTTGTCATTGTAATTGTTTGCCCCCTCCAAGTAGCAAAGTCGGTAATTGACGAGTGCAGAACGGAGTGCATCGTTCATTGGCACACCATACATCGGCACTTGACGTGCGTTCATGTTCTGCAAGATACCTTTGATAGCCTCACGGAAGTCCATAGTCTGCTTATACAGCAGTGTGTCCTCAAAGGGCTTTTCTTTACGGATTTTCGGCTTTTCTGCCGAAGTAAAATCAAAAATGTTCTTGTGCCACTATAACAGTCAGGCTCAAAAAATTGCCCCCGTAGACGATGGCTTTGCCGGCTTTGCCCGACCCGGAATTTACTACGACTTCTAATAATTTTTCAAGCAAAAAAAATGACTCCGATGCGATTCGAACGCACGACCTTCCGCTTA
>CAKZZM010000034.1 GCA_937885465.1 uncultured Bacteroidales bacterium
AAAGCGGCAGCGAACACCTCGCGTTTCTTCGGGTCGGTAATAATAAAGCAGGTGCCGGGACGAGGCTTGTACGTTCTTTTCCACAGCTCGTCACACAGCACCTGCAGGTTCTCATCCAAACGCTGCTCGAACTTCTGTACATACGCTTTCATTGCTTTATGCCTTTTAGCGTCCTGAAACGCGGCGTGCAGGTCTATGAGCAGTTGAGAACGGGTAAGCGTGAACATAAGGGTAAGTGCTAAAACTAACGCACGAGACGGACGGATTGACCGTTGTTGCGGTTGTTGTTGTTCTGCGGATTGAGGTTGTTCGAATTGAAGTTGAGGTTGTACGCGTTGTTCGTGTCGTTAGGCGTGGACGACCAGTAGTTACCGTTCGAACCCACATTGTTAACATTCGTGCCGTTGCGGTTGCCCGCAGCAGGCAAGAAGATGCGTCAGCAACCCTCTAATACATTATGCAGCACAAAATCCGTTACGGAAGTTATTCTGCATTCCACTCGCTCGCCTACCCTTTCAGACAGACGACAGGTTGCCTATGAATTGACCCTTGTGTCATACTTTTTGTGCGGGAGATTTCGTTGCTGTCTCCTACAGCACCTCTGCCAACTGCCGCTGTATGCCGGACACAAACTGCATACATTCCAACGGGGAATGTTCCAACACATTATATTCCAACAAACGCTTCATCACCCCTGTCAGCGACACGGGGTGGTCGGCAAGCACAGGCTGAGGTTTATCTTTGGTTTCCGACAAGGGAACCGAGTCCTTCCATCTCGCAAAATCATCCGACATTGTATCGCTACTCTTTATCATTGCTGGCGGCAAAGACAATAGCACATGTCCCTCCCCGACTTGTGTTGTGGCGGTGCCTTCAGGCGTGAACTTGCTGATGCTTGTTTGCGGAAAACCGATAAACAACATCGGTGCGTCCACCGATTGTATCATGCGCTTGGTTACTTTGAACTGGCTGATATACGAGCAACACAACCATGCACTCCATTCGTATGCTCTGTAGAACTTGCCGTCGGCAAACAGATGTATTTGCCGCTGAGCGTCCGCCGTTTCACGCGAACGCTCTATGTTCAGGATATCCGATAATTTTGCCATTTTTTCGCTATTTTGCTCCCCTGTGCCTGCCTGCGCCCTTCAGTGGGCGCCTGCCGGCACAGGGGAGTGGGATTACTCTTTTGCATTTTGCGAATGACACAAGGGTCATTCCTAAAACTAACGCACGAGACGGACGGACTGACCGATGCTGCGGTCGTAGTAGTACTGCGGATAGAGGTAGTTCGAATAGAAGTAGAGGTAGTACGCGAAGTTCGTGTCGTAAGGCGTGGACGACCAGTAGAAACCGAACGAACCCACATCGTTAACATTCGTGCCGTAGCGGTAGCCCGCAGCAGGCAAGAAGACGCCACCCGCTGACTCCATCTGTGACCATTGTTCCGCAGTGTAGGTGTTTACACTTGCAAAATATTCAGCACCATAACTTGCAGCTACACCTGCCACAAAAGAACAACCCGAGGGCAATACCCAACTATCAGGAAGAATAACCAAGCCATTGACCCCATTTACAGAAGCCACTCCATACTTGCTGCTTGCATCAGTGCGTGTATTAAACAAATATACCCACTCGTCTTTGGTCAGCGTGCGCCAAGTGTTGGCAGTATTGCCACCATTGGAGATAGCATTCACACCCCAATCGGTAAAGGTGGAGTAGTCGCTGTAACTGGTGCTTGCTTGCGTAGGATTACTGCCCGTGCCCCAACCAAACAGGTCTATCCAACCTGTGTAGGAGGCAGAGATATTGGAGTTGTCGCTGCCGATGAGGTCATACTGATTTGTTGCGAAACGCCAAGTGTCGGTACTTGCTTGATACTGCAAGTTGCCTTGCGAGAACTGAACCTGCGTGGTGGCACTGACGGAGAACAAACCCGAGAGAGTGCCATTTTCGGGAGTCACGGGAGTATTGGGGTTATCGGGGGTGTCCGACGGAGCAACCAAACTGATACTATCGGCTTGCAGCACCTCGCCGTTACTCAAATAGATATAAAACTGCGCTGAAACGCTTAATGTCATCATTAAGGCGATGACTGCCATGAAAAACTTTTTCATACTTTGTATTGTTTAATTAGTTAATGTTCAACTTTCACTACTTGGGACGCAACCGGCTCGGTTGCGATAACCCACTTTCAACTTTCACTTTTCAATTTTCAGCTTTCATAGTGATTCTATTGCCGCGGACATCGTATTCGATAACAGAGCCGTTCTCTGTCTGCAGACGGATAAACACTTGTCCGTCACGCAACACTTTCTCCACACTGCGGATAAGAGGGCTCTCCGTACGCTCTACAGCGGTCTCTATCTCTTCCGCTTCGACCATCGCAAAGGTGAGGCTTCTCACGCCGCTCACTTCTGCTTCGGGGATGTTCACCTGCAGCGACTCACCGCTCTGCAACACCACTAAATCCGTCACATCGGTGGCAGCGAGTTGCACCACCTGCTTCTGTCCGTTCGTGCCTTGCACGATCATCGCAGGCACAACCGATGCCCGCGCCGTCATCCCCACCGCCATCAGCAGCAGGGAGAGAAATACAATTTTTCTTTTTCTCATAGTTTTATTGAATTTGAATAATTTTAGTCAAGACATCCCGATAGGGTGTCTCTCTCGTTTATTGTTATTTTTGAGAGACGGTCAAAAAGACCGTCTCTACCGCTTCTTTCAACTTTCAACCCTCTCATACTCTATCAGTCCTTTGCCTTCGTCTTGCACCGCGATGGCGAGGGCAATGACTGCTTGGGGCGCGGACGGCTCGTCCG
>CAKZZM010000035.1 GCA_937885465.1 uncultured Bacteroidales bacterium
TCGCGCTCCTGACGGCTGCAAAATTACTGCCGCCAAACAAATCCTAAAATATGCACTTTAATGGAGGGTTACTTCTTCTTGCGAGTGGCGACAGTGTCGCCACTCGCAAGAAGAATCACCTACTTGGATATAACGACTCTCTCGCAAACATTGCCGACCTTGACGATATAAACGCCCGCCACAGAAGGTGAAGGCAGCATTACGCCACTCTTATACTCGGCTGAGTATATCATCCTGCCGGCTGCATCGTAGAGGCAAACATTACCTTTTATCTCACTGTCGTTCTCTACCACTATACTACCGTCTAAGACAGTTATTTTCAGTCCTTCGCTACTGAGATTATAGGTCTCGGTAGCAGTACCCGTTTGTTGAGGCGCAAAACGTATCACGAAACGGTCGGTAGTCTCGCCTGCCTCTGCCTCGAAGGTATAACCCGCCTTTGAGGTTGAGAGGTTGGTGGATGTCTGCAATAGCAAATCTTCGAGAACGGCGTTCTTCAGATGACCTGTCGTGGCAAGACGGATAGTATATTCACCTGCCTCAGGCATAGATGTGCAGAGGCGCACGCTCGTTACGCTATCCGGTAAGGTATTGGCGGCAAGGCTGAAGTTTTCAGAGAGGGTGTATAACTGCGGCTGAGCAGAAGCAAACGCCTTACCCAAATCTTCATTGAAGGTGTAGCCGACAGTAGCATTCGGGTCAATAACGATATACGTCTGATCTTCCAACCTACCACCAATGCTGTGCATCGTCAGCAGATACTCATTGCTATAGAGGGGATTGCCATCCCTGTCGATATAGGCCTCGGGGTGGCGCCTTGGTACACGTGATACCTCTGTAACACCATCGAAACTGTAATCAGCAGCCGTCCAAGTAATATCACCCGCATATTGCATCAGGTAAGCACTCGTCGGGTTCAAGGCATAAGCCTTCGGGTTCTTAACTATATATCCGTTCTTCGTTCCGCACCACTCATAAATCCAGTTAGTGGTAGTGTGGTTCGTTACATCGTTATAATGAATACCTACACCCGTTCTCTCGCCCCAGCCTGCTGTCTCAGGTGATGCCGATGACACTTTCGCTGAATAGAAGCCCGGCAGACCCATCAGTCGCCAGTTACTATCGATAACCTCGCGACCTGCTACATGGCATGCCAACTCTGCATATTCAGAGGTGCCATAGTCATCAGGCTGATTGATACTATATCCGCCTACTTTATCCGCTGACGGGAAGTAGATATAGAGGCTCGAATATGCACCTGACGCATCAATAAAGTCTTCCTTCGTCAGTTTATGCGATATAACGAAACCTTCGTTGGCAAGCAACTTGCCACCCCAACTCAGACCTACTGTCGCCCAGAAACTATTGATCTCTGCTCCCCAGCCGAACAAGGCCCTCATCCAACCGGCATACTGCTGTATCACCCACTTCGTTCCGTAGCCCGGTAGTCCGTATATATCGTTCAGATTGACATCATATGGCAGGCACACTTGGAAGAGTTGCGAACGCAATCCGTCGCGGTAGTTACCCGAACCGTCGAAGATACTATCAGGGTGTAACTCAAGGGCGAAGACTATGTGCTCTATGCCGGTAACGGCTGTTTCATCACCCGACAAGCGGAATAACGAAGGCTCGTTTTTCGAGTCTGCGTGACGCAGCACAAGCAAGTCTGCCGCTACTGCCATTGAAGATGATATAGTATCATCCACACTCGGCATCCATGCCGTCGTCAAGCGGTTGGTCTTGAAGTCGTAGATAATGCGCATGTGGAAACGAGTACTACCTTCTCCGCTGATGAGCGACTCGGTAGAGTCCGTATCGAATTTGTTATCCGGACTCTCACGGAGTCCCTTGAAATACTCTATCTTTCCGTTATAGTTACCCGTTAGTTTGATGCGAGTGTTAAGGTCGGAATATACATCTACATGGTATATCCAGTTCTGGTCGTCCTCAAACAATGCCCAATTCTCCGTGCCATTAGTAGATATCACGCCTGTTCCCGATGCGGCAGAATAGAGTTTGTTACTGCTATTACCTTTCAGCACAAGGAAGAGATCGCTCGCTACGCTCGAACCGCTCAGATAAGCACGACTAACGGCGTTGGTCTCATTATTCCAAGTGAAGCGTATATTGGCATCCGCCTCAAGGGTCTGAGAGGTATAGTCGTCGCCTTCGAGAGTATCAGAGAGACACGGACTATAGTCGTTTGCAATAACAAACTTAATATTTGTTCCATAGGTAACAAACTTCATATTATAATGACTATAACCGCCGTTATCTTTCGAATATTCAGAATAGGTCATTGCATTATCGCTGAAACTCTTGTAGTTTGCCCATCCTCCTTCGGCTGCGTCGGTGCGGACATAGAAGTTTCCTGTATAACCGCCAATCAGTGCTCCTGTCGGCTCGCCGGAAGTGGTCTGCGAAACAACAAAGTTATAGATACCCGTACCCGAGATATCGGTCAAGTCTATTGTACGCCCTGCTACATCTGCCCAAGTGGCGACACCGTCAGCTACCGCAGTACATTTCTGTATCTTCATCGATGAGGTAACACCTGTCGCTTTGTTGATATAGAACGAAACGGTATCATTTCGTGCGTAATAATTACCCGTCGTCTTGATGACGCCGGACGGCTTATCGTGAATAGTGGCACCGCGCTGTAGATACATAACGCGGTAGTCACCTACTGAAACAGGATACTCAACCGACACCATCGGACGACCTGTCGCGAAGGAAACGGAGAACACATAGTCGCCTTGCGAACTCGTCGTTATACCGCAGCGAGAGGTGGACCCTGATATCTCCGTCACACCCCAAAACATCCACGGCATAGTAGTAGTGTGAGAGTCGATAGTGCCGTCGTTGGTATAGTAACAGTCTGACCCGTTCTTCTGATATTGCTTAACGAGTGTGAAGCCGTAGGTATAATTGCCATTCAGCTCCATCGTAGCAGTGAACTCAGTGCTTCCCGGCGACAATGTGGTGAGCGACACATTCTTCACCTCTGAACCGCCTGAGCCGACTTTGTAGGTATTAACATTCACTTTATATCCCGATGCTGTCGCGTTATAGGCTATCCAGCAACCTGTTGCATAATAAGTGCCGCTATTCCTCTCATCAGTGTCGCCCATATACGGGATGAACATAGTAGCACACGGGTCGAAGTCGCTGCGGAAGACGAACTGACCACCGTAGAAAGCATCCCAATTACCTGTCCCGCCTGCTCTATTGCCATAGTTGGCATTGTCGAAAGCTATATTCCAAGCCCAATTTTCATAGTTGTTGGTAACATAGGTATCAGGTATATAATAATAGTAGATATCGGAAGTACCAATCTGCCGCATTGCATAGTACGACTTGCCGTTATTATGCGGCACATCCAACGATTCATTCCAACCGGCATCGAAGGTTACGAAGACGCTATCCCACCCGAGGTTATTCTTGAAATAGACAGCGGGGTGATTGGAATAATTGGCAGTAATCGTTGTCGCTGCTGTCACATTGACGGTAGTGGAAGCTGATGCTGCATCACCGAAAGTGGCATTGTCGCCTGTCCAGCCGCTGAAAGAGTACCCTATCATCTCAGGTGCTTCGATATCTGACGCGTGAATAGTAGGTGAGGCTACTGTATATGTTGCGGGCTTAACCGTCACATCACCGCATTTATAGACCACCGTAATATTATAATCTTGCTCAAACTGCGCATACAACGTCTGCGCCGATGTGATAGCCACAACTGTTCCTTCTTCTACCTTTGTGCCGCCTGACGAAGAGGTGAACCAACCCTTGAAGTAAGCGTCTGCCTTCGTTGCAACAGGTAACTCACCATAGGTCTCTGCGTAGGTGACAGGCTTACTTGCAGTAGCGCAACTGCCACCGTTTGTTGCGGCATCGAAGGTAACGGTGTAGTTGTTCGGTGTGTATTGCGCATATACGCTGGCGTTGGCTCCGATGGCATCTAACACATGATCGCTAACACCCATGCCGGTTACCGTTGTGTTGCCGTCAGCGGTTGTGTACCACCCCTTGAACGTGTAACCTGTGGCGGGCGATTGCGTGAAGGTGACATTATCGCCGGCTGCTACATAGTCGCCGCTGGCCAACGTACCACCGGCAGAGGTGGCACTTGCGGTTACAGTCGTGCCGCCCGTGCCGTAGCCGAATGTTACGGTATAGGCGTCAGGATAAGTGATGGTAAGCGCATGAGTGGAGGTGTTATAACTGAAGGTGTAGTCACCATTAACATCAGCCGTCATATACAGGTTATCTTCTATTTCTGTGCTGAGTGAGGAGGCTGTGCGAGACGCACGGGTGAGGCTCACCTCATCTTTGCCGTACCACTCCGAGTTATATACCACCTTAAACTTATAGCCTGTCTGCGCGGTCAGTGTCATGGTCTTCGTCAGCACGCCGTCAGACTCTGACATCTCATTGTAGGTAAAGACCTCACTCTCGCCGCCGCCGTTAATCATCAACTGCGGCTCGGTGTATGGGCAGGTCATCGCACCCATACGGCTTGCCTGCACTTCGGTAGAATCATACCAGTAGCATCTATCTTCAAACGGGTTGTCGAAGTTCACTGACTCGTTTGTGCCGGTCATCCTAATCTTAAACTGGTTGTAGGCGTTCGACAAATCGTATTTGTACCATTTGTATGTTGTGCCTGTTATATCAGCCGTCATCGTCACCCCGGGCCAAGAGGCGTTCTCAAGAGTGGTATGGCCGCAAGCATCGCTCCATGTCCAAGCGTATAGTGATGGTGCCGGTTCTCCCACCTTCGTGCGCACCTTGATGGTGGTTGTTCCTGAGGCACGGGTGGTGACAGAAGCATTATTGTCGCTACTGCTCTTACCGGCGATGTTGGTAGCATAAGCGGTAACGGTATAGGCGGTGCCTGCTGTCAGTCCGCTTACATAACCATAGAAGTACCCGCCGTTGGAGCAAGAGCTGCTGGCAGGATAATCCACGCCATTGATAGTAAAGCCCACAGCCTTCATGTCGCTTACGCTGCTGCCGTCACCACCGCAGTTGGTGATGATAGCTGAGAGGTACAGCTCGGTGGTGTTGATGGCATAGGTGGAGTCGGTGTTTGTAACCATCACTACCGTAGGAGTCGTCACAGTTATCGGCTGAAGGTGATAGTAGGTCTCTTTGTCTTCCCCCACAAACGAGTTGATATAGTAATACTCCTCTTCATGATAGAAGCCGCAGGTGGTGTCGTTGGCATTTCTGTTTGCTGCCGCTGCTCCTTCCGTATGGTGGTCATAGGTTTGCTTGGTGCCAGATCCTGCTCCATCGGTAAGCACGAACCCGGCGTTATACTTACTACTCAGCGTCACGGTATACCAGTTAGAGCTACCGCCAAGTAAGGAGCATGCGCTGCCCGGCCAAGTGGCATTGTTTCCTGAGGCGCCCCACATATATAAACTCACTCCGCCCCAGCTCTGAACATCATGCACATAGATATCCCACTTGCGGTAGATGGTGATAGTCTTGGTGTAGGCAGTACCATTGATGGTCATGCGAACCGTATATACCTGACTTGCTGCATAGTTGCTTGCGCTGAAGCTTGGCGTGACATTTACGCCTGACGATGAGTGAGTGGTGGCGGTAACGCTGCTATATTCCTGCGTTGAGCCAATCTTGTTGGCAACCAATGTGTTGTCGCCTTTGAAGAACTCGTAGGTGATAGTCTTTGAGCCTGAGGGCAGGTCGGTGGTGCTTGCCGTCAGCGTGGTCGAACCGTCAGCATATACCGACTCCGCCGAAGCCGCTATCGTCAACGACGGCGGGAAAG
>CAKZZM010000036.1 GCA_937885465.1 uncultured Bacteroidales bacterium
GTTGCTCGTCCGCGATTGATGTTTCCCGCAGACGAGCCGTCTGCGTCCCAGGTTGTTCGTCCGCAGTATTATCCGCCGATGATGGCAAGAACGGGGCAATATAATTCCTATCACGAATCTGCTCGGCAGCTGACTTCACACCGCCATTGCTCTCTGTCTTGAGTTCGAGGATATAGGTGTATTTAGGCGTATAAAGCACTATATCGGGTCTGCCACCTGCCTGCATACGCTCCACCTCCACGCGGAAGCCTAAAGCACGAAGAATAATCGTTATAATCAGCCTGTATCGTTCCTCTATGTGCATCACACGCTCTGCATATTTGATGTTTGAGTACGGCACATCCGCCACCTGCGCTTTCAATAGCGCGAAAGCCGCCGGCACGTCGCCTGCTTCCAAGGCATCCGCCAAATCGAGTTGCAAATTGCGTACACGACTCGCATCACGCATCATCACCGAAGGCAACACCATCTTATACAACGAGTCGCGCACCTCCGCATTCGGGAAACCCAATGTATAACTGCGCTCGTTGAACGCTTTGATAGTCAGATAACCTGACTGATACATGAACAATCCATATTCGTTGGTCGTTATGTCCGATGTTTCCAATGTAAAGCGATCGATGCGGTAGTCTTCGCTATAGTCATTGATACGCTCCACCAAGTCCGGTACGAACTTGGTGAGTATAGTAGTCGCACCCGATGATGCCCAGAAGTTATCCAACTCTTGGCTATTGATAGCATTGAGAACACTAAACGGATTATATACATCCACCATATTTCGCTTGCTGAAATGGTAGCCATCGTAGTTAGCTTTCAGACAGGCGTAGGTCTCCTCAATGGTCCATTCGCGTGCCTGAGCCAACTGCGCTATATGGTCTGCCAAGCAAGTGTGTAGTTCCTCTTCCGTGATGCCGCACAAAGCTGCATATCGCCCGTCAAAACTGATGTTACGGAGGTTATTGATAGACGAGAACAAACTCAACTGTGTAAACTTGGTGATACCCGTTAAGAAGACGAAGCGCAAGTAATCGCCAAGCGGCTTGAGCATCTCCAAGACACTACGATAGATGGCGCGTGTTCGCTCGTGTTCATCAGTCTGCCATGTTTGCTGCAATGGGCGGTCGTATTCGTCAATAAGTACCACCACTTGTTGTCCCGTCTGCTTATAGGCTGCCATGATAATTTCCTTGAAACGTGAACCAAAGTCTTCCAAATGACGAGGTTCAAGCGCGTACTGCTGCTCATAATCAACAAACATATTGTCCAATCGAGCGGCAAAGGTCTGCGCGGTTGCTGCTATCCCGCTCATATCAAGTCGAATGACAGGATGTTGCCGCCATTCGGTCTCCATGTCCATTATCTTCAGTCCCTCAAACAGTTCCTTGCGCCCTTCGAAGTAGCAGCGCAGCGTATCACACAGCAGTGACTTACCGAAGCGGCGAGGACGCGACAGGAATACATAGATACCGCTATGCACGAGGTCGTAAATAAGGTCGGTCTTATCCACATAGAGATAACCGTTTTCGCGTACTCGTTGAAACGACTGAATATCAAACGGAAGACGGGGTAAAGAATTAGTCTGCGCCATAATCGTAGAATTTTGCCGCAAAGATACATTATTTTTTTAACACACACAAATAGAATAAAAAACATACACAACAACCGCATCAAAAAACAACACACTCTCATTCGGGAGCAGGTTGTGGTTTTCTATAGTTTGGGGGCAATTACAGGCGAATCGGATCAAAAAAAGGAAGATTTGTTGCGTTTTTTTGTTCAAAGTGAGCTGATTATTCAAATATATTTTGTAATTTTGCGCCGATTATTATATATAAGGCTATGGAAACGGCACGAGAAATACTGCAATTTTTGCATTATCACCCATCTTCTTCGCGTGAAGAAATCCGCGCAGGTATAGATTTTCAAGAGAGCGATGCCACGCTCAAACGGCTTATTGCCACCGGAGTGAATGTCGGGGATATTGATGTAGAAGGGAAAGCGCGTGCAACGCGTTATTCATTGTCTAATCGTGCGCATCTATTAATGCCGCTCGATTTAGACACGTATTTTGCACAGGAGATTGATGAGCGGCAAGTGCAGACAAGTTTCAATTTTGCGCTTATCAACGAGCAACTTCCAAAAGTATCCTTGTTTACTAAGGAAGAATTGGCGCAATTGGATGCACTACAGGCAGAGTTTCGTATGCATTTGGCAGATATGAGTGAGAACGAGTACCACAAAGAGATGGAGCGTTTAGGCATCGACCTAAGTTGGAAATCCTCACAGATAGAAGGCAACACCTATTCGCTTTTGGAAACCGAACGTCTTTTGCGTGAGAGCAAAACAGCAGACGGAAAGACTAAGGAGGAAGCTGTTATGCTTCTCAATCACAAAGATGCATTGCGGTTCGTGTTAGACAACCCGGACTATTTGCAGATACTGACCATCCGTCATATTGAGGATATTCATCAGTTACTGACAAAGGAACTATCCGTTGATACCGGTTTGCGTCATCGTCGTGTGGGTATTACCGGCACGCAGTACCGACCGTTAGATAATGAGTTTCAGATTCGTGAAGCGATGAATGATACCTGTCGTTTGATTAACAGCCGCACGAATATGTTTGAGAAAGCATTGTTAGCACTCCTGTTGCTCAGTTACATTCAGCCTTTTATGGATGGCAACAAACGCACGGCACGTATTACAAGCAATGCTTTACTGATAGCAAACGGGTATTGTCCCTTGTCCTTTAGAACAGTGGATTCGATTGATTACAAGAAGGCGATGCTGATTTTTTACGAACAAAACAACCTGCATGCCTTTAAGCAAATCTTCATTGATCAGTACGAATTTGCGGTAAGGGAATACTTCTAATGGCCGATTATTAGGATTCCTTTATAACGCAAGCAGACGGGCATCTCAATAGATGTCCGTCTGCTTACATTGTCATAGCACTTGGTTTGAATTACTTTGTTTTACTTTGTGCTATCCTTTCGGATTGTCGGTTGGATTTGTTTGGGTTGAACAAAACTGCCAAACCCAACCACCTACCGAACCAAGCGGACGTAGTTGACATCCGAACCGTAGCGGTTGCCCGCAGCAGGCAAGAACAACGCCACGGCGGACTCCATCTGCGACCATTCAGCAGCAGTGTAATTGTTAACGCTTTGATAGTATTGGTATCCTTCGTTGTTCGCAACACCTGCTGTGAAGGTCATACCCATAGGTAAGGTCCAATCATCAGGCAATGAGATCATACCATTAACTCATCACCATTTTTGAGAGACAGGCGGCCGTCTGTCTCTACCGTATTTCAACCCTCTCGTACTCTATCAGCCCTTTGCCTTCGTCCTGTACAGCGATG
>CAKZZM010000037.1 GCA_937885465.1 uncultured Bacteroidales bacterium
CTCGTTCGCAAACAAACCAAACGTAATAATAAAAAATTTTGATGCGTTTGCCGTGCCACTCGCTGCTGTCTTGATGAGGTCTTTTCTATTATTACCACCGTTGTTGAGCCTGATTTATTTATTTTCTTGCGTACGAACATAGCGCAAAGTTACTAAAATCAGCCCAATGCACCAAGCGCGGCACCCAAAATGGCATATTTTTGAGTTGTAACACCCTGATTATCAGTAGTAGGCTACTGAAAATTCAAAAATGCGCGGAAAACAGGAGGATTGACTATATCTTTGTTTCGAGTTTGTTCAAAGTAATAGATTTCCGAATTGATGAGCTTGACTATAGCGATCATTTCCCCTCTATTGTAACTCTCAGGATTGAGAAATAGCGCAAAGCATCATACATTTTGTAGAGAAGCGTAACAAAGCTTAGTTTTGCAGAGCAACAGCACTTTTTGTCCGGCATTATTATAAAAAAGGATTGCAACATTCCTATGTTGCAATCCTTTTTCTTTTTAGATCCTCTGCTAAGTGGTGAACGTCTCCGAACGTTCAGATTTAAACCGTTTCCGGTGTCACCTATGCGGTGCACCGATTTGGGTTTATGATTTGCGATACAGCGAAGTGTTATTCGGCAGGAGTCTCGGCTTCTTGTGCCTCGTTTATTGCTGCCTGTGCCTCTTTTGCTGCTTCGAGGGCGGCTTGTGCCTCTGCCTCGGCTGCTGCCTTACGCTTCTCGGCAAGTTCCTTAGCCTTGGCTTTGTTTTGCTCTACCTCTTGTGCGAGAAGAGCCTTGGCTGCATCTAACTTCTTCTGACGCTCCAGTTGAGAAATCTTGCCGTTCTTAGCGTCTTTCTCTGCCTTCCATGCTGCAAAGCGTTTTTCTGCCTCTGCCTCATCAAATGCACCTTTCTTGACGCCACCGAGCAGGTGCTTCATCAGCATTACACCCTCACCTGAGAGAATATTGCGAACGGTGTCGGTTGGCTGAGCACCAACGCCGAGCCAATAAAGAGCACGGTCGAATTTCAAGTCAACGGTTGCAGGATTAGTGTTAGGGTTATAAGACCCAATGCGTTCGATAAATTTGCCATCGCGTGGCGAGCGGCTGTCGGCTACTATAATGTGATAGTAAGCGTAGTCTTTGTGACCATGACGAGCCAAACGAATCTTTGTTGCCATTACATTTAATTTTTAATGTTAATAATAAGTGGTTTTACCCGAAAACCCAACGCAAAGTTACTAATTTTATTTTTATTGAGCAAATTTTATTTTATCATTGTGCGTTTTTAGGGCAAAAATTTTAATATTAAGGCATTTTTTTGTAATTTTGTATGTTATTTTGTGCAGAAATGTTATTTAAGCAAGTAGTAGGTCAAGAAGAAGTTAAAAGTCGCCTGCGTGGTTTGGTTAAAAGCGGGAAAATCCCGCATGCTATGTTGTTGTCGGGCGAAGAGGGGGTGGGCAAGTTAGTACTTGCCTTGGCTTTGGCACAATATATCGTATGTGAGCGGAAAGATGAGAGTGACAGTTGCGGCGAATGTCCGAGTTGCTTGCAGTGGGGCAAATATGAGCACCCCGACTTGCATTTCGTGTTTCCCGTGGTGAAAAAGTCAGACGAAACGCCCGTGTCAGACGACTATATTGATACTTGGCGTACGATGCTGCGTAAATCACCTTATTTCGGGCTTGACGAATGGTATAACGCCATAGGCGCAAACGGTAAGCAGGGACTCATTTATGAAAAAGAATCCTCAGAGATTCTCAGGAAATTATCCCTAAAAGCATTTGGCAACGGACCAAAGGTGGTTATTATCTGGCACCCGGAAAAGATGCACCCTAATTGCTCTAATAAATTGCTCAAGATTATAGAAGAGCCGCCGGCAGAGACTATATTTATTCTTGTTACCGATACTCCCGAACAGGTTCTTCCTACAATACTTTCCCGTACTCAGACTATTCGCGTCGGTCGTTTGGCGGAACAGGAGATATCACTTGCACTTGCTGAACGCTATCCTCAGTTATCGTCAACGGAGGTCATTGATGCTTCCCACCTTGCCTCGGGTAGTATGCTCAAGGCACTGAGAAATGTCGGTGCCGATGGCGAACGAAGCGAGTTCTTAGACTGGTGGCGGATAGTGATGCGCAAGGCGTGGTTAGTCGGAAATATGAGGGATTATGACGCTCTGTTGTTCTTGAAAAAATGGAGTAGCGAGTTGAAGTATGATGATGAGAAAGAGGTGGATGAGAAAGGCAATCCTATTCAGCATCGAACCATTATCGCGGCAGGAAGGGAAGTGCAAAAAGCATTTTTAGACTATGCTATTAGGCAGACAAGAGAAAATTATATCAGGAATTTCGGGTGTCCTCAACTTAATTATCAGACGCAAGAGGAAGGTGAGTTCTCCACCCGCTTCGCCCCGTTTATTAATTCCAAAAATGTGGAGGCATTGGTGGAGCAGTTTACCATTGCTCGCCGCCAAATAGAGATGAACGGCAACGCAAAGATGATATTCTTTGACTTGTGTTTGCAACTGATAGTGCTGATAAAATAAGGTCGCGCTGCCGCCCCATAATCAGAGTGCAGAAAACAGGAAGAGCGTACAGTCGAGTCGTAAGCCCGCAACCTACGCAAAGAAGAAAATATAATAGGTGAAATTTGAATAGAAATGGATAAATTTATATGCAATAATAATACAGGCGGTCTGTGTGCCAAAGGTTTTGTGAGAAACCCCTCACACATGTTGCCGGTTACAGACTGGTTGGCGGATTTGCCGGAGGGTATATGCGAAAGCGATCTTGTTGAAGTTCAGTTTAAGAACACTCGCAAAGGATATTATCATAATACCGCCGGTCTGCCGCTTGAAAAAGGGACCATAGTGGCAGTAGATGCTGCCCCCGGGCATGATATAGGTGAGGTAACGCTGACGGGAGTGCTTGTCGAGAAGCAGATGAAGAAGTATCGTATTGACCTCAGCAGATATACCATTCGTGATATTTTCCGTATCGCCACCGAAATAGATCTTATAAAGTGTGACGAGGCAAAATCTCACGAACACGAAACGATGATTAAAGCGCGGCTTATTGCCAAATCGCTCGGATTAGAGATGAAAATAGGCGATGTAGAGTATCAGGGGGACGGAACGAAAGCCATATTCTACTATATTGCTGACGGGCGAGTCGATTTCAGGCAGTTGATAAAGATTTATGCCGAAACATTCCGTGTGCGTATAGAGATGAAGCAGATAGGCGCAAGGCAAGAGGCGGGGCGAATAGGCGGAACGGGACCTTGTGGCAGGGAGCTGTGCTGCTCTACTTGGATGACCAATTTCCATTCGGTTGGAACGGGGGCTGCAAGAGTGCAAAATCTGTCGCTCGCACCCCAAAAACTGGCAGGGCAGTGCGCTAAATTGAAGTGTTGCCTTAATTATGAGACCGATTGCTATGAAGAGGCAACGGCTGCTCTTCCGCCAAGAGATATAACTCTTTTTACCGTAAATTCAGAATATTTCTTCTTCTCTGCTGATCCGCTTGCCGGTAAGGTAACTTATTCCACTGACAGGCAGACTCCCGTCAACCTTGAGACACTCACTATCGAGCAGGCGAAGAAAGTGATAGAAATGAACAAGCGCGGAGATAAACCGTTAAACCTTGGTGGCGAGCAGACATCGGCAAAAGTGACGGAGGTGGCATATCAAAACGCTGCCGGACAAGGTTCTCTTACTCGCTTCGATAAGCAGAAGAGTGCGCAACAGGCACGCTCACAGCAGCGTGGAGAACGAGAAAACCGTCCGCCACGTGAACCGAGACGGAGCAGATATCATGGCGATAGCGACGGATTTACGAATAGAAGAAGTTAAACCGATTATCGTGAGAAAACATATTCTAATATTAATCTTGGGTGCAGTGTTGATGGCATGTAACAATGACTATCAATACTCGCACTATGAAAGTGTACCCGAAGAGGGATGGGACAAAGACTCTGCCTTGATATTTTCGTTCAGCGTGGACGACACCACCCACAACTATTCGATAGAGATGAATATTCGCCATAATCAGCAGTATCTTTATCAGAATATTTGGCTTTTTACGGAATTGTATGCAGATTCGGTGTTGCTTGGCAGAGATACTCTGGAGTATTATCTTGCCAATCAGCGAGGGGAGTGGCTCGGTAACGGGTCGGGACGACTGAGAGATATGCCTGCCCTGTGGCTAAATGAGATGCAATTTAATGCTGAAAGCCGATATGTGATGAAAATTTATCAAGGGATGCGAGAAGAGGAGTTAAAGGGAGTGGAAGCCATAGGAGTAATAGTGAGATAAGCAAACAGACAATGGGGAAAGGTAAACTACAGAAATTCGCCATGATGCAGACGCTGCCCAATGTGTTTCAGTGTCCTGCAAAAGATATTCAGAATAAGGATTTTCGCAAGTCAGTGGTCGGTGAACAAAAGCAGTTTGCGGGCAAGTGGCATGAGGTGTTCGGAAACGATAATCCGATAGTGCTCGAATTAGGTTGCGGAAAAGGTGAATATACGGTAGGGCTGGCAAAGCGTTATCCCGATAAGAACTTTATTGGTGTAGATATCAAAGGAGCAAGAATGTGGACGGGGGCGATGGAAGCATACAAAGAGGGAATTCCCAATGCCGCTTTCCTTCGTACGAATATAGAGATTATTTCGCAGTTTTTTATGCCCGATGAGGTGTCAGAGATATGGCTCACCTTTTCCGACCCGCAGATGAAGAAACCTGCCAAACGGCTTACTTCTTCCGCTTTTCTCTCGCGTTATCAACTCTTTTTAAAAGATGGCGGGCTGATTCATCTAAAGACTGATTCCCTTTTCCTTTATACCTATACTTGTGAACTGCTTAAGGCAAGCGGGATACAACCCGTTTTTCTGACCGACGATTTATATGCTTGCCGTGAGCCGATACTCGACCTTGATATCCGCACTCACTACGAGCAGCATTGGCTTGACAGGGGACTGACAATAAAATATCTCTGTTTCCCATTGGGCAGGAGTAACCGATTCGTAGAACCTGAAGTTGAGATAGAGCAAGATACATATAGGTCTTACCATAGACGGGTTTGACAGATAAACAGCTACGCTTTGATTGTTAATTTATAATTGTATATGAGTCCAAACGATATAATATCTGCATTGCGGCAGGTCCGTTATCCGGGAACAGGGCAGGATATAGTGTCTGCCGGAATGGTGGAAGATGATATTGCGATACAAGGCTTTCGTGTCAGTTTTTCGCTAATCTTTCAAAAGGATAATGACCCCTTCCGTAAGTCACTGATTAAGGCTGCGGAGGCTGCTATTAAGACTTTTGTGAGCAAAGAGGCTGAGGTGATTATTCACGAGAAACTGCCGACTGCCGCGCCAACAGAAGAGACATGGCAGTCGCCGAATATCTTTCATAATATTATTGCTGTCAGTTCAGGTAAGGGCGGTGTGGGTAAATCAACCGTTACTGCTAATCTCGCTGTAACATTAGCGCAGGCGGGTTATCGCGTAGGACTATTAGATGCCGATATCTTCGGCCCGTCGCAACCGCGTATGTTCGGCGTTGAAGATTATCAACCTGTGGCAGAAGAGGTGAACGGACGAAATATCATCGTGCCGGTTGAGCAATATAGGGTGAAATTGCTTTCTATCGGGTTCTTCGTAAGTGCTGACAATGCTATCGTTTGGCGTGGCGCTATGGCATCAAACGCAATTAAACAAATGCTCAATGATGCTTATTGGGGTGAGTTAGATTATATGCTTATCGATCTCCCGCCGGGGACTTCGGATATTCACCTTACGATAGTGCAGACTCTCAAACTGACCGGTGCCATTGTCGTAACAACCCCACAACCTGTTGCTCTTATTGACGCAAGACGGGGAGTGGATATGTTCCGAAATGATAAGATTGATGTGCCTGTGCTTGGTATAATAGAGAACATGGCGTGGTTCACTCCTCGTGAGCTACCCGAAAATAAGTATTATATCTTCGGGAAAGATGGTGGTAAGGCATTGGCAGAAGAGATGCAGGTGCCGCTACTGGGGCAGATACCGCTTGTGCAGTCAGTGCGAGAAGCAGCAGATGACGGTTTGCCTATTGCTCTGCAAACAGGACATCCTGTAGCCCTTGCTTATCAAAATATAGTGAAATCATTTACCATTTAGTCATTTTTAATTTTTCATTTTATTGGCTCCCGACGAACTTGGCACTGAACGAATACGGACGCTGCTTTTTAAGTATGCGTTACCCGCGATAATAGCGATGACGGCATCATCGCTATATAATATCGTGGACTCTATCTTCATCGGTCATGGTGTCGGGTCGCTCGCTCTTGCAGGACTAACTATCGCCAAGCCTTTTATGGATATATGTGCCGCTTTCGGTTCGCTAATAGGTGTAGGAGCGGGCACGCTTGTCGCTATCAGACTCGGTGAAAGGAAAAACGAAGAGGCTGCGAAGGTGCTGGGCAATGTTCTGCTTCTTAACATAGGACTTTCTTTAATCGTGATGTTAGCGGGAGTCATCTTCCTTGACCCGATACTTGTTGCTTTTGGCGCTTCTGACGATACTCTCTCTTTTGCAAGAGATTATATGCTTATTATCTTGCTCGGGAATGTGCCTACTCATCTCTATTTCGGTCTGAATAATGTATTGCGTTCATCCGGACATCCCTATAAAGCGATGACTGCCACAATAGGAGCGGTGCTGCTCAATGTTATTCTTGACCCGATTTTTATATTCACGCTGGATATGGGGGTGCGCGGGGCTGCATTGGCAACTGTCATTTCGCAATGTGTTGCTGTACTATGGCAGTTAACTAATTTCTTGGATAAGAATGAGGTTCTGCATTTCCGTAAAGGGATGTGGCGCATCGATTGGCAGATTGGACTTGAAATGACGGCAATCGGGCTATCACCGTTCTTGATGAACCTGGCGCATTGCTTAGTTGTTGTTATTCTCAATAATCAACTGAAAAAATACGGAGGAGACCTTGCTATTGCCGCGTACGGCGTAATAAATCGCTATACCTTCGTCTTTTGTATGATTGTGATGGGGCTTAATCAGGGTATGCAACCGATAGCGGGGTATAACTATGGCGCTAAGCATTTTGACCGTGTTATGCGAGTATTCTCACTTACTGCCATTGCTGCCACTTGCGTTACCACGACCGTCTTCTTGCTCGGAGAGATATTCCCCGAAGCGATGGTGAGAATATTCACTCACGACCCTCAACTTGTTGATATATCCGTTTATGCCATTCGCATTATCGTTTCAGTGTTTTTCCTTATCGGTTTTCAGATGGTGACCGGTAACTTCTTCACCTCATTGGGAATGGCAAAAAAAGCGATATTTCTATCGCTTACTCGGCAAGTGCTTTTTCTTGTGCCGCTTGCCCTTTTACTTCCGCTTATACCTATTGAAGGGGGAATATGGGGATTGAACGGTGTTTGGTGGTCAATGCCTATATCAGACGCAATGTCAGCTTTCGTTGCCGCCTTGTTGCTCACAAGGCAAATAAAAACATTTAACCCAAATCGCTAATGTTCGATTTGGGTTAAATCAATTCTACCTTATCTCGCTTCTAAGTTGAAGAACTCAATGGTTATCACGTCGTCCGTCGGCTCAATGAGAACAACATCGCGGATAAAGCCGGTAAGGGGATTAAAATATACTTGGGCTTCTTTGAACCATTTCTGAACGAGTTTCTTCTTCGGGTAGAGATAGACCATATCCCCCATTTGCTCTACTCTGTACTCCGAGCAGTTGCGTATCGTTTCGCTGTTGAAAAATCTCTGAGTGAAAAGTCGCAGTTCTTTTGGTATATCTTCTTCTCTCGCGTTTTCATATACCCATTGAATAAGTCCTAATGCATCGTAGGAGAAATGTCCGTACTGAACCTTTACAGAGTCGGGTACATCGGCTGTGCGCGACATCTTAAAATCTGACTCGCAGTGCGTAAAGCGGGTGGGGTGAACGTTGGCAGTCAGCGGAAGGGAAAGCAGTAAAAAAAAGGCGAATATGTAAAAGTGCTGTTTCATGTCAAACATTATTCATTAAGCCGTAAACATTAATAATCTGCTTTTTACAGAGTCTGTGCAAATACTTCTGCTTCTAAGAGATGTTCTATCTTTCCGATATCCATCATTTTGTAGTCTTGAGGTATATATCCCTTAATAGATTCTTTAGAACAGGTGTTTATATAGAAGTCAGTGATTGAAAATTTATCGGGATAAGGCTGCATCAATGAGAATATGCGTGATGAAACGATGTGCATACCGGAAAAAGCTAACTTTCTCAGTCCGCAGATACTCTCTCTCTGTTTGCTTAATCTGATTTCTTCCGTTTTGATATTTGTCCAGCCTTGCAAGCGCAGGGTGTCATCAAACAGAAAATATCGTTGTGTCTCGCGCTCAGATACCACTATAGTGGCGATGTCAGACGGGTTGTGCGCTGACATAAGTGCTCGCAGGTCAATGTTGCTCAGTATATCTACATTGCACACCAGTATCGGTTCGTCAGAGTTTTCGTCAGTGAGCAAGGGCTCGGCTTTTTTTAGCCCGCCACCTGTTTCAAGCAGCATATCGCTTTCGTCGGAGAAGCGAATATTCATGCCGAACGATTGATTAAAATTGCAGAAATCTACTATCTGTTTTGGAAAATGGTGGATATTGATAACGACATCGCTTATGCCCGCGTTTTTTATCTTCGTGAGTTGCCACTCCAGCAGTGTCTTTCCCCCGATAGGAAGAAGGGCTTTAGGTATAGTGTCGGTCAGCGGTTTGAGGCGAGTGCCTAATCCGGCAGCGAAAATCATTGCTTTCATACTATCGAGAAAGCCACATCCATCATATTAGTAAAACTATTCTGCCTTTGCTCGGCTGTGGTAACTTCACCCGTGAGTATATGGTCGCTGACGGTGCAGATAACGAGTGCTTTGCGTCCTGCTCTTGCCGCGTTCATATATAGGGAGGGAGCCTCCATCTCGTCTGCAAGTACGCCCATCTTTGTCCAGTTATTTTTACGCTCGTCCTCACTGTAGAACACATCGGCTGAGAAGACATTGCCGACATAATACGGGAAGCCGAACTTCTCACAGGCATCGGCTGCCTTGCGGCAGAGGTCGAAGTCTGCAATAGGTGCGTATGTGCCGGAGAGGTCGTATTGTGCCGCATAGTTGCTGTCGGTGCAACTCGCTTGCGCAATAATAAGATCACCAATGTGGATATAAGGCTGGCGGGCACCGCATGAACCTACGCGAATAATGGTTTGGACATCATAGAAATTGAATAACTCGTATGTGTAAATGGCAATTGACGGGATGCCCATGCCATGCCCCATTACGCTTATTCGCTTCCCTTTATGCATTCCTGTGTAACCTAACATTCCGCGCACATTATTAAATTGCACCGGATTTTCAAGGTAACGCTCTGCCATCAGTTTGGCACGCAGCGGATCGCCTGCCATGATAACGGTCTCGGCTATCTCGCCGTACTTGGCTCCTATATGAGGAGTAGGTGTGTGTTTTTCCATAATCTTTAAATGCTGTTTATTTAGGGTTCTTCTAAAAATTACTTTATATGGATTTCAGAATTTTTCTTGAGGAGATTTTTGGCTTGATTGAGGGAGCAATGCGGGCATTGTGACCGAAAGAAAGTCAAAAAGATACCAAGAAAAAACCGAAAGACATATAAAAGTGCAAATTATATTAATTAACAGGGCTAATCTAAAAACGCGGAATTTTTAGAAGTACCCTTTAATGTTTCATTAGTATTGCAGTGTGGCAGGCTACGATAGCGGCTGTTTCAGTGCGTAATCGCGTACTGCCGAGCAAAACCGTGATATATCCTTTTGAAATCGCTGTTCTCACTTCTTCTTCGGAGAAATCGCCTTCCGGACCGATAAGGATAAGGCACGACTTGCCACTTTGCAACTCATCCTTCAATTCTCGCCGCTTATCGTCTTTATAACAATGTGCTATGAACCGACTCTCTTCCTGAGCGTTGCTGATAAACTCGTCAAAAGGCGTGAGAGGATTGAGGCGAGGCAGATAGGTGTTGAGCGATTGTTTTGCGGCACTGAGAATGATTTTTTCCAATCGATCGGTGCGAAGTTGCTTGCGCTCTGAGTAGTGGCACAGGAGTGGCGTTATCTCGTCAATACCTATCTCGGTGCATTTCTCTACCATCCATTCCATTCGCTCTATATTCTTTGTCGGGGCAACGGCAATGTGCAGGTGATAATCTCGCGGGCGAGGCTGTTGAACGGCAGATATGATGCGCACCTCGCAGTGCTTTGGATGAGGGTTAGTGATGACGGCTTTGAATAACCCGCCGGTGCCGTTCATCAACTCTATCTCATCGCCACGTGTGTATCGCAAGACTTTTACGCAGTGCATCGACTCTTCCTCCGAAAGAACCGTTACCGTTGTCTCAATATCTATATTTGGCGAATAAAACATGTTCTGCCGTATTGCGGGTGCTAATGGCATCGGTTAGGTGCCTGCCGTATCACTCCCGCGTTTTCCGTAGTCTAATTTTTGTCTCCCCTCGTTTTCTCCTCTTCCCGGCTCGTGTTTCTTATGCTGAACTCGCAGCCGCAGTATTGCTGATTGTAGAAGTTATATTCTTTCAGCAGTTGTTGCCGCCTTTCGTATAGACCGCCTTTGCGCCAGTTTTGTGCCCAGAAATGTGTGTCAGGCACCGTCTCTTCTGCATAATATCCTGCGGCGTTTATCTGTTCTATATTTTTCCAACGGGAAGAGGCTAAGGTAGTGGCAAACCGATCAATGCCTGTCTCTTTAGCCTTTTTTGCCGTTTCCGTGAGTCTGTGGCGAAAGCAAATAGAGCAGCGTTCACCACGTTCTCTTGCATTTTCCGTGCCTTTTATACATTCAAGCCAAGTGTTGTGGTCGTAATCGCCATCAATCCACCTAACTTGTAGCAATTCAGCATGACGCTTACTCTCTTGTTTGCGAATATTATATTCTTCTAATGGGTATATATTGGGGTTAAAGTAAAACAAGGTCGGCTTAATACCGTGTTGCAACAGCCACTCTACAATAGCGGACGAGCATGGCGCACAGCAAACATGCAGCAGCACCTCTTTCAAACCATCCGGAATTATAATTGGCGGTTGTTTCATTAAATATTAAGGTTCTGACTTTAATGATGGTTGACTTTATCACAAAGTTAATTTTTTTTTCTTGTTTTTAACTCATTAATAAGAAAAATGCAAAAATAATTAATTTTTTTTCAAAAAAATTTTGCAGTAAAAAAAAAAAGCAGTACCTTTGCACTCGCTTTCGAAAAGGAACGGCAGCGGAAGTACAGCCTTTTGAGGTATTTGTGCAGAGTGTCAGTTTTTCGGTAAGTAGGGCGAATAGCGCAGTTGGTTCAGAGCATCTGCCTTACAAGCAGAGGGTCGGGGGTTCGAATCCCTCTTCGCCCACAACAGAAAATCAAGGAGTTAGGCTGAAACCCAACTCCTTTTTTTTTAGAAGAACCCTCAATTCTATGACACCTCAAATCCGATTGGTATGCATGAATTTATCGTAACTTATATCCGTGAGATCAACACGCTCTACCAAACCGGTCTGACGACCGAACATTCTTTTCGTCCTGCACTGCAACGTCTGCTGACTGCCTGCACGGGTTTTACTGTCGTAAATGAGCAGAGCCACATTGATTGTGGTGCGCCCGACTTGACGCTGATGAACAAGCAACTGCCGATTGCCTATATCGAAGCGAAAGACTTGGAGGACGGTGACCTTGACGGACGCAAGAAGAACCGCGAGCAGTTTGACCGCTACAAAGCATCGTTAGACACCATCGTCTTCACTGACTATTTGGATTTTCACTTGTACGAACACGGCGAGTGGGTGCAGTCTGTTCGTTTGGCGGAGATACAGGGCAACAAGATTGTATTAGTAGGCAACGCCTCCGAGCGTTGCAGTAACTCTCAACGCTTGGAAGCGATGACCACTGATTTCATCTCGCTCATGGAACATATCCGCACAGCCCGTCCGCAACGTATCACTTCCGCTTCCAAACTTGCTCAACTGATGGCAGGCAAGGCGCGGCTGCTTCGCGATGTGATAGAGCAGGCACTCATCCAAGACGAACAGCGTGCGGATAATAGTGGGGAACGCCTCCGAGCGTTCGACCGAACCGAACTACAGGGCTATATGCAGGCATTTCAGCAGGTGCTGATACATGACATCACTCCCAAGCAGTTTGCGGACATCTATGCGCAGACGATAGCCTATGGTATGTTTGCGGCACGGTTGCATGACGACACGCCGGATGATTTTACACGAGCCGAGGCTGCGAACCTCATACCCAAGACCAATCCCTTCCTGCGCAAGATCTTTCAGCAGATAGCGGGGTACGACCTTGACGAGCGTATAGCGTGGATAGTGGATGACCTTGTGTCGGCTTTTGCGGCAACGGACATGCAGAAGGTGATGCAAGGTTTTTGTAAGAGTACGGCACAGACCGACCCGATGCTGCATTTCTATGAGGACTTCCTTTTCCGCTACGACCCGCAGACGAAGAAACAGTGCGGTGTGTATTACACGCCACAGCCTGTGGTGGATTTTATTGTTCGTGCGGTGGACCATATCTTGCGGACGGATTTCGGTTTGCCGATGGGGTTGGCAGACACGCAGAAAGTGGGTACACAGCCGTCCTCGGCTGCGGAAAACAGTAAATCGCACCCGAAGACGGGTGCATATCCATTGCGGCATCGTGTGCAGATACTTGACCCTGCAACGGGGACCGGCACATTCTTGGCGCAAGTGGTGAGGCAGATAAAGCAGAACCTTGGTGAGCAGATGGGCGGTTGGTCGCATTATGTTCCCGAACATCTGTTGCCGCGCTTGTATGGTTTTGAACTGATGATGGCTCCTTACACGATAGCGCATTTGAAACTTGACATGGAGATTAATAGTGGTCAACGCTTCCAAGCGTTGCAAGAGAACGATCGGAGTCGTTCTCTACTAAATTCACGTTTGCGTGTTTATCTGACGAATTCTCTTGAGGAGCATAACCCCGATGCGGGTACGCTGTTTGGCAATTACCTTGCAGCGGAAGCCAATGCTGCTTCGGAGATAAAGCGCGATGCCCCCGTGATGATAGTGCTTGGCAATCCGCCGTATTCGGTGAGCAGCAACAACAAAGGCGAGTGGATCAACCACCTGCTTGACGACTACAAGAAGAACCTCAACGAACGCAATATACAGCCCCTTTCGGACGACTATATCAAGTTCATCCGTTTGGCGCAGCATTATGTGGAGCGCAACGGCGAAGGTATAGTGGCATATATCAGTAATAACAGTTTCATTGACGGATTGATTCATAGGCAGATGCGAAGTGAACTGATGCGCGTGTTCGACAAGATTTATATCCTTGACCTGCACGGCAACACCCGCAAGAAAGAGACCGCGCCCAACGGCGGCAAAGACGAGAATGTCTTTGATATTATGCAGGGCGTGAGCATCAATATATTCGTCAAACTGCCGAAGAAATAATAACCATATATAAAGATAGACCTATTATGGCTAACGAATCGATCATTAAACTATTTGAGGACAAGAAAGTCCGTATTGTTTGGAATGAACAGGAAGAAAAGTACTATTTTGCTGTGGCAGATATAGTGCAAGTATTAACGGACAGCACCGATATCAAGCAGTATATCAAACGTATGCGTTCACGCGAACCGGAGTTGGATTCCGTGTGGGGTACAATTTGTACCCCTCACCAATTTATCTCAACAGACGGTAAGAGACATGCAGTCAATTGTGCTGACTTAGAAGGCATTTTCCGCATCATTCAGTCCGTCCCGAGTAAGAAAGCCGAGCCGGTGAAGAGATGGTTAGCGGAAGTGGGAGCGCAGCGCATCGACCAGATGATAGACCCCGAACTGACCTTCCAAATGGCAGTGGAGGACTATCGTCGTCAAGGCTATTCCGACAAGTGGATTAACGAGCGTATGCGTTCCATCGAGATGCGCAAAGAACTAACTGATGAGTGGCAACGAGCAGGCATTCACGAACAGAGAGATTTTGCAGTACTTACCAATGTCCTGACCAAAGCATGGTCGGGTATGACTACCGGCGAATACAAACGCCACAAAGGACTGACCAAAGAGAACTTGCGCGATAATATGACTAATATCGAACTCGCACTTAATACCCTCGCTGAAGTAACAGCCACCGAACTGTCGCGACAGCAGAATCCGCAAGGAATGACACAAACACGGCAGACTGCACAAGAAGGCGGCGAAGTGGCTCGTAACGCACGAACCGACATCGAACAACGACTCGGACATACCGTCATATCTTCGCAAAAAGCCTCTGACTATATTCGTCCCATAGAGGACGGTGAAGCAAAAGAACTGAAAGAATAAATCCTTCACAGGCAATAGGGTGACAGCGTGGATAGAGCAACATCTTCGTCAAACTGCCGAAAAAGTGATAACGATGTTTCAATGGAAGGCAAATAATGCGATATTCAAGGGTGAGGGGATATATCATCTCACTTTTACCGTACTCAACCGGCTACCCATATTAGGTATAGTGGGCGGTAATGAGGGGCAGGCATGGGTCAAACTGTCGCTCATTGGTTACGACATCTCTGCCTCCATACAGCATACAGGCGACCATTATCCGGGTGTCCGTCTGCTTGCCAAGCAGCTTATGCCCGACCATATACATATAGTGCTGTGGGTTCAAGCGGACTGCGCATACAGCATCAAAGAGATCAGCCGTGGCCTCCGCCAAGCCTGGCGCAAAATAATCACCGCCCACCTATCCGGCAGTGTTTCCGGCATCTCCGATGGTATATCCGTTAATATAAATCGGCAGATACTATCTGCCGACCCATATAAACAGATATCCCAAGCCCAAGCCCAAAGCCTGCTATCCTCCCCGCCTTTTTCAACCCCTTTCATCCGCACATTAGCCCACCGCGGGCAGCTCGATGCGATGATAGCATACGTCCACGATAACCCCCGCCGCGCGCTGTGGCGGCGGCTCCACCCCGAGCTGTTCCGCGTGGTGCAGCACGCCCGTATCGGCGAGCGCGACTGCGCCCTGTTTGGCAATCTCTTCCTGCTTCGGCAGCCCGTCAAACGTGTAGTAGTATGCCACCGTTGGCGGATGGTGAGCGACGGCAACGGCGGTGAGACACGCGACTATAACACGCCCTACGAGACCACCGACACTTTTGCCCGACAACGCAACGACCTACTGCAGGCAGCATACGAACAAGGAGCGGTACTCGTCAGCGGCTGCATCAGCAAAGGCGAGCAGCAGATCGTTGCTGATGCCCTCGCTCAACACCTGCCGGTCATACTCTTGCAGAAAGAGCCTATCACCTCGCCGTATTGGAAACCTGCTCGCAGCCGTTTTGAGGCGTGTACCGACGGACTGCTGCTTATCATCGCCCCGACCATCGCTACCCAAGCAGGCGACTATCAAGGCGTGGATGCCACCACCGACTACGCCATCTTCCATAACCTCAACCTATGGGCAGAACGCAACCGTGATATTGAAGCTTCCAAAGCAATTAGAGAATTTTTTGAGAAAAGATTCCCTCTTGAAGAAAAAGAATTTAAATCAAAAGATGATCTCCTAGGTTACTATGCAGATATTGAGATAGAAATAAATGAAGAGTTAAAATTTTTATTAGATGATTTAAAGCCTATCCCCTTAAATAAAGTTAAAATTGCCCATAATACTTTATTGGAAAATCTTATCATTTCATTTGAATTAAATAGTGATTGCAAAAATATAACAAAAACTATTCGTTCAAAATATAAAAAAGTAATTGAAAAGATTGTAAGGGACACTAAAAAAATAAAAGCTCCAGAAAAAATTGTTATACTTTATATATTAGATAAACTGAATCAATATTCAAATTTATTTTCTTTTCTTTTACTCAAAGAATTTGGAAGTGATGAATTTCCAAATTTTTTAATTTCTAAATTTATTCAATTAATAAAAAATAAATATTTATTATTATTATCAGAAAAAAGTATTGATGTAAGTTATTTTTATCTTTCTGATAAAATTATTACTCTCATAGATATATATCAAGATATTTTTATATATAGAAAACAATATTTATTCAATGCTAAGAATAAAGAAGAATGTGTAAATAATTATTTTGAATTATTACTTTTAAGCAATAATATTAATTTAAAAAATAGAGAAATGAAATATTTAGATCATTTAATTCAAGATTTTAAATATTTTATACATATATTTAATCTTGAGGAATTATTTGAAGATAAAAGTTTCAGCCAAAATTATAATGTGAATAAATTGATAGAAAAGTATGAAAAAGAATTTATTAATATAACTGAAGAAGAAGCCGAATTTAAAAAAAATGAAATTTTAGAAAAAATAATGCCAAATATTTCTGGAAATAAAAAAGTTCTTATTAATATAATTTTATCATATACTCTAACTTTAAATTATTTAGTAATAAAAAATGCAAAAACTAGAGATGTTGAATTATGTATGACTAACAATTATAACTCTTTTGCTTGCATGAAAGTGTTATTGGATAATACTTTAAGCAATTTTGAAATTTACTTAAACTCAGAAGAAATAAAAGATTTTTCTCAATCTGTATTAATCAAGGATTTATTTGAAACTCAAAGTTATAGAATAAATAAATCATATGATATCATTGAAATTAAAGAAACATTAATTAATAACCCAAAAGATGATAGATTGAAAAAAATATCAAATGAATTCTTTGAAGGATTATATACTGAAAAATATAATAAATTATTAGAATTAATATTGTCTTTAAACCAAAGTTATAAAGATAAAAATATTCGCAATATAAATTTAACACCACTGAACCCCAAAATAACTTCCACTCATTGTTATATATTTATTAGTGGATTTCTTTCAGAGATTTCAGATCATTATGAAGAATGGGAGAATATGGCTTTGAATATGACTTCCAATAGTTCTTGCTACTTCTATAATTGGCCAGGGGATTCTCTTTCAAATGTCGCAAGTGAAACAATTTTAAATTTAGGTTTGACAGTTCTAAATAATTATTCAAAAAATACTGACCCAAAAAGTGAAGATACTAATAAATGCATGATGTTTGACCCAGGGAAATCATTTATAGATTCATCTAATAAAGCTGCGCTTTCTGGCAAAATTTTAGCTTTAATTATAGCTTCAAAATTATTTTTCAAGTTCCAAACTATTACACTTATTGGATTTTCACTTGGAACACATGTTGCAAAGCATTGTCTTAAGCAAATGTATGAATTGCAATATAAACATAAAATACCTTGTGATAATATAATCAAAGATGTAGTTTTGATTGCTGGAGCTACTTGCATGAAAGGAAATGAAGAAAAATTTAAAAATATATTTAGCAATATGATAAATGGCAAATTGATTAATTGCTTTAGTAAAGAAGATCAAGTTCTTAATTATTTATATACTTCCTGTATGAATAAAAAGCCTATTGGGAATTCAGAATTGGAATTAAATGGATATCAGAATTTGATCAATATAGATTTTACTCCTTTCCATTTGGGGCATACTGACTATAGAAGTAAAATGGATTTAGTCATGAGTAAAGTTGATCTTTATATTTAGATTTTTAGTTAAAAAACATTTGAGTTAAGAATATATTTTAAAATTTTGATTTTATTCATTAAAATAAATTAATTAAATTTTATTGAAAGTTTGTATTTTGAATATTTGATAAAAAATAATAATTTATATAATAATATACTAAAATAAAATATCTTTATTTATAAATTTATGGGGATTGGGGATTGGGGATTGGGGATTGGGG
>CAKZZM010000038.1 GCA_937885465.1 uncultured Bacteroidales bacterium
CGGAAGACGAGGTAAAGAATTAGTAGGTATCATAATCGTAGATTTTTGCTGCAAATTTACATATTTTTTTTAACACACACAAATAGAATAATAAACTACGCTACTTGCAGTTGGAATTTTATAAAATAGAGACGCTCGAAAAGAGCGTCTCTATGCATATAGGATTTATACTTTAAACAAAAGTAAGAACTCTGCTTTTTGTCAGAAATTACTTCTTCTTGAGTTGGAAATGAAACTTCGGAGCCTTTGCCGGCACAGCACTCTGATCTGTAGAAAAGTAATCAAGGATCTCAGATACATCACCGACCATCACAGCATGCTCAAGGAAATGCCCATATTCAGAATCACTGACGTTCTCAAAATAAGAGAAAGTGACAGTACCGGTCTTCTTCTCTGCACCATCCGTCTCAACATATTGCTCTTCAACAACAAATTCATCCGACTCCTTGAGTCCGGCAAGGAACTTGGTATAGTCAGCATGAGTACTCTTATACATTGCTGCATACTCGTCATACTGGTCTTGATTAATAACGTCTGCTTTAAGATAAGCATCTAATGTGGCAAGCATAGCATCACGGTATGTGTCAATTAAGCTACCGTCCATATAGTACTTTTCCTCATCTCCTATACTGACAATTGCCATCCATACTGCGGGTTTGGAAATCTCACCTGCCAAATACTTTTCCCAAGTTTTGTAGGTGTCTAATGCATCTTTTGCAGAAGTGAGAGCATGACCACCTTCAATCCCTTTCATTTCTTCAGTATCGTCGAAATATACATACATATACTCTTTGCCGACTAAATCCTTTTCATCCGTTGCCGCAGCAATTTCAGCAGGATACATCCACACTTCTACATCATCATCCGAACGACTGGCAAACTTCAAGTCCGCAAGTTTCTTGCCGGCATCTTCTTTAGATAGATCTTTGATAGAACGGACGATAGCGGGAAGAGATGTCTTCTCCGATTTACCGGGAGTGTTACTGCTTTCGCAAGATGCGAAAGTCAAACCGAGCAGCAACGTAGCTGCTAAATAAAAATAACGTTTCATAATTAAAAAAATTGGTTGGTTATTGTTGTTAGTTAAAGTAATGAGTTTTTAGTCGTAAATCATTTTGCCAATGATTGCAGCAACGACTTCATATCCACTGCCTCACCAATCATTCGTCGCAGGTCGGCAATAGGCACGCGGTCTTGCGCCATAGTATCGCGGTAACGCACTGTAACACAGTTGTCATTCAAAGTGTCGTGGTCAACGGTGATGCAGAACGGGGTGCCGATAGCGTCCTGACGGCGGTAGCGTTTGCCGATAGAGTCTTTCTCGTCGTATGCGGTGTGGAAATCGAACTTCAGGTCGTCCATTATCTCACGCGCTTTCTCCGGCAGTCCGTCCTTGCGGACAAGCGGCATCACACAAGCCTTGACAGGTGCGAGGACAGGCGGCAGAGAGAGTACCACGCGGCTGTCACCGCCCTCAAGCTGCTCTTCCTTATATGCGGAACACATCACACTGAGGAACATACGGTCAACGCCGATAGAAGTCTCAATGACGTAAGGAGTGTAGCTCTGATTGAGCTCGGGGTCGAAGTACTCAATCTTCTTGCCCGAATACTTGGCATGCTGCGAGAGGTCGAAGTTGGTACGGCTGTGGATACCCTCCACCTCCTTGAAGCCGAACGGCATGAGGAACTCAATGTCTGTAGCGGCATTAGCGTAGTGCGCCAACTTCTCATGGTCGTGGAAACGGTATTTCTCATCTCCCAGACCGAGAGCCTTGTGCCAACGCAGGCGGAACTGCTTCCAGTGTTCGAACCACTCAAGCTCCGTACCGGGCTTGATGAAGAACTGCATCTCCATCTGCTCGAACTCACGCATACGGAACACGAACTGCCGTGCCACAATCTCGTTACGGAAAGCCTTACCTATCTGCGCTATGCCGAACGGAATCTTCATACGACCGGTCTTTTGGACATTAAGGTAGTTAACAAAGATACCTTGCGCCGTCTCCGGACGAAGGTAAATCTTCATCGCCCCGTCTGCCGTAGAACCCATTTCGGTGGAGAACATGAGGTTGAACTGACGCACATCCGTCCAGTTGCGGGTACCGCTGATAGGACAGACAATCTCCTCATCAAGGATAATCTGCTTCAGTTCGTCAAGGTCCATGGCGTTCATCGCCTTAGAGTAACGCTCATGCAGTGCGTTCCATTTCTCTTGATGCTCAACAACGCGAGGATTGGTCCGGCGGAACATCGCTTCGTCAAAACTGTCGCCAAAACGCTTGCGGGCTTTCTCCACCTCTTTGTTTATCTTTTCCTCTATCTTGCCGAGCTGATCCTCGATAAGCACGTCGGCACGATAGCGTTTCTTCGAGTCGCGGTTGTCTATAAGCGGATCATTGAATGCATCAACGTGCCCCGACGCTTTCCATGTCGTCGGATGCATAAAGATAGCCGCATCGATACCTACCACGTTCTCATGCAACAAAGTCATTGCCTCCCACCAATAACGCTTGATATTATTCTTCATCTCCACGCCGTTCTGACCATAGTCATATACGGCACCGAGACCGTCATATATCTCCGACGAAGGGAACACAAAACCATACTCTTTGCAATGAGCCACAATCTTCTTAAAAGTTTCTTCCTGAGTTGCCACGGTTTAATGAATTTTATAATTTAGGATACGGGAAATACCGATTTAGTTTAAGGGTACTTCTAAAAATTCCCCATTAAGAGGAAGTTGACCTCTTGCTGAGTGAGGAATCGATACTTGCCTCGCGGCAAGTTTTTCTTGGTCAGTCCGGCAAAACTAACGCGGTCTAACTGCACCACCTTATACCCCACTTTTTCGAATATACGTCTAACGACGCGGTTCTGCCCCGAGTGTATCTGCAACCCTATATGGCGGCGGTCGTCGTCATGCGGGAACTCGAGCGCATCAGGTATAATAACCTCATCGTCTAACACGATGCCCGACATTATCTCCTGATAAGCCTCTTCCGTCAGGTCTTTATCGAGAGTGGCGGCATACACCTTCTTCTTCTCAAACTTCGGGTGCGTCAGTTTCGACGCGAGGTCGCCATCGTTAGTAAGCAACAGCACGCCGGTAGTGTTTCTGTCGAGCCTGCCTACAGGATAAACACGCTCGGAACAAGCGTCCTTCACTATGTCGATAACAGTATGCCGCTCCTGAGGGTCGTCAGTCGTGGTTACGGTGTTCTTCGGCTTGTTAAGAAGGATATACACCTTCTTCTCACGCCTTACCGGCTGGTTATGGAACATAACCTTATCCGTCGGCAACACCTTTGCACCAAGTTCGCTCACCACCTCACCATTGACTGTTATCACTCCTGCCATGATGAAATCGTCTGCCTCGCGACGCGAGCATATACCGGCATTGGCAAGATACTTATTCAGACGAATAGGCTTCGTAGGATCTTCATATTTCTCCTCGTACTCAAATCTCTTCTTCTTCGAATAGAGATCGGGGTTATTAAACTTTCGCTGCGGATGCTCACTTTGCAAATAATGCGGATGCTCACTTTGCGAATAATGCGGACGCTCGCTTTGCGAATATTGCCGATGTTCACCTTGCCTGTCAGTCTGCCTCATACCCTGCGAATAGACGGGGCGCTGAGCGCCACCGTTCTGCTCTACGCCGGTGAAACGCGGGCGAGCAGTGTTGCCGCCTACCGACCGGCGAAAACGCGGACGATGCTCTCGGTCGTCAGCGGATATACGAGCATCCTTATAACCTTCCGGCAGGCGAGATGTCTGCGAGCCGAAATCTCTGCGGGGACGGAAACCTTCGCGACCTCCCTCTCCCCTTTCGCGATTACCATCACGGTAACCGCCTCTGTCATTGTAAGTCACTTTAATAATAGATATTAAAAATTAAAATAAGAGACGGCACAAAGATACCGCCTCACATACACTACGCTTCTGCAGCCTTTTCGATAGCAAGTTTACCACGATAATATCCGCATGCGCCACAAACAGTGTGATAAACGTATGTTGCGCCACAGTTAGGGCAGATAGCAAGCGTGGGCATCTTTGCCACGTCATGAGTACGACGCTTCGCAGTTCTGGTATGCGATTGTCTTCTTTTAGGATGTGCCATAATTATTTACGATTTATTAATTTACTGTTTATTAATTTACCATTACTCTTCCTCTGCTGTGCATAGGTGAGTGCGGAGAAGCTCCTCCATCTGAGGATTACACTCGCCTTCGGGGTGACGCCGCACAAGCGGGAGAGATGTCTCAATTATTTCATATATCAGCCAGCCGAGGTCGAAAACGGCATTGCGCCTGTCTATCAACACTCTGTCCTCCCCATCCTCATCATGGTCTGCAAGCACAAGCAGCACCTCATCCTCTGCCTCCACGGGCAGCACGACCTCGTCCAAACACCTCTCGCAGGTTACCGCAACAGACCCTGCACAACTGAGCTTGAGCAACACCTCGTCGCCATGACAACGCAACACAACTTTAACCTCCGCCTCTCCGCGCAATATCTCATCCTGCTCTAAACTGCCGAAAAAAGCATCATCAACGTGATAATGATACACCTTCTCACCTTCGGGCATTGCACCCAAATCTATGAAAAAACGCTTATCTGCCATGATTTTACGCGAAACAGCCTGCAAAATTAATACTTTTTCCTAAAATGTGCAAGTTTTATTCAAAAAAAATTAAAAATATCGCAAAATAATCCACTCTGCCTACGTGCATCGCACTCTTACTCTATTACCAATTTTTTGAACTTAGCATGGCGTTTCTCGTCCTGCATAAGCAAGTTCATTTTGAATTGTCCGTCTCTTGCTCCTTCGGCTATACACTGCGCCTTGAAAGTTTCGAACGACTCATGCTGCAGACGGTGAGTAACGGGATCCTTCACGCGGAACGACTCCCTCTTTGCCTTATACTCGATATTAACCTCACGCAGCACCTCATCTACCTTCTCGGTAAACTGTTCTGCCTGCTCTTTGGTCGTTGCCGGATTATCGAACTCGTAATAGAAATGATAAGCTGAGATACCGAGGTCAGCAAATCCGACGAAGAATCTCACCGGCATATTCAGTTCTTTTTCCGCCTGCCTTACAGCCTCAATAAACTGACGCTCGTGCAGTTTCTCACCGGTCATCGTTACTATGCCGTTAACCTTCTGAATCATGTGAACGGTCGGCGTGTTCTCAAACGACGGTCCCACCTCTACCAGGTCGTTCATATTATAGCGATAAAGACCCGCGTAGGTTGTTACAAACGGGCAATAACGCTTGCCCTTTTGCAGTTCGTGCAGTTGCAGGAAACGAGGATTAGGACTCTCAACATCTTCCTCTGCTATAAATTCGTAATAATGGAAATGGGGGAAGAGAACGGTGTTATCGGTATCGTCGAGCACAAGTCCGAAGCGACATTCCGATGAGAAATAGCCAAACTCCTGATGAAGCATATCTTCAGGGAACGAATCCTTGAACTTATCCAAATAGACCTTCGTATTACCGCATTTCCAAGTGTTGAGGATCTGCAGGTTAGGCCAATAATGTTTCGGCAACACCGTCCCGTATTTCTCCTTCAACGCCCTCAGTTCGGCAGCCCTTTCAGGATTGGGTTTCAAGTACGGCCGTATAGCATCGCGTATCTCATTAGATATATTCAGTTCGGCATTGAGAGTACCTTTCTCAATATCCTCTACATACTTATCGTAGAACTCGTTCACATTATTCTGCATCTCCACGATAGTAGAGGGGTTAGCTGTAACGATAAGAGTGATATTGCGCTCTATACCCATACGCATAATAGCATAATAACGAGCTGTATAGTCGGTAATAGCGAACACATCGGCAGGCGAGGCATATAGTTTCTTGACGAACTTAGGACAGTCGCGCTGCGTAACGCCGCTGACCGAGCCGAACATAGTGCCGTCCGGCGCATAACCTTCCACCACCTTACCTACTATCGACACAATCTTGCCCGTGAACACCTTCGGGCGGTTCTTGATAAAGTTGAAGAGCCACACCTTCGTCATCTTCCCGTACACGGAATTAAGATACACATCGGTGATAGGCACCCACTTAGGTTCTTTGGTAGTACCGCTCGTGGTGGCATACATAATAGGCTTACCGGGAAAGAGCACGCCCGACTCGCCGTTCTTATGACGCTCCACATACGGGCGCAACTCCTCATAGTCCTGAGCCGGCACATTCTTCTGATATAAGGCATATAACTCCTTATCATCCTTCGCCTCAAGTATCTGCGCAAAATGATGCTCCTTGCCATATACCGTGTCCTTGGCATATTCGAGAATACCGCGAAGCGTGTTCTCGCTCGCCTTACGAGGGTTCTTACTTACTGACTTCAACTTCAAATATTGAATACCGCCTGCCATACCAAGCAGGAAATTGGGCACAAAGGCACTTACCTGTTTTTCCATTATTTAATTATTATTTAATTGTGATTTAATTGCCATTTAATTGCCATTTAATTGTGATTAAATTGCCATTTAATTGTGATTGATTGCAGTGGCAAATTGTCGCGGAATAATATTCCGCATAATAAACATCGTTTTTACCATCTGTACTGAGAGACACCCTCCCGGGATGTCTCTACCGTTGAACGTTCTCAGACGTTCCCCACTTTTATTTTTTTTTGAGAGACGCTAAAGAATAGCGTCTCTACCGTTGAACGTTCTCAGACGTTCTCTACTATTGAGAGACGCTAAAGAATAGCGTCTCTACCGGAATTGCGTCTCTACCGGAATTGCGTCTCTGCCGTTTTCTCCATCATCAGCAGTTCGTCTCTGAGTCGGGCGGCCTCGATGAAGTCGAGGTCTTTGGCAGCGCGAAGCATCTGCTTGCGCGTTGCCTCTATCGCTTTCCTCAGTTCTTTCTCCGACATAGCCTCTATAATAGGCATCTGCACTGCTTCATACATCTTTTTAACCTCATACTGCACCTGCTGTTCTCCTGCCTTCGACAATGCTGCGAGCGGGTTGGCAGCTTGCGTCGGCGAGCCGACCGAATGAGGCGTGATGCCGTGTTTTCGGTTATACGCTTGCTGAATAGCCCTGCGGCGGGCTGTCTCATCAATAGTGGCACGCATGGCGGATGAGATAGAATCGGCGTACATAATCACCTTCCCATGCACATGTCGCGCCGCCCTGCCCGCCGTCTGCGTCAGCGAACGCTTGTCGCGCAAGAAGCCGTTGCTGTCGGCATCTAATATAGCCACGAGGCTCACCTGCGGAAGGTCTAAACCCTCACGCAGGAGGTTAACGCCGACTAACACATCGTAAACGCCTCGCCTCAGGTCTTCCATAATCTGCACACGCTCAATAGTATCCACATCGGAGTGGATATAAGCGCACCGCACACCGTACTTGCGCAGATAATCGTCTAACTCCTCCGCCATACGCTTAGTGAGCGTTGTTACCAGCACGCGCTCATCGACCTCCACCCGCTGCTGTATCTCCTCAAGCAGGTCGTCAATCTGGTTCTTCGACGGACGCACCTCTATCTCGGGGTCGAGCAATCCCGTAGGACGGATAACCTGCTCCACTATCACCCCTCCCGACTTCGCCAGTTCGTAGTCGGCAGGCGTAGCACTGACGAACACGCACGACCTCTCATCCCTCATCGCCGCCTGCTCCCACTCGCCGAAGGTCATAGGCCGGTTATCACGCGCCGCAGGCAGACGAAAACCATAATAGACAAGGTTATTCTTGCGGGCAGCGTCACCGCCCGACATGGCACTGATCTGAGGCACCGTAACATGACTCTCATCAACCACCATAAGCATATCTTTGGGAAAATAATCGAGCAGACAATAAGGTCGCGAGCCGGGCTCTCTGCCGTCGAAATAGCGACTATAGTTCTCCACGCCCGAGCAGTAGCCTAACTCCTGAATCATCTCGAGGTCGTAGTTCACACGCTCCTCTATGCGCTTCGCCTCCACAAAACGCTCCTCGCGCTGAAAAGCGAGAACCTGCTCCACAAGATCGTTGCGAATCTGACCGATAGCATTGTCAATGCGAGATTTGGTAGTGCAGAAGATTGAGGCGGGGTAGATATTGAAATAATCGAACTCATCAAGCATCTTGCCGTCAATAGGGTCGAAAGTATAAATCTCCTCTATCTCATTGCCGGAAAAAACCACCCTTAGACAATAGTCGGCATAGGCGAGGAATATATCCAAGGTGTCGCCCTTCACACGAAACGCCCCGCGGTGAAGGTCAATATCGTTTCTCACATATTGCGAATCGACTAACCGCCTGAGCAGTTCGTCGCGCACAACAGGTATCTCCTTATCTATCGTGATGGCATTCTGCGAGAAGTCTTGCGGATTGCCTATTCCGTAAAGACAACTGACCGATGACACCACTATCACATCGCGCCTGCCGCTCAGCAGCGACGATATGGCACTCAGTCGCAACTTCTCTATCTCCTGATTGATACTCAGGTCTTTCTCAATATAGGTATCCGACTGCGGGATATATGCCTCCGGCTGGTAATAGTCGTAATACGACACGAAATACTCCACGGCGTTCTCCGGGAAGAAAGCCCTCATCTCTGCGTACAGCTGCGCCGCCAACGTCTTGTTATGGGAAAGCACCAGTGTCGGACGGTTAATCTCCTGAATGACATTAGCAATGGTAAAAGTCTTGCCCGACCCCGTAACGCCAAGTAGCGTCTGCGACTGCGCACCGCCGCGTATCCCGCTCACCAACTGCTCTATCGCCTCAGGCTGATCACCCGTCGGCTTATAACTGCTCCTTAATATGAACTTCTCATGCATAGATATGGCGCATTATTAGCGGTGTTAAATCATTCTCCCTCACTCCCGTTCAGTCACGGGTTTTATACTCGCCCGTCTGCTCTTCAGCGCGAAAAGGGCGACGAGTATCAGCATAAAGCATACCGGCAGTCCGCCTATGGGTGACGGGAAATCGACATCGGGCAGGTCTTCGCCCTCTACAATTATCCACTCGCCGTCGCCTATATACTCGTAAGTTACTCCGCCTATGGTCTGCTTTTGTCCGACGATGGCATCGTTCGGCAGAGCGTCGATATCGGTGTAGTAGCCCAGGTCGTCATCATAGACCCTTCCTGTTCGCCTGCGCATAGGCGAGGTTAAGCGACTCTGCTGCGCCCTCGTTGCATTTGCCGAGAGCAGAGTAGCCTGCTGCAATGTAGCATCTGCGAGGTGATAAGTGCCGGTGTAGGCAGTGAGGAACGTGGTGGAGTAATCATGCGAAGTCCCTGATGATACGCTCGCATCCCTGCCTATGCCGCCCCCATAACTGCGCACCACCTGCTGCGAAGACAGGTTACCAACCGACGATGCTCCGCCGCTCGCAGTGCCTAAGTGCGATGCAGAAGACATCGGCACCGCCACATCCATAGCCTCGCTCCTCACCGAAGTAGAGCGGAAACTTATCGACGGTGCCCCCGTACTGAGCCCCCGATACGACTGCCCGGAGCCAATAACCCTCTGCTGCGGAACACTCGGCGTATTCGCCGAGAAAGAACCCGCGCCGCCTATAATGCCTACCTTTGCAGTACCATCGGCTTGTTCACTGAGAATAAACGAAGGCAGATAATGCGCCAAAACTATGCCATAGAAGATAACCACAATAGCCATCATTGCTATGGCAGCACTCGAATATGAATTTTTCTTTTTCATAGTAGTCATGATTGCCATTTAGATGCACACTATTGCGCGGTTATCAATATTCGTTTGACCTTACTACCCGCCTGCACGGTATATATGCCTGCTGTTTCGATCTTCACCTGCATCACCTCCGCCTCTGCCGTGCGTTGCATAAGCAGCCTGCCGGCAACGTCGTAGAGGCGAACCACCTCACCTCTCTGCAAGTCGGAGAGGACTATCGTCCCCGTTGCTGTTGCGCCTTCGGCGTGCACAGCGAGAGCGGAACCGTCAAGCCCCGTGGCAGTGCCGTAGGTACCCCCGCTATCCGGCGGTGTCTCATCCATGAAGACGGGCAGGAGCGAGAAGCGGAAGGTGCTGCCTCTGCTCTCGGCATAATAGCGATAGTCAGTGGCAACAAGGTCTGCCACTATGCCGTCCTGCACATCATTGAGGAAGAGATTCGTCAGCCTGCCTTGCCAATCGTTAGGCACGGAAGAGAGGGTATAGAGCCCCTCTTCCGGCAGGTACAGCCCGAGTGGTATCTCGCTCACCATATCGTTCAGTGCCGCCGTCGCGAGGTTGCAATACGACGAACAGCCAGCACTTGACTCACCGCAAGGCACTACGCTATATATCTGCGGGCGACCTGCCTCAACGAGCAATTTGGTAACATCCCGCCCGAGTTCGTACTCGCTCGTATAACGCGCCGAGAGTAGGATATTCGTCTCATCACTCGCCTCTTCTGTACTCAGTATAACCCGCAGCCATTGCAAATCCTCGCCCGCCGAAGTATCGCTGCCCGCCGCTTCACTACGCTTTAATGCGCGGTTACCCGCTGCCTGCGCTGCTGCGGACATAATGTTCATTCCGGCGTCGAAGACCATATATCCCGTGCCCTCTGCCTGATAGTAGAACGGCCGCACAGGAGGCAGAGAGGTAACGACATGCTGATAATATGTCAGGTTATCCTCCGCCAGTTCCGCTATCGTTATCTCCGGCGATGGTGTGGGGGTATATGTCGAGGTGAAAGGTGAGGCGATGAAGTTCCAGCCGTCGTTGGTAACGCCGACACTGCCCGTATGGCAGTCAAGCGAACTGCGCGTTGATGCCGACGGCGATACCTTACTATATGTCACGGGGAAGAAGAACTCGCGGTAATAGGCGGAGTTAGAATAGAACTCATAGCCCCTGCCTGCCTCTAAGATGCCGTCTGCCGCCATCCGCTTCCAGTTGCCGCCATCGGCTAAAATACCATTCGTAGCACGGCTCTCTGTGTCGTAATACTTAACGAGCCAGTTGCCGTACGCTAATTTCCGCCCGCCCGGCTCAAGCGAGAGGAATACATCCGAGAGGTCGGTCGCGAAAGGCAGGGCAAACTGCTGATACTCCTTCTGCCTTACGATGCGGGTATAATGCACCTTCGTTGCGGCGAGCGTGCCGTTATTCACCAACTCCGCCGCCTGACGGTCGGTGGTGCGCAGCATAAGGCTGTCGCAAGTAAGAGTCTTGCCGGCATTGATAACGAGTGTCGCCGCAGGCGATACCCACACTGCCGCAGCCGTTATATCGACATCAATAGTGAGCGTGCCGCCGCGAACATAGAGCACACTCTCCGCACCCCCCGCCCACGAGGTGAGCGTAGCGGAGCTGTTGTATGTGTAAGGTATGGTATAGTAATGCTGACTATCTATTGTCTCGCCCCCTTTGGCAGTCAGCAGCACTCGCCTGCCCTGCGTCTTACCGCCGCAAGAGAGAGTGACGGTGCGGTCTGCATTGGCACCCGACAGAAGACTCTTCCACGCCCCGCTGTTCTCCGACCGCACAGCCCATGTCCCGCTGCCGCGGTAGCCGTTCATATTGACGATGACATTGCTGCCGTCCCAGTCGGTTATATCTAAGTACTCGCCTATATCCTCGAAGGCGAACCACGGGTAGAGGTCGGGGTCTGCCACCACATTCTCGCCCTCATGCGAGAGGTCGGCAGGCACCTCTTCCTGCTGCGGGTCAACGGCGGTAGCCGTCCACCCCGCAATAGACATCTCCGTCACTACCTTCGTCGCCTTGACATGGCAGTACGCCTCGGCAGGACAGTAGTCGCCCTCCGCCTGCGTCAGCATTATATCCCACTCGCCTGATGCTGTAACGGTTATAGTCTTCGCCGCTATATCGAAAACGATATCTCCGCCCGCCGGCGCAGGGGTGATAGTGGAGGTCAGTGTCCCGTTGCTCTCCGTTGAGAAAGCACCCGTAACGGTATAGGAAGCACCATTGAAGGCTATGTTCAAATCCTCCGTTTCCGTCGCTCCGCAGAGGAAATGCAGATTGGCAGTGGTGCAGTTGTTGCGATAGAGTTGCAGAGGCTTATGCTTCGACTTCTCCTTATCATCCTCCTGATATACATTAAACCGCTTATCCGACGAGTTGTAATATATCCTGCCATACCGCCCTGAGGCATCCGTCACACGCACATCGTCGGCATCGGAAGCGTTGATAGTCCATAGTCCGACGGTGTCGGCAGTGATGCTTGCAGGCGACTTGAAGAGCATCTTCTTTCCCGGCCATGCCACGAGTACGCGACTCATATTATCAAGGTCGTACAAGGTATGCCCGCTGCGCCTACCCTTGACGACAAACGGATTGATGGCGGCATCGTCATCGGCATAGAGTACATCCTCGCCGGCTATCTCTATCGTAACGACAGAGGTCTGGTCAAGGAAATCACCCTGATTAGAGACGGTGTTATGTCCGTTACCCTTGCCGTACGACTCTGCTACCAAGAGATAATACTCGCCGGCGTGAATATCGGCGTTAGAATTGACGCGGACAAACCCTCTGCCGGTCGGCAACCCCGTTACGGTGCCACTGAGGGCTATATTCTTCGTCGTTGCCCCGCCGCCCGACACGACGGCGTTGCCGTTATGCTCGCCCTGCGCCAGACCCGACTGCATGCGTATCCATATAGTAGTGCTCACGCGGTCGGAAGCATCTTTGGTAAAGGTCTGCGAGGCAGTGGTGAAACCCGCCGTGGCAGAAGTGGTGCTGACCTCGTAACCCGAGGGGATGGTGAGAGTGAGATTACCCGTCAGGTTCTTACCCGTGATACTGAACTCCTGCGCAGCAGACGGACCGTAGCCCTCTACATAAGTGAATAGGTCTGCCGTGATAGGCAACACGCGAATAACAGGATTCAGCTCCTGATAATGATACAGTTGCACATTCTGCACATCGCCGCCCGCCGAAGCATAGACGGTGAACTTACCGGTGGCAGCGTTATATAATAGGGTCTTTGTGCTCTTGCTCGTCGTGGCACTTTGTATCGTGGCATTACCTGACGCAACACTGATTGACCAATCGTCGCCGCCTTCCTGCACCTCTATCTTGTTGGTATTATTAACGGCAAGTGCTCCGTCATTGCCGTCGATCAGTTTCCACTTGTCGTCGCTCGCCTCGAGGGTGAACACATACCCTGCATTGGTCGCCACATTGACATAACTACCCACGGGCGACGAGAACTCCACACCCACATCCGTTGCCCCCATGAGGTTACCGCTGATTGAGTCCCCGATGACCTTTCCCGTTTCATAAACGATGATGACCTCATCCTCTTCCTCAAGTTGGTCGGCGTCCGTTACTTTCTCAAACTGCTTGTAGTCGGACCACTTGGCATAGAGCGTTATAGCAGCGGTGTAGCCGGTGGCACTAAGCGTCCTGACGGGCGAGCCGGTGCAGGCAGAGGCGGTGTACCACCCGCAGAACACCTTACCCGCCTTCGTAGCCGTCTGTAGTGCTGTGGCAGAGCCGTAGGTATGCGAGGTGGGATAACCCGTAGCGTGGGAACCCGAGAAAGCGACATCACCCTCGTCCTTATAAGTGATGGCATAACTCTCACCCGTCCATTTAGCGTAGAGCGTAGTGTCCTTCGTGACGGTGCTGCTACCCCAGTTCCATGCATTAGTGCAGGCGGCATCGGTGTACCACCCGCCGAAGGTGCAGTGGTCAGCCGTCGGGTCTGACGGACGAACAATCAACTTACCCGCCGGAACGCCCACTATAGTAGTCGGCATACCCGCCGCCGAAGCAGGTGCTACGCTACCGTGAGCAAAGCGAACGGTGGAGTTGGAAGAACCGCCCGGCGTGGTGACACGCACGCCGTATATCTGAGTAAATGAGGAGCCATACCTTCCGACACATAAGTGTCCCTTGCTCTGAGACGCAGTGACGGTGAACGATAACTGCGTATCGCTTTGATTAGCATCCGTCACTTGCGTTCCGCCGGAACTATTGGTATTACCCGCAGTGAAAGAGTCGCGACCATCGATATACACATACTTATACGAAGCCTTTTGACTACTATAACCATGAGTGAAAGTGACGGTTATCTCACCATTTATACCCGTCAGCGGAATACAGAAATAGTAATTTCCGCTCGATAGATTATTACCGGGGAAAGTAAGACCGTTAGTGGTATTATTAGTAAGGCTGAACTGATTACTGCTGCTTTTTGAATAGAACCATATTCCGTATTTCTCGTCTGCGGTTGTGGTATTGCCTTGTGCGAAGGTCTCGCCCGTCCATTTGGCAGCACGGAAATAGATATTGCATATCACATCATCCGCCTCTTCGTCCCACACTGCCGTAAGTGTAACATCGGCTGTTATGGTGAAGGTCTGTGCCGGGAGGAAGAAGGTGGTGCCGTCGGTCCAGCCTCGGAAGCCATAGCCGGTCTTGGTGAGCGAGCCTGTGTTGCCGAGCACCATTACCGTTGCGCCGCCGGCATAGTCGTTATCGTCTGTCGGCACTGTTCCCGTCGTAGCACCGCCATCGGCGTAGGTAACACTATACCCTGCCTCCGACCATTTGGCATACAGCGACGGGTCAGCGGTATAGGCTGTTGCCCCGAGAGAGGTGACGGGCGAGCCGGTGCAGGCAGAGGCAGTGTACCACCCGTCGAAGTGATACCCCGTCTTAGTGGCACTCATGAGGTCGGTCGCCGTGCCGTAGGTATGCGTCGTGGGATAGCCGACGGCATGAGAGCCGGAGAAAGCGGTGCCGCCCTGATCATAGTAATGGATATCATAAACCCTCGGGGTGAAGGATGCCTCTATCGTTGTCTCTGAGGTGACGGTAACAGTGTTGCCGCTTGTATGGTCCGCACCATTGACGGTCAGCGACTCCAATTCGTAGCCCGCCGCAGGCGTGGCAGAGATAGTGATGATAGTGGAGTGAGCGAGGTCGCGCTCGCCGCTCGTGAACGACACAACCGAGCCGCTCGTGTTGGTATAATCGACTCGTATCGAGCCATTCGTCGTACCGGCAACCTCAACCCGCTGCGTGCGCATACCCACTGAAGGCTCATAACCGTAGAAGCGGCAGTTGTCATTCTGGTCATCACCGCCCATACTGCCATCACCCGTCGGCGTAATAGTGATAGCATCTAACGTCACCGCACCGCCATCGAAATTAGTGGCATTATTGATTTGATATGAGTCGCCGGTCTTAGTCTTGTAGATAGAATTACTACCCGTCCAACCGGCATTATCCGTTATATTCCACGCCGCCATACCGTCGAAAGCCGTGGTCGTTACCTTATAGAGATTAGCCGTGCCGGGCACGAGCGTCATCAGTGTCGCCTCCGAATACGTGCCGTGTCCCTTGCGGTAATAGACCTGCGTCCATCCCTTGCTGTTGTAGAAATAGATGGTCTTCTCCGCCGCCTGATTAGCAATAGGATACTCCACACTCACCACCGGTTGTGCTATATCCGAATAATTGACGGTGAAGGTATATGTTGCGCCGTTGGTGGTGGTCAAACCGCAAGAGCGCGAGGTGTTGTCCATCGTCCAGTTAAGGTGATTTGCGCTCGTCATATCGCCGCTATTGCCGTAATAATGACCGCAGCCGTCCGCAATATTGAAGCCATAGAACCATGGTGCGCCGAGGAAGATAGTAGCAACGGCTGTCGTCTCACTCACCTTCACGAAGTCGGCGTAGCCGTAGGATGTCCAATTTTCAACTCCCGTATTCACGTACAGCCTCAGTATCTTCACCCCGAAGCCGTCACTCATGGTTGAGCAAGAGCCGTCTTTCGTAACCATGCAGTAGTAAGTGCCGGCATCATCGAAGGTGCAGTGATCCACGCTGTAGGTGGCGGAGGTGGCACCCGCTATCCTATTCTCGTTCTCCGTGCCGTTCTTATACCACTGATAGGTCGTTACCGTCCCGCTGCCACCCGTCGGGGTCGCCGTCAGCGATATATTATCCCCCGGGAAGTAATGCCACTGCCCGCTTATCCCCACCGATGCCGGTGCCGAACAGCCGGAGAGACTTATAGAGTAGATATACGCATTCTTACTTGCACAAACGCCCTCAATATAGTAATAACCCGCCGCAAGACTCATAGTGCCGGTCGTCGTTTCTGCCGTAGCAGCCGAAGCCAACGCAGGGAAAGTGATATTATCAGAGGCATAGGCAGAACCGCCCAAGGTGAAAGATACCGAAGTGCTGTTATTCGTACCTTCTTCCATAGCCTGGAAAACTGTAGAACCATTCGTAACGGAATATACGGTTATAGTGGCAGGCACCTCGGTCTTTACGCTCTTCTTCTTCACCACCACCTCTAAATCCATAGCAGTAGAGAGATACACGGCGAAGCCGGTACTTGTATTGACAGTGTTCTGAATCTGAATACCGAGAGTTGCATCTTTAGTGTAAATATTCATTCGATACTGAAACACGCCGTTGCTTATCTTATAGAACTTCTCCTTCGCGCCTATCGTCTGGTCAGCAAAAGTATAAGTACCCGACGCAGCAGGGGTGGCGCCCCACGCCTGCGGCGCGTAGAGCACAAGCACTACAAGAGCAAAGATGATGTAACGCAGGCGAGCCGCCTTATCAGAACTTGACGCGGCACGAAGACGCGGCACCGCCTCGTGCTGAGTATTACTATAACACCTCGCCACCCTGCGCATAGCAAGGGAAGCAAAAGATTGCGTGTGTTTCATGGTTTGATTTAGTTACTAAAGTTTCCCACTTATTTCGCCAAAAATTTTAATTTTTGGATAATTTTGGGTA
>CAKZZM010000039.1 GCA_937885465.1 uncultured Bacteroidales bacterium
TTGACCTCTTGACCGGTTACTGTGTAGGTTTGGTTGTTACGGATGATGTAGATTTGACCATTTTCTATTATCTTTGCTGTTTTATGGTCTAAACATTCTATTTCATCTAAGGCTGTGTCATCTTCCATCTCTTTGATACGATAGAAATTCTTCCAAACAGGAGCAGCTTCGTATTTTGCTTTGCTACCATTAGGTACATACAAGATACATGTGTAATCAACTCCTTCAAATGTATTGTCTGCTATACTAATCGGCTCGGGGTTATAATTATAAACCTCCTCCAAATTTGGCATAACGCTGCATAAACCGGATGGAATATACTCTACTCCCTTGGCAAAGGAGATTTTTTTGATAGCAGATGTTGCTTCAGAGTTGCCATACTCACAGAAAGGATTGTAAATAACCGAACTATCTTTTTCAATAGTTACCGGAATTGTAACAGTAAAATCATGACAATGCTTGGCATTCCATACTACCTCTGTCAATGATTTTATACACAATCCGTCGGGGTTAATATATGTCATTGTTGATGGAATGGTGATTTTCTTAATCAGATTGGCAGAACTTATTGGAACAGATGCAGACATTGCGATAAGTGTTGTCCCCTCTTTAATTGCATAAGCAGTGTCTTGTTGCTCTGCCCCTATGTTTTGAGGAGTTGGGATATTGTCATCATCGGATGGATTAGGCACACCGGGTTCTATATTTGGCAATTCCCCTGCTTGTATAAGATAGTTGTTTATATACAACACTCCATTATCCCATTCTCTGTCATCATTAAACAATGCAATTCCATCAAAACACCCTCCTCCTATAAATGATAAACTGTCCGAGATAGAAATGGTTATCAATTTATCACATTCAGCGAACGCATCAATACCAATTCCTTGTACATTATTTCCCATCGAAACTGAAATAATATTCTTGTTGCCATAAAATGCAGCATGGTCTATCCATTCTACCGTATTGGGAATAGTGTATCTATCATCCGTTTTGCCTTTTGGGTACATGAATAATTGCTTTTGCGCTTTGTCAAACAACACGCCATCAATGGAACTATATGTCTGATTTGCGGCAGATACATTGATTTCAGTCAATGGGCAACTCCAAAATGCATATCTATCAATGTACGATACATTTTCGGGGATATAAATGGATGTCATGCCGCAGTTAGTGAATGCCCAACTGCCTATTTGTAGCAAAGAAGCAGGGAGTGAGATGGATTGTAGATTACTACATCCTCTAAAAGCACACTCCCCTATTTTTAATAGAGAAGATGGCAAAGTCACAGTTTGCAGTCCATCAAAGGAATATGCATTGTATCTATCGAATGCATAACTACCAATAGAAGTGACTCCTTCCTCAACTATTATATGTTGTATCGGAGAACTTATGCTGCAAGCATATTGTGTAATAGGTTGATATGTGTCCCACATGTCTCCAGAACCATAAACGGTTAATGTTTCCGTATCAAAATCAACGGTATAATACACATCATCCCCACATTGACAAACTAAAGGCGGTGCTATATATTTAGAACGGCTTACAAAGACAGCATCATATACATACAAACTACCATACTCTTCCGTCAAAGTGGCATTAATAGTAATAGTATCAAGTTCGCTAACATCAAGTGTTGAGAAAACATTCGATATACTATCAGATGTTAATATACTACTTATATGAATATTACCACTTTCATCAATTATGTCAATATCTCCTACATTGTTATCATATATGTAATCCACAACACCTGTTAATTGGTAGATATTTTTCGTATCTGCTTTTCCTAAAAAATCTGCTATAGTAGTGGCACCCATAAATTGCGCAGGTTCTTCTACTGGTTCTTCTATATATTTTTTGTGATGGTTAATATATTGTGCATCCTTTATTTCTATTTGACTGTTATGTAATGAGTATATACCTCGAATCGTGAGCGTATCATCATTCTCCACATTCAGCGCAGCAAAGTTACCGCTTTGCCCATTAGCATCCAGTACCCCATATACATATACACTTCCCGTTTCGTCCGTCAAGGTGAGATTGCCATATGTCTTATTATTGCCCTCTGTCAAGCCGGACACTACACCTGTCAATTGATAGATGTTCTTCAAGTCTGCTTGTGCAAGGAAATCAGCTATAGTTGTTTCCCCTTTATATTCGGCGGGAGTTGCATCGGAAATAATGGTAAATGAACCATTCTTCAGTTCCGGATTACCGTAATAGTTCGCCAATTGTGCATTTTGAATCTCTACGTAATCGCCAACCACTAATTTACGCTGGTCAGCAGTTGTGGCTCCTGTCAAGCGGAAGCATTGTAATAGAGTGGTAGAACCAGTCTCGGTATCGTCTATATAAAACGAAGCGTTTTGATACTGTGGATAGCCGTTCTGCCAAAGCGTAACGTAGCCGCGGACGGAATAAGTCTCGCTTGCGGTTGTGCCACTTGTGAGATTAAGGTTGTTGTACTCAGTTATCAATTCGGAGACGGTCAGATAACTGTTTTGAGCCGACAGCCACATGCTACAGCACAGTAACATCAATAAAGAAAATTTGTGTCTCATAATATATAAGTTTTGATTTGTTTATATGCCAAAAGAAAGAGCGTGAAACTTTTTCGTTTCTTTGGTCATACAGGATTCTGGACTACCTACAAGTACCAATTATCGAACAAAGCTCACGCCTCTCGTGAGCATCGTGCTTTGTTCTTGTACTTGTGTCAGTTGAAGTGTCCAGTTTCGTATGACCAAGAATCGCGCAATGCTAATTATTTATGTATGTTGCCTTTTAGTTGTTATGTTTCATAGGCGGATGGTGGTGGTTACAATAGTTCGTAATTATAGTATTTACTTTGCAGGTATAGACCTGTATCGGGGTCGGATAGTTGGTCGTATAATGCAGAATTATACAATATATCCAATGCCTCCGGCAGGGGTTTGTGTTGCTTCTCCATGATTAACTGCGTCAATCCTGAAAGCACGTAATCTATCATATATGTTTGTTCTGTACTCATAGCAACTGCAAATATTGAATAGCATGTTCAGTGCCAAAGAAATACTGATTATTCAGTTTGCGATAGCGCAACTCCTCAACCAACTGTTGCAAAGTAATCTGCCCTAATTCATAGCGGTCGAGCTGCATAACAACCCCATCATCAGCGACAGGGCCTATCACAATATCGAAATTATGTCTAAAGCCAGTCTCAGATGCTCTTCGGTTTTGGAAGATAAAATCTGCCCATTCATCAGACACGCCATTAAAAATCTTCACATTGAGCGAATTGTCTTTCAGACATTTGTCGTCAAACAAGAAGGTAGTAACTATCGGTTGTGCATCCAAGAAGAGACGAGCCTTCCGTTTTGCCATCTCATCGGCTTGCGTCTTTATATCTGTGAGATAAAAACCTTTACCGAAATCTTTGTTGATGTGCCCAACTGAAAGGTCTATACATTCTATGCGGACATTTGAGCCGTGATATAATTTAAGCATAGCGTAGTCCTCCACCGTGGTTTTGACAAACGATAGTTAAATCTTCAATAGCAGTAGCCACTGATTGTTGGTGCTCCGCTTCATAGCAGTCATCAAGGAAAGCTATTCCCGCGAACTGCTTGAGATACTGATACGCCTGTTTGGCTGTCATCTTGTAGTGTTCTGCGAACTTGCGAATGATAAAAATAATATAAGCAGGTTTGAAGTCCATAATTCACCCCATTCTAAATTTCGCCGCAAAGATACACTTTTTTTTGCAGATATGCAAATTTATTTGCTGTTTTAGAGTAAATTGGGGGTGAGAAAATGATTTTTGCAAAGGAATGTGGCGAAAAGTGTTCAATAAATGGCACTAACGCCGGTGTCGGATGCAGGAGGTGCTTTACTCATCGGGTGGGTCGAGGCAGAGGTGGCGGATGAGGAAGTCGGCTTGGGCAGGGGTGAGGTACTTTTGGTACTTGGAGTACGGCTTAGGCATCTGCGGTTCGGCAAGCCTAAGATAACGGCGGAAAGTGCCACGGGGTATGCCGTAGCGGATGCGGAAATCTTCTTTGGCGATGAATGTGTTGGTTGTTTGCATAAAGTCATTTACAATTTTGTTATTTACAATTTACGATTTTAAGGGTGCGAGTTCTCGGCTCTTTCTCTGCTCTTTCTCTGCTCTTTTGCGGCTTACCAAAAACGAGCCAAAAAGGAGACAAAAGCGACTTATTAAAGAGACGAAAAAGAGGTGGATTATATAATCCTGTACTTGCGCAGGAAGAGCAAAAGGACGATAGTAGCAACAATCAAAACAGCCAATATGACGATAACAGCAACGATAGTGCCGTTCATCGGCTTTGCCACTCCGACTATATCGTTAGATACATCGGCGTGGCTATTGGTGATGTTTTGGGTTGCCACGGTGTCCTGCTCTACCTTTTGCGCAACTACACGATTATTTTCCTGTTTTGTAGCCCGCACTCGTGGTTGATGGGCGGTAATGGTCGTCCGAACTGGCTTGCTGCAAGGAAACTCGCTCGGCGAGTTTAGGGCAGCCGCCGTTCGTCCTCCATCCTCGCAATAACTATTGCTCGGATATTCCATCCGGATGACGATGCTGTCAGCACTGAAGTCGAGGGTATGCAGCAAGGAGTCAAACGACTGAAGGGCTTGCACACTTGTATGCGAGCCGGTTGTTTGAGTCTGCTGCTCGATAGTGGTGACGGCGTGCTTCTTTACGCTGCAAGCGCAAAGTAGGACGCTGGCACATAGAATAATTAACTTTCTCATAGGTATTTGTATTCTTCGGTGGCGTCAAAACAAGGGCAGGCTTTGGGGGCAAAGTCCCGATGGCCGTGAATAACAGCCGTTGGGAATTGGCGGCGGAGCGTGGTGAGCAGATTGCGCAGGGCAATGCGTTGTTCGGGTGTGCGGGTGTCTGAGGGATTGCCGGAAGCGTCAAGCCCTCCGACATAGCAGACACCGATGGAGTTGGCATTATGCCCCGTGCAATGCGCACCGGCTTCAGCGAGGGGTCTGCCCTGTTGCACTGTGCCGTCAAGGAGAACGAGAAAATGATAGCCGATGTCACGGAACTTGCGTTGCAAGTGCCAGCGGCGCACATCATTCACATCGAAGTGCCGACCTGCTTTCGTAGCGGTGCAATGGACGATAATCTCTGTAATTTTTCTCATTGCTCCCCTCCTTTCTCATCAGCGGGCGAGGACGACCGCGTTCCTGTGCCTTTTTCATGGTGGATTTTGAACTTGTAGTTGTAGTCGATACCCAGCACTGCACCGGCGAAAGTGAGTATCTCACCGAAAGCGGTCAGCACTGACGGATGTATCTCGCCCGTAGGCGGCACGATGAAGGCTGCGACTATCATCACGCAACCGAAGATAGCCATGGAGA
>CAKZZM010000040.1 GCA_937885465.1 uncultured Bacteroidales bacterium
GTATATATACTGAAACACAGAACTCACGTTAATATAGCATATTAACTAACATGCGAAATTTAATTTAGTGGACACTAATGATATATATCAATAAAAAAACATTAAACTGCTTCACGATATGAGACGCAAATTATTTTTCGCATTGACACTGCTGGTGGCAGTAGCAATGCAAGCACAAACAAACACAGTTCCTGTAAATCTGCCAAAAGCAGAGGTGATGTATGACTTTAGTGGTAACGGACTCAAACAAGCCGTTCAATGCACCACGAACTCCACGTATCAGAGCGACTGGTCGCAGGGTTATGAACGTTACCTCTACCATACAGACTTTACATTGACAGTGACGCAGGATATCCTGAATCAGTTTGCTACGGATCAGACGATAGGAACTGGTTCTGTGGAGAGTTTTGATGGTCCTTCAGGGGGAATCACTATTGCTTACATAGAGGACGTGAACCATGACGGCAAGCCGGATTTAGGCAATTATAACGGTTCTGCAGAGTTGTGTTTGAGTAATGCAACAAACTATGATATCTTAAGTCAGGCACTTGCGGTGACGAATATGGACTTGAACGATGACGGGCGTCTCGACTACCTTGTGCTAAATAGAAACGTGCAATTAAGCGCTGGCAACCGATATGCGTATTACGGTGATATCATGTATCAATTGGCGGACGGTTCTTTCCAGAGTGAGACCATGCAAGTGATGACGTGGGATGAGTTTGTCGCACAGATGACGCCGGAGGAACTCGACCAATACAACAACCCACAGAACTACTCGTTGGGCGAAGTGTCACGTTACACCTACAGTGCCACTTTAGGCGGTTGGTCGCTGGCGCGCGCACCGAAACGCAATGCACCGGAGCAGAAGAAGGCACCGGGTATCGGACATACCATCAACGCACCGACTAAAGCCGTTGACTTGAACGGCGATGGTTTGATGGACCTTGTTGACGAGAAAGACGGTATCATCTACACGAACATGGGAAACGGTAAATGGGTGTGGACTCAGACTAACGGACTCGTCATCCCTGCCGACTTGAACAACGACGGCATCATGGATTTCATCTTCCCGGGTGCCAAATTATACACGGCTATCTACAATCGCACGGCCAAACAGTTCAATATCACTACCCTCTATCAGAATGTAGCAGTGGATGACATCGTCTATTGTTATGATTTCGACCATGACGGTGACCTTGATCTGTTGGCTACCTTCACCGCAGCCAAGAACTCTACAGGCTATGCCTACACCTGTTTCTTCACCAATAACGGGCAAGGTGTCTTCACGCAACAAGAAGAACAAGACCACGGGGAGAATAATCTGTGGTTCTCTGCTTTGCAGGATATAGACGGCGACGGCAATTATGACCTGCTGGCTTTGCGTGGGGACATAGTGTTTAGAAACACCACGTTAGGGGCCTATTATGCTTTTAATAGTTACGACGACTATGGTAATGGCAACGCCGAAATAGTCTGGCTGAAGGGTAACCATAATTTGCAGTTTGGAAACCCTATATCCCTTGGCTCGTTTACCATTAATCTCGATGACCGTCCTGCCAACCTCACTATCAATGCCGAAGACTTGAATGGCGATGGCAAAGCGGAAATCTGGATAAGTGGTTTGAGCGGTCAGACCGCAACGTCTATTTATACGATTACCGGTGCAACTGCAAATACTCGCCCGACGGCTCCGACCCAACCGACCTTGGACTACAACAACGGCATTTTGACCGTCACATGGGGTAACGGAACTGACGCACAGACACAGACTTGTGACCTCAATTATGCCCTGCGGATAGGTACCACTTCCGGCGGCAATGAGATTCTCGCGGCGCACGCCAACGCTGACGGTACACGCCGTAATTTCTTGGACGGAAACATGGGACGCACGCATAAATATGTTATTGACCTGCATTCCTACGTACCAGCTACTATCTATGTGGCAGTACAGGCGATAGATGCGCAGCACAGCGGTTCAGCATGGTCACAGGAAGCAACTGCCGTGCATGACCGTGTGCCGGTAGAGTTCGCATTAGATAAAAACCAAATAGGCTTCAACGAAACCATCAAACTGACTTTTACCGCCTTGCCTGCCGGTTACACCCATCAGTGGACCGTGCAAGATGGAAATTACGTAGCTGACGGCGACACTAAACTCATCCTTTCCTTCACTTCCGGCGGTTTCAAAACAATCACCCACACGGTGACTACTCCCAACGGCGGTACACTGACTGCTAGTACGACCGTTGAGGTAATGCCTGCCGGTGTAGGCGAAACTGTTGCATTGAGCGATGAGCAGCTACCAATTTTCTTCTTCCCAATGGCTGATTTTACGTATGACGGTCGCTTGGACGGTGTGCTACCTACGAATCGTAGTGGTAGTTCATACTATGGTTTGGTCGTACAAAAAGGAAATGCTGACAACTTATTCAGTAAAGCAGCAGGACTTTGGAATACTAATATTTTGACAGAAGGTATGTATGTCAACGACGGGAGCTTCATTTGGTACGACTGGAACAAAGACGGACATGTAGATCTGTTGTTCAAAGAGCGTTATGGTTATAACTATAACTATGCTTACCTTCCGCACACCTCGGGAACAACGCTCTCAGCACGCGTAGACGATGAAGCATTAGCCGATTTCTTCCCCGCCGATAACTATGAAGGTCAGGAACATTACGTTCTGACCGATGTGGATAACAACGGCTATTTGGATTCCGTGGCGTTTGTTCTTAATCCTCTTGCCGGAACGGACAGCTATGGTAGTGATATCTATGGTCTGTATGTTTGGTATAAAGAGGGAGGAAATGTGATAGCAGAAGGCTTTCTTGTTCCGGCAGCCGGCAATGGCGGAAGTATAGTGACGGAATGCTACATCACGCCGGAAGAGCATTGCTTGGTAGTTAATTATGCCCGCGAGTTCAATGGGCTTTATCCAATTATTACTCAGGCAGACACACGCCCCGCTGCACCGACTAATATCCAGGCAACTATGACGGATGACGGTCTGCTGATTACATGGGATGCAGCCGTAGATGACCACACGCCTGCCGCATCTATGCGCTATAACCTCAGCGTTAAGCAGCAAAGCACGGATACCTACCTCGTTAGTCCGCAGAACGGCGGTAATGCAGACGCAATGTATATCCCCGGATATGACTATATAGAAGGGACAAGTTATCTCATTCCGACCTCTGAACTTGGAACCGGTCGCTATGACATCCAATTGCAGGCTCTCGACCGTCAGAACAAGCTGTCTGTCTTCTCACAAACCGTCACCGCAACCGTCATGCGTAACCCGATAGAGGTGCAGACCTTCGGTTGCGCCAATGATTATATCACCGTTTCCTACCGTGGCGAGGAAACCACCGGCACGCCTGTCTGGAACTTTGACGGCGGTGTAGCCAACGGAGAGGGCTTTGGTCCCTACGAAGTATATTGGGAAACAGGCGGAGAGAAGGCAATCAGCCTCACGCTGGATGGGCAGACTTATTCTGCGACGATTACCATCGACAATCCGGGCGAACTGGCAGTCAGTCTTCCGAACGTGCTTTATATTGGAACACCTGCAACGGCTTCCGTGCCGAGTGACGTCAGCTATGAGTGGTTTGCACAGATCAGCGGCGGTGATTTGCACCCCATTGATCAATATGGTATCATCCTCAATATGAATGAGCACCATGAAGTAACCAGTACGGTCGTTTCCTACGACTACCGTCTCAAAGCCAACGGTCTGACCGTTACGGCGCAAGATATATCCGGTCGTCAATCCCTCACCTTAGAAGAGGTTGTTCTGTATTTGCGTGTGACCAACGCCAACGGCTGCGAGGCCTTCTTTATGACTCCGGTCACCATCATGGAAGCTACTGCTATTCCTACCCTCACACTCGTCACGACCAATGCCAATGGGCATAATGTCATTGCCTGGGCGAATGAGGATGCCTTTGCTACAGTGAATATCTATAAGGAAGGCGAGGTACTCAACGAGTACGAGTTGATAGGCACCGAGACGGCATCTGTTGGCTCGTTCACAGACACCCACTCGGATGCTTCGCAGAAGGCTGAACGCTATCGCATTACCGGCGTGTTGGCTAATGGCAACGAGTCGCCGACAAGTGGTGTACACAAGACGGTACACCTCACCATCAACCGCGGTGTGCAGAACGGCACATTCAACCTTATATGGAACGGCTATGAGGGCACGACAGTCGCATCGTACAACATCCTGCGCGGATCTACACCGACACAGCTCACGCGG
>CAKZZM010000041.1 GCA_937885465.1 uncultured Bacteroidales bacterium
ATGGGGAACTGGTCGGTGTCCCAGCCGTTCTGCGCGTCACCGCGGTTGGCGTCGATCGAACCGAGCATTCCTGCATCTACAGCGCATGCCAGTTCGTGCTCGAAGGTATGGCCAGCGAGCGTAGCGTGGTTCACCTCTATATTAACCTTGAAATCCTTGTCTAAACCGTGTGCTTTGAGGAAGCCGATGACGGTCTCGGTGTCCACGTCATACTGGTGTTTGCTCGGCTCCATCGGTTTGGGTTCGATGAGGAAAGTGCCCTTGAAGCCTTTGCTGCGTGCGTAGTCGCGTGCCATACGCAGCATGGTAGCCATGTGCTCTTTCTCACGTTTCTGGTCGGTATTCAGAAGACTCATATAACCCTCACGACCGCCCCAGAAGACGTAGTTCTCTGCGCCTAACTTGATACCTGCGTCGATAGCGTTCTTAATCTGCACGATAGCACGAGCCACTACATCGAAATCGGGGTTGGTGCTCGCGCCGTTCATATAACGGGCATTACCGAAGACATTGGCGGTGGACCACAGCAGTTTGATGCCCGTCTCGTCCATCTTCTGCTTGAGGTAGTCGGTGATAGCCTTGATGTTAGCCTCATACTCTTCTACACTCGCGCCCTCGCTTACGAGGTCCACGTCATGGAAGCAGAAATAGGGGAAACCGAGTTTCTGCATAATCTCGAATCCTGCATCAGCTTTATGCTTGGCAATCTCTACGGCATCAGCGCCTTCGTTCCACGGGAACTTCTTCGTACCACCGCCGAACTGGTCTGCTCCTTCTGCGCAGAGGGTGTGCCACCACGCCATGGCAAAACGCATCCAGTCTTTCATTTTCTTACCCGCCACCACGCGCTCTGCATCGTAGTAGTGGAACGCCATCGGGTTCTTAGACTCCGGTCCTTCATAGGCAATCTTGCCTATTTGAGGAAAATACTCTTTTGTCATAAATATATATATTTAAATTTAAGATTTACTTTGTACATTGTACTTTGTCCCTTTGTACTTTTTTAAGATTTACTTTGTACATTGTACTTTGTCCCTTTGTACATTGTACTTTGTCCCTTTGTACTTTATTCTATCGTTTCATCCGGCCAGAGATATGAGCGGTGCAGCCCGCCGAGGTTAATACATATCTTCTGAAGCACGATACCGTTGTCTAACGGACGGATACGGAGAGTGTGCTTGCCCGGCTTAGTGATGTCGAATACGGTCTGGCTGTCGATGCAGTGATTACGTTGCCACTCGCCTAATTCACCGGTATAATGACCGTTGATATTAACGATTTTCTCTTTCCCGCCGTCTATGGAGACTGCGTACCGCTGCCCCTGCGGCAGGTAGTTGAGGGTCGGTGCTAAACGCAGCACAACAACAGCAAAGTCCGTAGTCTGGCACGTGAAGTCGTATTCCAGTGATGCGCCCTCCACCGAACCGGTAATAGGTTTGGTGCTGAAGCCGGAGAGCGTACGTCCGAGTTCGGGGATGACAATCCATTTTGCACCGGCTCCGTCCGTCTTACGGGTATAGTGCTCCGCCTCAATAGTGATATAGCCGTCTTTCTCCACGAACGTACACGGTGCTTTCACCGGCGAGGTCAATGGGTAAGGCACATTCGTCATCGGTTTGTCGGTATTCACACCTGCGGGTATTGCGCCATTACCTACCCTTTCGATGGCGGGCATAGTACGATGCTCAGGAGAGTTCCAACTCTTATAACCGATACGTATCTCATCCATCATATGGTTCCATTTGCCGCCTTCTAACTCATGGTAGCGCTTGGAGAGCAGGGAGTCCTGCACATAGTACTCTCTTACTTTCTGCGCCCAGGCGTTTGCTGCCTCGTTATGCTGCTTTGCGAGCCGTTTGTTCATCGCCTGCGCATAATAGAGATTATAGAGGTTAGCCACACCTTCTATAGGCAAGCCCAACAACTCGAAATATGCCGAGCGTGCCTCCGCCGGCAGTTTCTGCTCCAACGCACGTGCGTCCGCAGCTAATTTATTGTAGTCCGCACACACGCGGTACCATTCATTATAGTGGAACGAATAGGTGGTCATATTGAGCGACTCAGGTGTCACGCGGCGGTTGAACTTGGCGTAGGTGCGTAGCAGCCGCGCTGCCTCTTGGGCATACTCGTCGCCGAAGACCGAACGGCAGAACTCCTCGGCGTGTTCAGCGAGGTTGTCTTGGTTGTACTTAGCAGGGTTCCACGCCATGTCGCAGAAGAACGTGATAGGATACTCCATCGGCTTGAGGTCACCCACATTGACAATCCATATCTTGTTGATACCATACTCATAGCAGAGGTTCATCTGCTCCCACACACGCGGAATAGGCGACACGTTCACCCATTTCGAGTTACGCGGACCACCCACGTAATCGAAGTGGTAGTACATACCGTAACCGCCCGGATGATTGGCTTTGTCGCCTGTCGGCACACGGCGGATATTGCCCCAGTTATCGTCACAGAGCAGCAGGATAATATCATCCGGCACTTTCATGCCTGCATCGTAGTAGTCCTGCACCTCTTTGTATAACGCCCAGACCTGCGGCACTTCGTTGGCAGGCTTGCCCATCTCCTCGGATATCATCTGCCGCTGGTCACGCACGATACGCTCCAACAGCGCAATATTATCTCCCGAGTTAGGCATCTCCATATCACCGTCGCCACGCATACCGACGGTGATGAGAGTCTCCCAGTCCTTGGAGCGCACAATACCCGAACGCCAGAAATCCTTGAGTCCCTGCTCGTTGGTGACGTAGTTCCATTTCTCCTCGGTGCCGCCGATAGCCTTCCAGTCGCGTTGGTTGAGGTTCATGGGCTCATGGTGAGAGGTGGACATCACAATCCCCATCTTGTCCGCTAACACGCCATTCTGGGGGTCGTCGGCAAAGAACGCACTGCCCCACATCGCCGGCCACATGAAATTGGCTTTGAGACGAAGCAGGAGTTCGAATATATGGGCATACATCTTGCTGTTGATGCCGCCGAAACGGTCGTAACACCAGTTGCCGAAAGAGGGCCACTCGTCGTTGATAAATATACCACGGTACTCCACCACCGGCTCGCCGTCGGTGTAAGTGCCTTTGTTAACAAGCACCCTGTCTTGGTGCTTCACCGGTACATCGGCGAACCAATACCACGGGCTGACACCCATTTGTTTGCTCAATTCGTAAATACCGTATATCGCACCGCGTTTATCGCTTCCGGCGATGACAAGCAAATCGCTGTTGGCAGAAAGCAGATACATCTCCCGCTTGCCCTGTAGTGAACTAATATCCATTCCTACTTCCTTTGCCGCCTCTTGAACCATCGGTTGCGCAACCGTTCCCACCACAATGCCTTTGTACATTGTACCTTGTCCCTTTGTACATTCATTGAGTTCCGGCTCAATATTGGTCACTCTCCTGACATCCTGCTGCAAGTCGCGTGCGGCAATTTTTACACCTTCTATCTCGTCTGCTGCCACATAGATAGTAGCAGCCTTGCCGGTTTCCGCCACCGCGAATACGGTCTCTGCCGAAGGAGCAAAAACAACGAATTGTTCAGCCGCCGAAACAATGGCTGCCGTCATTATAGAGACTAAGGACAATAGGATTCTTTTCATGATATTTAAATTTTTGGTAGTGGAGAACGCCTCCGAGCGTTCAATGGTAGCGTTGTCAATTGCGCCGAATATTATTCGGCAGTCCCTTCGCGTAAGCGGTACTTCGTACTTCGTACTTCAATTTAGCGTTGTCTATTCCGCCGAATAGTATTCGGCACCCCGCCACCCACTTGGTACTTGGTA
>CAKZZM010000042.1 GCA_937885465.1 uncultured Bacteroidales bacterium
AAGAACGATGGCAGCGGTAACTTCACGCGTCAGGCCGAGCAGAGTTACGGGTCAGACAATCTCTTGTTCTGCAATCTGCAGGATATTGACGGCGACGGATATATGGATTTGCTCGCTTTCCGCGCTGCAGGAATAACAAGACTTCGCAGTTCGTGGGGGTGTGAATATTATGATATCCCTGATTCCGCAGAAATAGTATGGTTGCAAGGTCAAGCCAATCTGCAATTTACACAGCCCGCTCTGCTCTTTGGTGTAAACAGTACCTCCGGCGGAACTCTCAATCTGAACTTAGGCGAGCCCGGTATCAATGCCGAGGATCTTGATAATGACGGTAAAATAGATATTTGGTTAGCTAATGTAGGAGGTATGTACTTAAATTCCTCAAAGATCCTATCTCACATTTCGATGGAGGGTGCTTATACGTATCCGTCTGCACAAGCCAATGCGGCTCCTACGGCTCCTGCTGCTCCTACGCTGCAATACAACGACAGCCTGCTGACTATCACCTGGGGCGACGGCAGCGATGACCATACCATGGCTTGCGACCTGACATACGCTTTGCGTATAGGAACTGCGAGCGGTGCGATGGATATCCTCCGTCCGCACGCCAATGCCGACGGTAGCCGACGTAACTTCTTGGACGGTAACATGGGGCGCAGACATTCCTATACGATCAATCTCAACTCCTATGCACCGGGCACTATCTACGTAGCCGTACAGGCTATTGATGCCCAACATACAGGTTCGGCATGGTCGGAGGAGGCTACTATTGTGCATGAGAAACTGCCAGTAGAGTTTACCGTTAACAGCGATAAACAATTACTGACTGACACACTGATCATCACCTGCACCGCACTCGCGGAGGAGTATGCACAAACATGGTTGGTTGACGACGGAGAGATTATTTCTCAGACTGCTTCTCAAGTTAAGATTTCCTTCCCCACCGGAGGTGTAAAGACCATCACTCATACCATCACCGCTCCCGATGGAAGGACTGCATCCTCTTCGCAGAACATTCGCGTGCTACCTGTCGCTCTTGAGCAGGTAGAGTCTGTGAACAGGACTCTCTTCTATCAGCCAATGGCGGACATCAACTATGACGGCAGGGGGGATGTTTTAGGCACCAATGCCGTGCTGGTAGGTACTACTACGGGAGATCTTACGCAGCAGGCGCAGGGACTTTGGAATACCAATTTCCTAACCTCCGGCTATTCTAATACCTCTATGTGGTATGACTACAACCGCGACGGACATGTGGATCTTCTGCTGCATGAGTCGTATAGCAATGATGAACTATATGCATACCTGCCTCATGCTACCAATGCCAACACCCTTTCAGATCGCGTGGATGACAGCAACGTAGCCTATCTGTTCGGCTATAATGTCAAGAACTCATTGGGACAGACAGAGGAGCAATATTACAATTTCTTGCAGGACTTCACTCACAATGGACGTCTTGATGTATTCAAAAACTCCGCTGCGGGTTATCAGTTGCTCGTGGAGCAAGCGGACGGCACCTATGCAGCACAGTCGGTTGCAGACCTCACTTCGTTTATCAACCGCAGCGTTGACCGCAAAGAGAATGGCCTCGTGGAGTCGGGAGACATAGTAGGTTTCACAGGTGACTTCGACCACGACGGTTTCGTTGATATCGCTGACATGTCCGGCAGTGCACTCACCGTGGCATACAGCCGCGGTAACGGTCAGTTCGAAAAGAAGTCCATTCCATTCACACAAAGCATCACTTGGGGACATGTCTTCCTGCGCGATTTCAACGGCGATGGATACATCGATATCCTCGTCACACTCGGCTCCACCTATACAATGGCTATTATGTGGAACAACGCCAACCAGTCGTTCTCAGCACCCGAAGAACTGCCGCACGGAGAACTAACTCCCCAATATATGTATCCCTTGTATGGCGGTCAGAGAATTATCGTCAGCGATATTGATGGCAATGGCTATCCCGATGTGGCTTTCACTACAGACAACATCAACAATGTCATGCCAAGCAACAATAGTTATTACGCCGGTTTCTATGCTTGGTTTATGGGACCGAGCGGCATTGAAAACCACGGCTGGATATTCGATAAGTTATGTGATAATACATCCGGACTCACGGGCTATCCTGCCATTTGTAGATTAGCTCCGGACGAACAATATATCAAGTCGGCATCTAACCCGACGCACGACGAGACCTACTATCGCCTTGTGACAATGGCAGATGAAGCACCTGCTGCGCCTACGGGATTAGTGGCTACCACGACAGAGAATGGTCTGCTTATTCAGTGGAACGATGCCGCTGACGACCACACGCCTACCGCGCTGATGCGCTACAATCTCTCTGTACGTAAACAGGGAAGTGACACCTATCTGATTTCACCGCTGAACGGTGGCAACAACGGTACGATGCCGCTATCGGATTACACCTATATCAACGCCACGCAGTTCCTCATACCTACCGCTTATCTCAGTTCCGGCGTGTATGAGATAAAAGTGCAGGCGCTCGATATGCAACAACGTTTCTCGGAGTTCACCGCTACCATCAATACTGCATACACCCGCGAGAACCCCATTGAGGCAGTAGCGACCGCATGCGCCAACACTGACGTGCTCGTCTCCTATCAAGGTTTGGATTCTGAGAGTACACCCATCTGGGACTTCGACGGAGGAACCGTTATCAGCGGCAGTGGCTTCGGACCTTACACCCTTTCATGGCTTACCGGCGGTGAGAAACATATCACTATCACCATCGATGGTGTGACATACAGCCGCACCATCACGATTGATAATCCGAATGACATGGCTGTTATTCTTCCGACTACGCTTCTGATGGATTCTCCCGCTTCGGCTACCGTTCCCGCAGATGTTACCTATTACGAGTGGTACGCATAGATTGGGTCGGGAGAGAAGATTCAAGTGACCGAAGACGGCATGGATGTCTCAACCTCAAGCCGCTACATTATGGATGAACGCCTCACTACGGACGGACTGAAAATCACCGCTCACGAAGAAGCAGGCAGGACTTCGCTCACCGAAGAGACAGTAGTGCTTTATCTCAAGGTCTTGAATAAGAATGGCTGTGAAGCCGAGTTCAGCACCATTGTCCGCGTAATTGGTGACGCCACAATCCCTGCTATCACCCTCGTCACGGTGGACGAGAACGCGCATAACATCATTAACTTCAGCGCAGATGAATCGTTCTTCACTCATGTACGAATCCTCAAAGAGACCAATGTGCTCAATCAGTTTGCAGAGATAGCCGTAGTGCCTGCAGAGCAAGGCACATATACAGACACGCAATCCGATGCTTCGCAGAAATCCGATCGCTATAAGATACAGGGTGTTCTTGCCAATGGTACCTATGCTGCTGAGAGTGCCATCCATAAGACTGTACACGCTACGATCAACCGCGGCGTACAAGAAGGTACGTATAACCTCATTTGGGATCAGTACGAGGGAGCCGATGTGGTGACCTACAACATCCTCCGCGGGCGGAGAGCCTCCGCAGGCGAGAATAGCAACGATGGGTATATACTCACGCAGATTGGGTCTGTGGCTGCTTCGGCTACCTCCTACACAGATCAGGCTCCGCTTGATACCGAGCCCTACTACGTAGTGGAATATGTACTCTCCGGCTCTTCCTCAGCGGCTCCTGCGCATCGTGCTCCCGCAGCAGTGAAAACTAACATCATAGGGCGGTCGAATATAGTTGATAGAAACAACTCGACAGAGCAGACGTACTACACCATCCGCTTCCTCAACTACGACGGCACAGAGTTGCAGTCCACGCAAGTGAAGGAGGGTGACCTGCCTGCCTACACCGGCGCGACACCGACCAAGCCCGAGGACGAGAACTACACCTATACGTTCAGCGGCTGGAGCCCGACAATCGTAGCGGCTACGGCGAACGCGGATTACACGGCGCAGTTCACTGCTACGGAGAAGAAATCCGAAGGCATCAGTAATGTACAAGGGGACGATGTACAATGTACAAAAGTGCTGATTGACGGCACGCTCTACATCATCCGTCCGGATGGCAAGGTATTCAATGCCCAAGGTGCACAGGTGCGCTAAAGCGCACGTTAAGATGTGCCTGCGGCACGTTAAATAATTAAAAGACAGACTTACGAGCAAAAATCGTGAGTCTGTCTTTTTTGTGCCTCATAGCAGAGAAAATCCGCCAAACTTGGCGGATGCATAAGGCGAGGGAGCCAACTTTTCGCGTCAAAGAAAATGCGGGATGTTATCCACATAATCAAATAAACGTTCGGAGACGTTCTCCACTATTTGAACATAGAGCCGCGTCTCATGCGTGACATCAGACGAAAGAGGATGGCACATGAATATGCCGTGCATAGACGCTATTGTAGGGATTTGAGTTGGAGGTAGAGCAGGGCGCGGATGAAAGAGGGGTTTTGATAGCATCAAAACGTTAAATTGTTACCTGTGGACTATACTGAGGTTATACTGAGGTTATACTGAGGTTGGCTGACTAACATACGGATAACATATGAATCACATATGTTTAACTGCTGACTTACGGCTGCAAAATCGCGTTCGACAAGGAGATTGCGACGGGCGATCACGGACGTGTAGGTTAAAAATTACTCGGATAAGCGCAGTATAAAGAAACGATTGTTTAGGGCGTCACTCAATAACGAATATGTGATTGATTTAGTTAAAAACTATAAATTTTGATGCGGTTGCCCTGTGGAAAACTGACAAGCAGGGCATTTGGCACATTATTTGTTTGAATAAACTATGTTTTAGTCCGCTAAGACGGACAATGAACAAAGTGACAATGTACAAAGTGGAGAACGTATCCTAACGTTCAGAAGTGGAGAACGTATCCTAACGTTCAGAAGTGGAGAACGTATCCGAACGTTTATATCTCTCGTCTTTATAAAGTCGGCATTAAATCAGGGCATTTGGTAAACCCCACTTTAGGGCTCTGCCCGCACTTTCAACTTTCAAACAAGAATGTAAAATGGCAAATGAACAAATGGTAAATGATTCTGCCCCTCGGCAATCAAATCGTATTCAAACATCAATTTTAAACGGACTGGAGAAAAAAGTATTGGTATGGATGGCATCGCGGATGCCGAATTGGGTAACCAGTGATATGCTGACATGGTTCGGACTCTTCGGCTCGGCAGTATGCGGTCTTGGCTTCTTTCTGACGAACTACAGCATCTATTGGCTGTGGCTGTCGTGTTTGGGCTTGGTCATCAACTGGTTCGGTGATTCGTTAGATGGCACGTTAGCCCGTGTGCATAACACCCAGCGACCCCTCTATGGCTATTACCTCGACCATAACATCGACACCATTACCGAGGCATTTATGTTCATCGGTGCAGGTCTCTCACCGCTGGTAAATATGAGTGTTGCACTCTTGTGTTATGCTGCATATCTCGCACTCACTGTTTATGTCAGCATCAATGCGCACCTCAAATCAGAGTTCAAACTGACATACGGCAAAATGGGACCTACGGAGTTCCGCCTGATCATTATTATTACCAATATACTACTGATGTACGTACCTGCACTCACGGCCTATAGAGATTCCTTCGTTTGGTTCGGCGAAACAATCACATACGGCACGTTGGACATCATCGGTGTAGGTATTTTGTGTCTGCTCTGTATCTTCTATTTCGTCAGTTTCTTCAAGGATCTGCATTGGTTCGCAGCAAAGGACCCGCTACCGAAACGCAAGTAGTGGAGAACGTCTCCGAACGTTCATAGTGGAAAACGTCTCCGAACGTTCAGACTTTCGACTTCTTTGAGAGACGGTCGAAAAGACCGTCTCTACCGACTTTCGACTTTCAACTTTCAACTTTAGGGCTCTGCCCGCACTTTCCATAAACAATAAATCATGTATAAATACTATATTGCGAGTTATTCTGACATACCTACATCAAACAGACAAATGCTTGCTTCAGAAAAATTGCGTATTTGTAACCCATTACTGCTTTACAAAGAAAATAATTGGAGTATGAAATTACGCAATGTCCTTTGGTACTTTCTTGCACATTTGTTCAATATGAATAAATATGTTTTCAAGCAATATGATATTATAAAAAACAATCGCATCATTTCCTCAGCTAAAGTTGTTTCGTATATACCATTTTTTCGTTTTATGTCACGTGATGGTATTCATATCTGCTCCTGTTATACTATTCCTGAAGAAAGGGGGAAAGGCTATTATCCTTATCTTATTTCTAAAATTATGAGTGATTTTCCAGATAAGGTATGTTATATGATGGTTAATGAATCAAACTTACCATCAATAAGAGGAATTGAAAAAGTCGGTTTTACGTTGTTTGCTATTGGTAAAAAAAGAAATGGTATATATAGTATCACCCGTAGGATTGGACATCCCTGTTAATAATAGTGGAGAACGTCTGAGAACGTTCGATAGCGTGTTGCTAAAAAAGAGGCGGCTTATAGGCCGCCTCTTTTGTTAGGACGTTCGATGACTTGGTACTTGGTATTTCGTCACTTGGTACTTGCCCTGTCATTTTAATTCTTTGCCATCGGGTGTGTAGGTGCTGCCATCGGGTGCGACGAT
>CAKZZM010000043.1 GCA_937885465.1 uncultured Bacteroidales bacterium
ACGTTCTCCACTATTTTATCGCGGACGAGCCGTCCGCGTCCCACGTTCTCCACTATGAACGTTCGGAGACGTTCTCCACTAGAAAGTGCGGGCAGAGCCCTAAAGTGGAAAAGATAGAGTATAAATATGAAGATGTTGTGACAAGAAATGTAAGATCGAAGTTTCTTAATTTGCATACACAGCCACAGAACATATATAATTTTTCTCCCTGTTGAAACTTGTCTCGATGCTATAATGCTCACTCTCTTTGAGCACACCTCTCATATCACCTGTTATACCCGTTCCGATTAATTTAAGCACGGCCTCCTTCTTTGTCCAAAGGGCTATAAATCTTTCCTTTTCATTTACAGAACCTTTAATATACTCCACCTCATCATCGCTCATCGTATAAGTCAACAGCGAATCACTAATCTGCCTATCCGTACTCTCTATATCCACACCTATCGGCTCATCAGATACTACAACTGCTATTGCATTCTTGCAATGAGAAAGAGAGAAGTACTTCATCTCAGAGGCTATTACACCCTCTGCATAATACGGCTTACCTCGTTCATCACATTCCCAATCAGGTAGTTTAACGCCAAATAAGTCTTGCAATATGCAGAAACTCTTAAGACTCATAAACTGCCTTACCGCACTCTTATAGCGTATTGCTTCTTTCCTTCTCTTCGGAGGAACTAATGGAAATAATTCCGCAACCAAGCTCTTCGCAGACTCTTCTTGCTGAGGAATATTATCATATAGAGAAATATAAAACATTGAATTAGAAGTACGAAACGCTTACGCTACTTATTTACGATGTACCGCTTACGCTAAGGGGGCGTTATCATGAAGTACGATGTACGATGTACGATGTACCGCTTGCGCTAAGGTGCTACGTTCGGAGACGTTCTCCACTTTGTATTAAACGCAAAGGTAAAACAAAATACACTAATACGCAAATTATTATTGTCAGTTTCAAAAAAAAAAATTAACTTTGCACAAATAAAATATATTAATTTTTTAATTTTTTAATTGATATGCGTCTTATCATAGAACCGGATTACGACAAAATGTCGGTATGGGCAGCAGAGTATGTTGCTCGTCGTATTAACGAAGCCAAACCTACGGAAGGACAGCCGTTCAAACTCGGTCTGCCTACCGGCTCATCTCCTCTCGGCATGTATCGCCACTTAGTTAAACTGAACAAAGAAGGTAAAGTATCGTTCCGCAACGTCATCACATTTAATATGGATGAGTATGTTGGTCTGCGAGAGTCCCACCCTGAGAGTTATCACTCATTTATGTGGAACAACTTCTTCTCACATATCGATATTCGCAAAGAGAATGTTAATATTCTCAACGGCAATGCTCCCGACTTGCAGGCAGAATGTGAGAGTTACGAAGAGCGCATCAGAAAAGCGGGCGGCATCGACCTCTTCCTTGGCGGTATAGGTCCCGATGGTCATATTGCCTTTAACGAGCCCGGGTCGTCACTTGCTTCCCGAACCCGCCAAAAGACCCTCACTACCGACACTATTATTGCCAACTCTCGTTTCTTTGAAGGTGACATCAATCAAGTGCCCAAGACTGCTCTCACTGTAGGTGTTGCCACCGTAATGGATGCCAAAGAAGTGCTTATTATGGTAAACGGGCACAATAAAGCCCAAGCACTGCGTCACGCCGTAGAAGAACCTATCAGCCAAATGTGGACTATATCTGCACTGCAAATGCACCCGCACGGGATCATTGTTTGTGATGAAGCCGCCTGCGATTTGCTCACTCACGGCACATACAAATATTTCCTTGATATAGAGAAAAACAATCTTTAATGACGATATACAAAGTAACGGGTATATCGCAAATTTGCTAATCGTAAATAATCATGTCAGCAGCAAAATGGATATTTGGCGGCTTAGGTTTCGTACTCGGCGGGCCTATCGGTGCTCTCATCGGAATACTGATAGGACAGGCGTATGAGCAACCCAAAGCCCTCCCAAATGGTAACAACAATTATGAGAGAAAAGATGGCAATGTATGGGAAACAAACAACAGTAAAGGAACACGAACAGAGCGCAAAACTCGGCAAACGGTTTCTCCTAACGATATTCGTATAGCACTGCTCGTGCTTATTGCCTGCGTAATGAAAGCCGATGGGCATGTGAAGAAAAACGAACTCGACTTAGTTAAGCAGTTTCTTGTTCGCAACTACGGAGAGCAAGGTGCAGTAGAAGCACTAAAATTACTCAAAGGACTGCTTGATCAAGATATCAATCACATTAGCGTATCTGAACAGATAGCAGATAATCTCAATTATTCCACCCGCTTCGAGTTGCTTCATTTTCTCTTAGAGTTAGCACACGCAGACGGCATATACGATGAAAAAGAAGAGAGCCTCATACTCAATATCTCTCTTCATCTTGGTCTGAGCAATGCCGACTACCGTTCTCTTGTTGCTCTTTATAAGAAAAATGTTGATCCTAATTGGGCATACGAGGCTTTGGAGACAGCCCCTACTGCCACTGACGAAGAGGTGAAAAAAGCATACCGCCGCGTTGCTATGAAATATCACCCTGATAAAGTGGCATCCGCCGGCGAGGAAATAAAGCAAAAAGCCACCGAGAAGTTCCAGCAAATAAATAAAGCATACGAATATATCAAACAACAACGCGGATTATGACAATAGAAATCGTTGCTCCGTCCGGTGTAATTGATCCTCAACACATAACCTCTGCTGCCGCTTTTTTGCAGCAGCAGGGGTTTATTGTTAATGTGGCCCATCACGCCGTTGGCTCGTTTGGTCGTTTCTCCGGCACAGCAAAGGAACGACTTGCCGACCTTAATGCTGCTTTGGGCAACCCGCAAAACGATATTATTTTATGCGCTCGCGGGGGATACGGATTATCGCAGATTGTTGATAAGGTAATAGTGTCCGACAAGCACTGCCCGCTGCTTGTCGGCTTTTCCGATATAACCGCTCTGCATAACCTCTTAGGACATAAAAATATCCCGTCACTGCACGCAGCGATGTGCAAGCATATAGCAGAATATGCAGAACACAAGCAATCAGTGGACTTACTGCTCGGCTGCCTTAGAGGCTTATTTCCCGCCTACTCTATTCCACCACATCAGCTCAACATTTCAGGTGAAGCACGCGGAACACTACGCGGCGGAAATCTTAGCGTCATTTGCTCATTGCAGGGCACTCCTTTCGCCACGAATATTGGTAAGGGCGACATTCTTTTTATAGAAGATGTCGGCGAACACCCATACGCCATTGACCGTATGATGAATAATCTGCGCCTGAGCGGGGTGTTATCACACCTCGGCGGACTCATTGTCGGACAATTCTCTGATTACGAAGAAGACCCGCGTATGCCTTTCACCGTTTATGAAGGCATACAAAAAATGGTAGCCGATTACGGCTACCCTGTTTTGTTCAATTTTCCTGCCGGCCATGTTAGCGACAATCGTCCGCTTCTGCTTAACGCACCTTGCTGTTTATCTGTTTCTGAGGCAGGAGGAAATTTAGAGTTTAAAGTTTAGTCATCGCGAAGAACGTCCGGAGACGTCATCCACTTTTGAACGTTCGGAAACGTTCTCCACTATTAAACGTTCGGAAACGTTCTCCACTATTAAACGTTCGGAAACGTTCTCCACTATTCGGTGCTATCACAGATACTCGTACTACTGATTACTCGTTGCAACATAGCCTTGCAACCTTCATCAACATCGCGATAGGCGGCTTCAAAATTCCCCGTGTACCACGGGTCTGCCACGTCTCTCTCTTTATCAGCCCACTGCATCAACAGCGACACTTTCTTCTCCGCATCTTCACCTACTATATAGCGCAAAAGGCGAAGATTACTTCTATCCATACATACTATATAATCATAGCGAGTATAATCAGAACGAGTGAATTGCCGCGCAGCGCGGTGAGTAAAAGGAATAGCCTTTTCCCGCAGTTTGCGCTGCGCAGGAGGATAGATATCGTTACCCGTCTCTTCTGCTGAAACAGCAGCCGATGATATCTCAATATCATCGGCATAACCGGCATCGTTTACGAGTTTCTTCATCACAAACTCCGCCATTGGTGACCGGCATATATTGCCGTGGCACACAAAGAGTATCTTTACCATAAAATATGATTACGCACACATCGTACCGATATACATGCCGAGGTAATAGACGATTACCGAGGCGAACATAAGGCAGATGAGGGTAGCAACGACGTTACCGATAACCTTGATGCGCGGCAACCAGATGTTGCTGCTGAGTCCCATAGTCTGCAATGCCGACCAAATGCCATGAGTGAGGTGCATCCAGATGGCGGCAATCCAAATCAGATAAAGCACACAATAAACAGGGTGAACCCACGATGCCATGTGAAGCATACCTTCTCTGCCTTCAAGCACTTGTGCGGGGTCGTAGATACCCGTGAACATATACTTCACGTATGCTGCACCGTTCTGTGGGTCGAAAGCGCCGGTCTTCAATCCTGTCACTTCCTGGAACTGCATCTTCAGCCAGAAGTTGCAGAGGTGAAGCACTAAAAAACCAAGGATGATAACACCAAGAACAAGCATATTCTGTGAGTTCCAATCTACACCTTCCTGACGAGCCGTGACCTCATAGCGGTCGTTGCCGCGAGCGCGCCGGTTCTGAATAGTCAGAATAAAAGCATACACAAGGTGCACGACTACCCCAAGGGCGAGGACTGCTGTGCCGATAAGGGCATACCAGTTAGCACCAAGCACTGAACAAATCCAGTTGTACGCGTCTTCCGAGAAAATGAGCGTCAGGTTCATCGACGCATGGAAGAGAAGAAACAGTACCAAGAAAGTACCTGAAATACTCATCACGAGCTTGCGTCCGATTGAAGAATCAATTAACCACATAGTTTTATCTTTTTGAAATTAATATCTCTTTTTATTTCCCATAGACCATACCGTTTATACACCTATATGAACGGATAATCCGATAAAAAATTAAAGTATAAACACAGATTGTTTGCAAAGTTAGTAAAAAAAAATAAAAAATCAATTTTTTTGTGCACAAATTATGATTTTTCTTGTGAGAATTAATATTTTTTTATAACTTTGCATTCGCTTTTGGACAAAGGCACTAATTTATGACCGGTTCTCGGGTAGTAGCTCAGCCCGGTAGAGTACGCGTCTGGGGGGCGTGTGGTCGCAGGTTCAAATCCTGTCTACCCGACAGAAAACGAAGAGAAACCTTACTATTTCTCTTCGTTTGTTTTTTCTTCCTTCTCTTTGCTCTTTGTTCTTATTTTTGTATATAAATGCTACTTGCAGAAGTCATATTACCTCTTGCAACACCTGTTTGCTACACCTATCGTATTCCGCCGTCAATAACGACTGATGGCGAAGACCATAATGACGGTGTTTTGCCGCAGGCCGGTATGCGCGTTCTTGTACCATTAAGGAAGAAAAAAATCTATACAGGTGTTATCCTATCTCTTCAAGAAACAAATCCCACAATAAATGAAGACTACGCTGCGCTGAAGGATATTATTGAAATTATTGATAACGAGCCCACTGTTTGCCATGAGCAACTGCGATTATGGCAATGGATTGCCGACTATTACCTTTGCACTATCGGTGAGGTTATGAAAGCGGCTCTGCCAGCCCCAATGAAACCTGAAAGCGAGACGCGACTGAGTCTGAATATGGACTTTGAGGCAACGGAACAACTACCTCAAAAGCAACAACGCATCTTAGACGCTCTGCTTGACGGCAAACCTCATTCTATTGACCAAATAGTTAGGCAAATAGGAATAAAAACTCTGCTTCCGACCATTCAAGAGCTACTGTCACTTGGCGCAATAAGTACCGAAGAACAAGTCAAATTGAAGTACGAAGGGCAAAAGTACAAAGGACAACTGACGGAGCAAAGAGCACTGCAACCGCTGCACACTCTTTCTCCCGCACAAACCACAGCCTTACAAGGAATCCGACAATCATTCTCGTTACACAACGTAACGCTTCTTTTCGGCGTTACCGCCTCAGGCAAAACAGACATCTACACACACCTTATTCAAGAGCAACTCTCGCTTGGAAAGCAGGTTCTCTTTCTTGTTCCTGAAATAGCACTCACCACTCAACTAACAGATCGGCTACGCAGCATCTTCGGTAACCAAATGTGCGTTTATCACTCGCGTCTGACCGATAGGGAACGCACCAATATCTATATGCACGAATTGCATACGAGCAAACTGATAGTAGGTGTCCGATCATCCTTATTCTTACCTTTTCGCAATTTAGGACTTATAATTGTTGACGAAGAGCATGAGACATCCTACAAGCAGCAAGATCCTGCCCCTCGATATCACGCACGCGACACCGCTATTGTTCTTGCTTCGTTTTATAATGCTAAAGTGCTTCTCGGAACGGCGACACCTGCCATAGAGACATTTTACAATGCCAATATCGGGAAATATGGCTTGGTGCAACTCAAAGAAAGGTATAAAAACCTATCGCTGCCGACAATAAGGATGATTGACCTGCAACAGCAATATCACAAAAAAGAGATGTATGGTCATTTTTCCGACCCTCTCTTCCTCAAGACAAAAGAAGAGGTGCAAAAAGGAAAACAGGTTATACTCTTCCAAAACAGAAGAGGTTATTCTCCTTATCTCGAATGTAAGCAATGTGCTTATGTGCCCAAATGCATTAACTGCGATGTTGCCCTCACCGTCCATAACGGAAGTAAGACAAGCGATAGCAACTCACGATTAGTATGCCACTACTGCGGATACACCATCATAAAACCCGACACCTGCCCCGCATGTAAAAGCAAAGACAGTCTCACCGATATGGGCTTTGGCACAGAGAAGATAGAGGACGAACTGCACGAACTGCTACCCGATGCAAAAGTGGCAAGATTAGATCTTGACACAACACGACAAAAGGATAGTCATCACCGCATAATAAAGGACTTTGCCGATCATAAGATAGACATCTTGGTCGGCACGCAAATGGTTACTAAAGGTCTGCACTTCAACGATGTCAGTGTAGTAGGAGTAATGCGGGCGGATAACTTGCTTAACCAACCCGACTTCCGCGCCACAGAACAAACCTACCATAAACTTGAACAAGTAGCCGGTCGCGCCGGCAGAACGCATGAAGAGGGGGAAGTGTACATCCAGACTTCTGACCCTAACCACCCCGTTTTCTCATGGCTTCAAGAGCATAACTATACCGCTATGTATAATGCCCAACTGCATGAGCGACAACTGTTTCGTTATCCGCCATTTTACCGCCTTATCAGTATCACAATAAAGGCGCGAGAATTATCGCGCCTTGAAACCGCAGCACTCACGCTGCAAGAAACACTAAGAAAAATCTTCGGCATGCGGTGCTCTAATGTTATCACTCCCGCTATCAGCCGCATTCAAAATATGCACAATCGCCAACTGCTACTTAAGATTGAGAGAGAAAGCAACATCCGCAAAGCAAAAGAACTACTCGCCAACGCCATTCACTACACAACCTCACTGCCTCAATGTAAAGGAACAATCATCTTCTGCGATGTTGACCCCTTATGATTTTTCGAATGTGCAGAATCTCGAAAAAACGAGTAAACACAACATCTAATACTTGAACGACGAACCTCCGACGAACTCGCGCAGCATAGAGGTTGAGGGTATCTCTTTATCAGGAATAGAGTTGAAATATGAGAGGAAATTAAGCAGTCTGTTCGCGTCATAGTACTCCTCACAATATTTCGGCACCTCAGATAATATCCTCTCTGCATGGCGCTTCAACACAGGCAACTCAAAGATAAGAGCCGAATTGAACATCACATCCGCATTCTCTTGATAAGGATAAATCCACTTCTCTTCACCTCTTATCACACTCTCATATCTCGCTATAGTCTCGCGGGCTGAATAGTTACGATAACGATAGTCACGAACGATACGGCGTATAAGGCGAGTATCTGTTGTCGGAATCCAATTGTGATTATCGACATTGATGGTCGTCAATGCACTTACATAAATCTTAAATGTCGCTTCTTGAGGTATGTTAGGAATAAGATTCGGATTTAGCGCGTGGATTCCCTCAATAATGACCACATTATTTTCTTCAATCTTCAATTTCTGCCCGAGGAAATATCTCTTTCCGTCTTCGAAATTGAAAGTGGGCAACGATACCTCTTTACCTTCTAACAAATCTTGCAACTGACTGCGGAAAAGAGGCAAATCAATAGCATCTATATGCTCGAAATCGTATTCTCCATTCTCGTCTTTAGGTGTTTCAACACGAGGTACAAAATAGTTATCCATCGACAAAACAACCGGTTTTATCCCATTGACTCGCAGTTGTATCGTCAGTCGTTTAGAAAATGTCGTTTTGCCCGAAGACGAAGGTCCGCTAATAAGCACAATCTTAGGTCTGCCGCCCTTTCTAAAAGAAATCATATCTGCAATTTGCGTTACTTTCTTCTCGTGTAGTGCCTCAGCAAGTTTTATCATATCGAATGTGTTACGAGTCTTGTTGAATGCGTTCAACTCACCCACATTTGAAATACCCAGCAGACGATTCCAACCTACATATTCGCTAAAAATACCGAACATCTTATCCTGAGTAATGGTATCCTCCAAACAATCAGGGTGCGAACGATTAGGAATACGGAGCAGCATCCCGTCAAAATACGGTTCCAGATCAAAAATCTTAAGGTAGCCTGTCGAGGGCATTAACACATCCGTGTAGTAGTCAATATAATCCCCCATCCTAAAATACCTCAGATAGGGTGCGCCTATCGTTTTGAACAATGAATCTACGCCATCACGCCTGTCCTCAAATAACCTAAGCACCTCTTGTATCTGCTTCTCTTCTACAACAATCGGAATATCCTTACTAATCAACTCCTGCATGCGCTTTTTGATATTCGCGACCTGCTCTTTATTAATTGACGCATATTCATTCCCCTTTAGTAACTTGCAATAGTAACCCTTTGAGATGGGGTGCTCAATACGCAAGTCGCAATCTTCCACAACATCATGAATAGCAGCTGACAACACCATTGACAGCGTCCTAACATAACACCGCATACCGAGCGGACTGCTACAATCAACGAACTCAATATTCTTCGGCTTAAACACATAATAGCCGAGATCTTCTAACTTATAATTTACTCTTGCCGCCACTACAGGATAAGGCAATTCAAAATTAATAGACTTGTAAATCTCAAGCAGATTGCTGCCGCGAGGAATGTTGTAATACTGTCCTGTATTAACACAATACACTGAAATAAGATTGTCAGACTGTTGCATGGAGATCGTTTAATTTAAAGCATTATTAAATATTTGAAGGTTCTAATTCGATTTTTATCTTTCCCACTTTCACTCCCGATTTGCCGGCTTGCAGAAGCACGGTTTCTTCCCCCTGCGCATTGGAGAGCCTTTCTCCTTCGTAAAAATGATGGGTATGTCCCGATAGGAACAGATCAACCCCTTGTGTCATAGGAATGAGTGTTAAGTCCCTCTCATCCTCATGTCCTACAACACCTTTCCCGTCCGAACCGATATGACTCAGGCAAACGACGACATCGCACTTTTCTTTCTCTCGAAGCAGACTTGCCGTCTTATTAATACAAGTGAGCGGATCAAGAAATCGTATGTCTCCGAAATTCTTTTTGGCTATCAAGTCTTGAGGTGACACGCCCAACCCGAACACACCTGTTCTTATACCTCCTTTATCAATAACTATATACGGTTTGACAAGTCCTTCTAACACCGTTCCGCTAACATCATAATTAGCACAGACAATCGGAAATTTTGCCAAGCGAAGAAGCATCGCTAATGTATCAAGCCCGTTATCAAACTCATGATTACCTAAGGTAGCGGCATCATACCCCATCCTATTCATGGCATCAACCTCTATCCTGCCATGATAGAAATTGAAATAAGGCGTACCCTGCGAGAAATCACCTGAGTCAAAAAGCAATAAATCAGGGTTTTCCGCACGCTGCTGCGCTATCAGCCCCATACGGCGTGCATACCCGCCCATGTCGGCATACTTAGTTGATTTAGCCGGTAGAGGTTCTACCTGCGAATGTGTATCGGTAGTGCTTAAAATAACGAGCGTTCGCTTTTGCTGCTTATCGCCGCAAGCACTCAGCATTGATACCAAGCATAGCAATAATATACACTTCTTCATGTTCATACTCTGAATATCTTTTCTATGTCCTGAAGCGGGATAATGGAGGTCATCTGCTTCCCGTCAGGAGTGAATTTTTGATTATCTAATGTCAGCAGTTGTTCCACTAAAGATCTCATCTCCGCCTCGCTCATTGGCTTGCCCGACGGGATGGCGGCATCTGCGGCAAGCGACAATGCAATCAAGTGTTGCCAAGTGGCGCGGGCGGATAATCCGGCATCACTTATCGATGCTAAAATACGGCGAATAACCGCAACAGCATCATGCCCGTCCATAATAGCGGGAATACCGAAAAGACTATAAGCAGACGGACTGAATTGCGAAAACTCAAAACCACTTTGCCGCAACTCTTCTTCCGCCTCCGACATCAGACTACATTCTTCCGCACTCATATCTATCACCTCAGGGAAGAGAAGTTGTTGAGAAGGGATACGCTTCTGACGCAGCATTGCAGTTATATTTTCATACATAACCGACAAATGCACTCTATGCTGATGAAGAAGAAACAAACCGGTCGGTAAAGGCAGAACGATATATTTTCCCGCAAGTTGGAAAGGCACAATCTGAGATAAATCAACATCAAATAATGCGTCCCTCTCACCTTCTCCACTTTCCTCTCCTTCTTTTCCTATTGCATTTGCAATAATATTGTCATATAGTTTCTCCCAACCTTGCACCGGTTGCTTTCTGTCGGCATAACTGCTCGTCCTGTTTGAATTATTACTTACCCATTGCGGCTGATAAGAGTTTTTCTCGTTGAAAGGATTATAACCCGAATCATGTTGCGTGAAGCTCCCTGACATTTCACCTCGAGTGGCTGTCTGAGGGATATCAATTATCGAAGCACTGCCTGCCTCGCTATCAAAATCAAGGGATGGCACCACATTGAACTTTCCAAGCGATTCGCGCACCGTCGCCAACAATATCTGCCATATAGGCTGCTCATCAGAGAATTTTATCTCCGTTTTTGTCGGATGAATATTGACATCTATCGTTTCCGGACGGACATCAAAATAAATAAAATATGACGGCTGTTGGTCAGGTTGTAACATACCCTGATAAGCCGTCATAATTGCTTTATGGAAATAAGGGTGACGCATATAGCGATTATTCACAAAGAAATACTGCTGAGCCTGCTTACCTGCAAATTCAGGCTTTCCCACAAACCCGTGAATCTCTACTATATCCGTCTCGCTTTTTATCTCAACTAAACCTGCTGTAAATTGCTTATTCAAACTCTTACCGAAGACCTGCTCTATCCTGTGTTTTATATTTCCGGCTGTCAGATCTAATAACAACTCATCATTATTAGTAAGGCAAAATCTACATTGCGGATTGACTAATACGATGCGGTAAAACTCCTGAATTATATTCCTTAGTTCGGTGGCATCCGTCTTAAGAAATCGACGACGGGCAGGAACATTGTAAAACAGATTCTTAACTTTTATATTAGTTCCTTTGGCACAACTGCAAGGCTCTTGCAATTTGACTTCCGAACCGTGTATTTCCAACCGCGTACCGATCTCATCCTCTTCTCTGCAAGTAAGTAACTCCACTTGCGCTACTGCACATATTGATGCCAGAGCCTCACCGCGAAACCCCATAGTATGCAAAGCAAAAAGGTCATCAGCAGATTTGATCTTCGAAGTGGCATGACGCTCAAACGCCATCCTGGCGTCTGTCTCGCTCATTCCCTTACCGTTATCTATCACCTGCATCATCGTTCGCCCGGAATCATAGAGCAACACCTTAATGTCGGTAGCGCCGGCATCAAGCGAGTTTTCCACCAATTCCTTCAGACACGATGCCGGACGCTGGATTACTTCTCCCGCCGCAATCTGGTTAGCAACACTGTCCGGTAATAGATGAATGATGTCCACTTTTGAAATTAGAAATTTAAAATTGCAGAGCTGACTATAGGAGCCAATACAGAAACGCAATCATTGCGAGTAGTGCAATCCAAAAAGCAGCCTTTGACTGCTTTGCTGCCTTCTGCGTCATTGACATATTCTCCTCGTGAGACTCTCGAAACGAACCTCTATGCAAAGTTGGGGTGTATGGTTGACCTGACCTTTCCTTACTCCCCTCTTCTGACTTACCTTCCTCCACTGCGCGACGCTGTTGTAACTCGCGTAAGCGGCTCTCCATCTCGTCTTTCTTAGGGTCGTAATGGATAGGACGCCAATGCCACTCCGGGGCTTTATTAACTTTTGGAAAAAGAACCGACATGATAATCAGTTAGATATTTGTGGAGCATAGCGGACTCGAACCGCCCACCTCTTCGTTGCGAACGAAACGCTCTACCGGATGAGCTAATGCCCCAATCGGCTGCTATTGTCACCGAACGCCGATGCTGAATCACCGCTCGTCTGACAATAAGCAATACCAACCTTTTATTAACAATCTAAAAACAATACACGCAAAATTATCATTTTTTTTCAAAATACGCAAGCCTTATAATAAATCATAATTGAAAAATAACGAAAATTCTTGTAATTTTAATAAAAAAACATTATCTTTGCAAACTATGATTGAAGTATAATTTCTTAATTTTCTAAAAATGGGTTTATTTTCCTTAACACAAGACATTGCTATTGACTTAGGTACAGCCAACACCGTTATAACCTGCGAGGATAAGATTGTTGTTGACGAGCCTTCTGTTGTTGCCATTTCAGCAGCAGATAACAAGATGATTGCTGTCGGCAGAAAAGCGCAGCAGATGATTGGTCGTGGCGGTAATATGATTCGCACCATACGCCCACTCAAAGATGGTGTTATCGCCGACTTCTACGCCTGCGAGATGATGATTAGAGGAATGATCAAACTAATTCCTCATCATAATCATCTCTTCACCCCCCAACTCAGAATGGTAGTCGGAATACCCTCCAGTTCCACTGAGGTGGAGATTCGTGCCGTACGCGATTCGTCTGAGCACGCCGGCGGCAGAGACGTGTATATGATATTCGAGCCGATGGCGGCAGCATTAGGTATTGGTATAGATGTTGAGGCCGCCGAAGGCTGCATGGTAGTGGATATTGGTGGTGGTACAACCGAAATTGCCGTTATCTCTCTTGGCGGTATAGTATCAAATAAGAGTATCAAGATCGCCGGCGATGACTTCAATGCCGATATCATTGAGTTTATGGGTCGTATGCATAACCTGCGCATTGATGAACCGACAGCAGAACGCATCAAGATGCAGGTAGGTTCCGCTCTGCCCGAATTGGACAACCAGCCGGAGGACTACGTAGTTATCGGTCCTAACAAAGTTACGGCACTGCCTATGTCCGTTCCCGTTAGTTATCAAGAGATAGCCCATTGCTTGGAGAAGTCGGTTGCAAAAGTGGAGAATGCTATTCTTCAAGCACTCGAGCAAACACCGCCTGAGTTATACGCCGACATCGTTAAAAACGGCATTTATCTTGCCGGTGGTGGTGCCCTCTTGCACGGACTTGCAAAGCGCTTGTCTGATAAGATACATATCGCTTTTCATGTGGCAGACGACCCGCTGCACTGCGTAGCACGCGGAACGGGTATAGCACTAAAAAATGTGCATAACTTCAACTTCCTGCTTCGCTGATAGGTTATCTGTTATTTTCACCATTCGCATTAAGTTATGCGCAACCTGCTGCAATTTTTCATAAAGTACAGTAATATAATACTATTCCTATTATTAGAAGTAGTGTCGGTTGTGCTATTGATTCGCAGCAATTCCTATCCGCAAAGCATATACGCAACATCCGCCAACCGTGTTATAGGAGAAATTTATAGTTGGAGCGATGGCGTTCAGCAGTTTCTGCATCTGCGCACGGAAAATAGAGAATTAACGGAAGAGAACGCCTTGCTATACAAGCGAATAACAGACCTTGAGAACTTACTTGAACCGCAGGCGGAAAACAGAGAGGAGTTGCTTTTAGGCAACAACGTTAAGAGCGATAGCGGGCAGCATATTTACAGATATTCTCATCTTAATATTCAGTATATCCCCGCCCGCGTTATACAGGTGGATGCCGGCAAGACGCATAACTATTTCACAATAAACAAAGGTCGCCGCGATAGTCTGCACACCGATATGGGCGTTGTGGGAGCGAACGGGGCAGTTGGTATTGTTACTGCAGTAGGGGAAAATTATTCCATAGTGATGCCTATCATCAATGAAAAGATGATGCTCAGTTGCAGGTTGAAGAACGGCGTATATAGCCCCCTGCAATGGGATGGTATCAGCACGCAATATGCACAACTGCATAATATCGCCCGACATACGCAAGTCGCCGTTGGTGACACTATCGTAACAAGCGGCCTAACGACAACCTTCCCCGAAGGCATACCGGTCGGAATAATCACAGAAACAGACCTGCGAGAGTCCGACGCTTACTATCGCATTAAAGTAAAACTTCTTACCGACTTCTCCTGCCCTCGCTATGTACAGGTAATAGAAAATCGCAACTAAGCAAAACCTGCTATTGCTTATCAAAACGCGAAAGAAAAGGCTGTCCGACAAAATTGTAAGACAGCCTCTTCTTTATAAACAAACTCTTAATCAGAGAATTTCTTTAACGGTTTCTAACATACCTTGCTTTTCAATCTTATCTAAGAACGAAACGACCATATCGGTCAGTCCGGGTATCTTATTTAGATCCTCGCCCGATTCTTTCCAGATAACATCCGTTGCACCAAGCACGCCTTCTGCCACCTTACGCTTGTCGCCTGTCGCCCATAACTTCTGTAGCATATCCATTATCTCCTGTGCGTCATTCGGCTGAATAGGAGCACCGTCTGCCCGTGTGCCGCCTTTATAATAGGTGATAATAGCAGCCAAACCAAGAACAAGTCCCTTAGGCAACTCACCCTTGCGCTCAAGATATGTCTTAAGGCCGGGCAAATCACGCGTTTCGAATTTCGGGAAAGAGTTGAGCATGATACTTGTAACCTGATGGTCAACATAGGGGTTGTTAAAACGCTCTAATACACTTTCTCCGTATGCACGCAACTCGTCTTTCGGCAAGTTGAGAGTCTCTAATAACTCATCGAACATCACTTTGTGGATATACTTGCCCAAGACCTCGTGATTGCAAGCATCGCGAACGATATTAACACCACTGAGATAAGTAACAGGCGAGAGAACGGTGTGAGGACCGTTAAGAAGTGTTACCTTACGCTCATGATATGGTTTTTCCGACTCTGCTATAAGAACATTCAGACCGGCCTTGTTAGCGGGGAACTCACGCTCAAGTTCTTCAATCGACATATTCTCAGGTTTCTCAATAACCCAAAGATGGAAAATCTCGGCTTGCACTACAAGATTATCCGCATAACCCACCTTCTCCTGAATAGCGGCAATATCTTTGCGTGGGAAACCGGGGACAATACGGTCAACGAGAGTAGCACAAACATAGTTATACTTTTCAAACCACTCTTTGAAACCTGCATAATCTGCTCCAAAATCGTCCTTCCAAAGTTCTATATACTTACGGATACAATCTTTGAGATGATGACCATTCAGGAAGATGAGTTCGCAAGGCATAAATATCAGACCTTTTCTCGGGTCTCCCTCGAATGTCTTATAACGGCGGAAGAGCAGTTGCACGAGTTTGCCCGGATAAGAAGAAGCAGGAGCATCAGTGAACTTGCAAGCGGGGTCAAATGTTATGCCTGCTTCAGTAGTGTTAGAGATAACGAAACGAATTTCAGGCTGATCGGCAAGTGCCATAAAAGCCGCATTCTGAGAATACGGATTGAGAGCACGACTGATAACATCAATACGCTCAAGAGAATTGACAGCCTCACCATTCAAGCGACCTTGAAGATTAACATGATACAAGCAGTCTTGACCATTAAGCCACTCCGCCATACCCTTATCAATAGGCTGTACCACCGCTACTGAACCATTAAAGTTAGTGCGGGCATTCATGTTCCAAACGATCCAATCTACAAAAGCGCGAAGAAAGTTACCCTCGCCAAATTGAATAATCTTTTCCGGTGCCACCGATTTCGGGGCTGTCTGTTTGTTAAGTGCTTTCATTGTATATTTTGTTTAGTTATGAGTTACAAGTGATATGCGACAAGTGATATATGTCAAGAGCGCAAACCTTTCGCTTGCATTCTCAAATATGTTCAAATGATGCCACTTTAGGCCTTTATACTACCCAGAAGACAAAGTTACAAACATTTTCTCATATTTGCAACAAGAATGTTATTTTTTTTAATTCGGCATTTATTTATATTGCTTTATAGGAAAAAACATATTATCTTTGTATCGTAGGGGTGGTGTATATTGCCATTCTATCAATAAATCATTACTTAACTATATACCGCTAATAATAACTTATTCACTGAATATATGATTATCGACAAATTAGAGAATGCGGACAACTATTACGATGTTGTTCCCGGATTAGAACGCTTTATGCAGTTCTACGAAGCCAATGATCTTGAAGCAATGCCTGCTTGCAAGATTAAGTTAGAAGGCAATGACCTCATCGTTAACCTCAACGATTTCAGCGGCAAGGAAGAAGAGGACTGCCGCATGGAGGCTCACCGAGAGTATCTTGACATTCAGATACCCGTAGGCGAAGACGAAATGATGGGGTGGAAGGCACAAGTGGACTGCAGAGATATCACCGCGGAATATAACGAACAGAAAGACGTGGAGTTCTACGCCGACAAAGCAACTGCGATGTTCTGCGTGCCGGACGGACATTTTGCTGTATTCTTTCCTTGGGATGCACACCAGCCCGGTATTGCCCCCGGCAAAAAATATCGTAAAATAATTGTTAAAGCAAAAATAAGCAAATGAAATCTCTAAAACTAATTGAGCAAGATCCGTATCTTAAGCCTTATGAAGATGCTATTCGCGGCAGATACGACTATGCAGAGTATAAAGAACACGAACTGACAGCGGGCACGCCATTGAAAGATTTTGCTGACGGGTACCTCTATTTTGGTCTGCACAAGACAAAAGACAGTTGGGTCCTGCGCGAATGGGCACCTAACGCTACCGCCATATATATACTCGGTGATTTTAACCACTGGCAGAAATCAGAGAACTATCGTTTGCAATCACTCGGCAACGGCAATTGGGAAGGCGTTTTCCCGCTTGAGTCTATGCACCACGGCGACCTGTTCAAACTGCTTGTCGAGTGGTACGGCGGTGCCGGAGAACGTATCCCTTCATACGCTACTCGAGTAGTGCAAGACGACCGCACAAAGATTTTCTCCGCACAAGTATGGGCTCCCGAGAGACCTTATAAATGGTTAAATAAAAACTTCAAGCCTTCGAAAGAGCCGCTTTTTATCTATGAGAGCCACATAGGAATGGCTACCAAAGAAGAAAGAGTAGGCACATATGAGGAGTTCCGCACTAATGTCCTGCCACGCATTGCCAAACTGGGCTACAACTGCGTGCAACTGATGGCTATACAAGAACACCCGTATTACGGCTCCTTCGGCTATCATGTAAGCAACTTCTTCGCTGCCTCTTCGCGCTTCGGCACACCCGAAGAACTGAAAGCACTGATTGACGAGGCTCACGGGAGAGGCATAGCAGTCATCATCGACCTTGTACACTCGCATGCCGTAAAGAACGAGCAAGAGGGGCTTGGCAATTTCGATGGTACTCCGTATCAATATTTCCACGCAGGCATGCGCAGAGAGCACCCCGCTTGGGATTCGCTCTGCTTTGACTACCAAAAGCCATCCGTACTACATTTCCTCCTCTCCAACTGCAAGTTCTGGCTCGATGAGTATCAGTTTGACGGTTTCCGTTTCGATGGAGTTACTTCGATGATATACAGCTCACACGGACTCGGAGAAGACTTCTCATCTTATGCTGACTACTATAATGGCAATCAAGACGGCGATGCTATCTGCTACCTAACGCTTGCCAATAAACTGATTCATCAAGTAAAGAAGAACGCCATCACTATTGCAGAGGAGATGTCAGGCATGCCCGGACTCGCCTGCCCTATCAAAGATGGAGGAATGGGCTTCGACTACCGACTTGCCATGGGTATTCCCGACTTCTGGATAAAAATGATAAAAGAGGTTAAAGACGAAGATTGGAAAGCGGGACATATACTATACGAAATGACTAACCGCCGCTCCGATGAAAAGACCATTTCATACGCCGAGAGCCACGACCAAGCACTTGTTGGAGATAAGACAATCATCTTCCGACTTTGCGACGCAGATATGTATTGGCATTTCCAACACGGCAACTCAACCTTTATGGTTGACCGCGGAATAGCACTCCATAAGATGATTCGACTCATCACCGCATCCACTATCAACGGAGGATACCTCAACTTCATGGGGAACGAGTTCGGACATCCCGAATGGATTGACTTCCCCAGAGATGGCAATGGCTGGAGCTATAAATACGCACGAAGACAATGGGACTTAGTGGATAATCCTGACCTCTATTTTTCCGACCTCAACCGCTTTGACCAAGCAATGATTCATCTCCTTAATAAGCATCTCAGTATAGTGGAAGACGAAAACGGCAAACACCTGCCTTGGGTGATGAAATGGTGGGATAACGAAGGGGACCAAATAGTGGCATATTCACGAGGCAAACTGCTCTTTGTCTTCAACTGGAACGGACAAAAATCATTCACCGACTACGGCATATTGGTGCCGGAAGGCAGCTATCATGTAGTCCTCAATACCGACTCGCCGGAGTTTGCCGGATTCGGACTGGCAGACGACTCCGTTCGGCATTTTACACAGTCCGACCCGCTCTATGCTAAGGACAATAAAGGATGGCTTAAACTATACATACCAGCCCGCTCCGCTATCGTCCTCGAAAAAGAGTAAAACTAAGTACAAATTAGTAGCGAACGTCTCCGAACGTTCAAGATTAGCGTTGCCCATTCCGCTGAATATTATTCGGCAATCCCGCCCAACCAAAGCGTTGTCCATTATGCCGAATATTATTCGGCTATCAACCCCGCCCAACCAAAGCGTTGTCAATTATGCCGAATATAGTGGAGAACGTCTCCGAACGTTCATACTTATATTATTCGGCTGCTTATAACCTAATTTATTAACCACGTAACCCTTTCTAACTATGAGAGTAATTCCTATTAAATTGGTCGAAGGTTTCCGAGGCAAAGTGTGCAAGCATTCCGACACTTACACCCGCCAAGACCGAAAAATAGGAAAAACCTTTACAAGCACTATCTGCAATCCCTACACGGGCGACCTTTCACCTGCTCAAACCCAAGTAAAGAACAAGTTCAAGGCTACCATTACCGCCGTCAATGCGGTGTATGAGGACACCAGCGCGTTGGATGCGTACCGCGAGGCTTTCTTAGCACAAAGCAAATATTCACGTCTTAGGACGTATATCTCTGCAAAAGAGTACGCGAAAATCGCGTAAACCCAAATGGGACGTGGACGGCTCGTCCGCGAAATGGGACGTGGCCCGCCTTCCATCGCTAACAAAAGGAGAGTACCAACCCATCGGGTTCGGTACTCTCTATGTTTTCGGTACTTTTGTTCGTTTCAATACGCAACGTCGCGGACGAGCCGTCCACGCCCCAGGCGTTCTCCACTGCCAATCAACGTCTCGGACGAGCCGTCCACGCCCCAGGCGTTCTCCACTGCAAATCAACGTCGCGGACGAGCCGTCCACGCCCCCAGCGTTCTCCACTGCCAATCAACATCGCGGACGAGCCGTCCACGCCCCAGGCGTTCTCCACTTATGGAAGTGTTGCTTTTACGGGACTTTTGCCGGCGGCGCGGATGATATAGATGCTGTGTGGAAGCGATTGACCTGCTTCATCCAAAGTAGGGAATGTCCCTATATAGGTGCCGATGGCGGAATAGACGCTGATGCCGCTTGAATTGCCGCCGTTCAAAGAGTAGTTACCCTCGTCTCCATCCTTTTTCTCTATTTCTTCTAAGGCAGAGGCTATCTCGTTGATAGTGCCGCCGCTTTTGGTGATGGTGCCTTCTGCCTTGATGGAAGAGCCTGTTGAACCGGTGGTATTGATATTGATAGTCCCGCCTGTTATGGTGAAGTTGCCCGTGTTTTCGGCAGAAGTGTCGTTGGTCTTAAGTCCGACCTGAATACCGTCATCGCCGTAGTTGCTGATGTTGAGCGTGCCGCTTTCCATAGAGAAGTATTGGTTGCAGTTCAGTCCGTCTTTCACGGCAGAAAGGATATTGATGGTGCAGTTTTTGATGGTAACATACTCTTTGCTCCAAATGGCATGTGCGTATTTGCCCGTTACGTTAAGTGTGCCGTAGCCTTTGAACTCGGTATGTCCTTTGCATTGCAAAGCACCTTTCCATGCGTCTAAGAGGCTGCTTTCTCCGTCAGTAAGATTATTGATGGTCTCTCTCTTGACGGATATTTTTATCCGCTTGCCGTTTTGTATATTGATGGCGGGTCCGTTGGGGTTGGTGAGGGTCAGGTCTTGCAGCGAGAGGGTCGCCTTGAAGTTGCCGACAAGTGTGAGTGAGCCGTTTGTGGAAGAGCCTGTGAGGATATAGGTTATCTCGCCGCAGGTGGTAGTGCTGACATCGTCGCTTTGCGTCAGTGTTACATGTGCGCCGTCGGTGGTGACTGTCACATATTGCGACACATTACTCGCTTTCTCTACACTTGCGCTACTGCCGTTGAAGGTGATAACAACGGTGCTGTCCTCTACGGCTGCCATGGCAGAGAAAGAGAAAAGACAGAATGCAGATATTATTAGTGCAAGAAGATATTTTTTTTCCATTTTATTTGTTTTATAGATGTTTACCTCCATCAGAGAATCAACAATATATTATTTTTCTTTGTCGGCGAATTAGACGAATTGGACGAAAAAACTTAGTTTTTTTGTTTTTTGGTCTACAATTACCCACAATTACCCACAATTACCCACAATTATCCAAAAATTAAAATTTTTGGCGAAATTAGTGGGAAACTTTGATTTATTTTACAGATGTTTACCACCATCTGCCGCCTCCGCCGCCTCCGCCGCTGTTACCACCGCTGTATGATGATAGTGATACGGTAGAGCCTCCGCTAACTGTGGCATCAGGATAAGCCATGTTGTTAAAGATACTTGTGCCGCCCGATACTGTTACGCCGGATTTGAGTGTTGTAGTGCCGGAGGTAGAGACGACGAGCTTAGTGCCTCCTGATGCGGGAGTTTTGAATGCGAGGGCGAGGTTGCCGCTGTTATATAAGGCGTACCATGTAGATTTGCTCCATGAAGAGGCAGAATAGCACGATTGTGTGAGCGATGCGCCGGACTCTAACCCGCCTATTGCCACTATCGTTCCGCCGCTGACATACAGCTTATATCCGCCTTCGGTGTTAGCATCGATGCCTAACTCGGGCGAAGACTTGCCGATAGCATAGACGGTGCCGCCTTGTATGTAGCAGTTGCCGTTGGCATCGAGTCCGTCGTTGCCGGTTGAGTATCCGCATACATAACCGTCAGAGATGGTGAAGTGCGAGGCAGAGTTGATGGCATCGTCGTAACTATTGGAGAATACTTGTCCGCCGCTGATGTTTATAGTTGATTTGCTCTCTATCCCTTCCGAGCCTTCTGCTGCCCCTGTGGCGAATACTGTTGTTAAGCCGCCCGTGATAGTTATTGCGCCGTCAGCCTTTATACCCTTAGGTGAGGAGCGGTAGTTGCTGCTTGTCTGCGAGCCGCCGTATCCGCCGCCACCGCCGCCACCGGGTCTGCCGCCTCCTCCGCTGCTACCGCTACTATAAGTGTATCGAGTGCCGGTTGTGGTTATATATATCACTCCGCCATTGATATTGACGGCATCGTCGCCACTGATACCCTTGCCTCCTTGCCCTGTGCTTTTGAGAGTCATCTCCCCGCCACTGATAGTGAGTGCGCCGCCTGCCTTGAGGCAGGCGCAGGCAGATGTCTGCTGTTCGGTGGCATCCCAAGTGCCTCCCCCTGAGGTGGTGATATTGAGGGTGCCATCGGTGATAGTCATGGCACTGTCGCTCTTAAGCCCCTTGCCGGCCGTGGCTGTGATAGTGATATCAAGTTCCCCGCCGTAGATGAAGCATTGGCCGTTATACTCGTCTGTCAGGTCATCGGTCGCCTCCACTTGTACACCGTCGTCACCGCAACTGAGCACTTGTATCTTGCCGTTGTTCAGATGCAGATACTGCCCTATATGCAAACCGTCGCCGACTGCTGATGCGACGATGATGCTGCCGGTAAATTTCTTTTTCAGTTGCAGATATTCGTTGCTCTTGAAGGCGTGTGCAGTGTTACCTGTCAGGGTGAGCGTGCCTGAGCCGGTTACTTCCGGATGCCCTTTTACCATAAAGCATGCTTTATGTGTGCCGCCGCTACCATCGGCGATGGTATTGGTGCCGTTGAGAGTGAGGGCAATGCGCTTGCCGTTGCGGATATTGATGGCGGCACTGTCAGGACAGGTGAGCGTAAGGCTGTTGAGAGTGACGCCGCACTTGTACGAACCGGCGAGATAGAGAGAACCATTAGCAGATGTGCCCGACAGGTCGTAGGTTATCTCTGTTACCACCTCATCTGATTGTGCTATATAAACATGCGCCCCGCTGACAGATGCTGTTATGTACTTTGCTATGTTACCTGCAACGCTGACCATGGCACTGTTGCCGTTATACACCACTGCTACGGTACTACTCGTAACGGTTGCGGTGTCAATATAGGCAGTGCTGATATCAGCGATATCGAAGACCTTGTCCATAATGGTCAGCGTGGTGCCGTCAGAGTAGGGCATGTCGCCCGCCTCTACTGCGGGGAACTGCCATAGTACGCTGCCGGTCTTAACGTTGAGAGTCTGGGCAAATACAGAGGAATGGAGTAGCAAACTCAAGGTGCAGGTTAGCAGATATTTGAGTGTCTTTTTCATTTCACTTCAATTTTTTGGGTTATTATGCCTTGTTGCAGTATATAAATGCCTGCTGCCGATTGCTGCACGGCTTCTCTTGCAGTGGGGTAGGTGCCGATGAGTGCACCGTTGGCACTGTAAAGGGTTGCGGGTGCATCGTAGTCAATAGCGGCAACACCTTGTGAGCCGGTCTCTTCAAGCGAGGTATTGATAGTGCCGGAGAAGAACATTTTTGTGAGTGAGGCAAGCGGAAGAGTGAGTGTCGTTTCGTTGTTAGTGGCAGTCATATTGTCGCTGCTGAACGAGATTGACAAACCGTCAATCGACATGGTGTAAGAGTCCGCCGTGGTCAGAAATGTAAGCGACCGGTAATAATCTGCATAAGCGGTAAACTGCATGATAGACAGCGAAATTGCTGCCGTTAACATGAAAATTTTCTTCATGATAAGAGTTGTTTTTGCGCAAAATTACATAAAAATATGCAATTATGCAAGTATGCTGAATATTTTTTGTTGGCGGGTAGTTAAAAATAAAAGCGGTATGAATACCGCTTTTCCCGTGTTGCGGAGGGAGGGATCGAACCTCCGACCTTCAGGTTATGAGCCTGACGAGCTACCACTGCTCTACTCCGCGCTGCAGCCTTTGTAGTTAAGGTGACCTCATCGCTCGGCTGATATGCCGAGAGTTAAATTTTAACTATGAGACAGTAAAACACTGCTCCGATTAGCGTCCCTTAACTCAAAAGCAAACGCAAATTTACTACTTTTTTTTGATATAGCAAATTTTTTATGAAAAAAATGTAAAAAAATCAAATATAATTGACTTCGGGGTGTAATGTTACGTTGAATTTTGCTTTTACCTCTTCGCTTACGAGTTCTGCTAACTTGACGATATCTTGCGGTTTGGCATTGCCTCTATTGACTATTACTAACGGCTGTTTCTCATATACTTGTGCGTCACCGATAGTCTTACCTTTCAGTCCTGCCGTGGTTATCAGCCATGCAGCAGGCACCTTCTTGCCGTTGCCGTCGGGTGCGTCGTAGAAAGGTATCTGCGGATATTCGCGTTGCAACTGCTTGAAGTGGTCGTTAGAGAGAATAGGGTTCTTGAAGAAACTGCCGGCACTGCCTAACTCGCTTACCTCGGGCAGTTTCTGCTTGCGGATACCGATAATGGCACGGCGGACATCGGCGATGGTCGGGTGACTGATTTCTTGCAGCGACTGCCGCACATTGCCGTAGTCTAATTGCAAGGTGGGACACTTACTAAGGTTGAAAGTGACGGCGGTAACGATATATTGCCCCTTCAGCTCACCTTTGAAGATGCTGTCGCGGTAGGCGTATTGACATTCAGCGTTGCTCAGCAGGCGACTCTCGAGGGTTTTTGTGTGTACTGCTTCTACCTCGTGGATAATATCTTTTGCCTCTACGCCGTAAGCTCCTATATTCTGCACGGCACTTGCGCCCACCTCGCCCGGGATGTATGACAGGTTCTCTGCTCCGCCCATGCCGTTAGATATGGCATATTCGATAAAATCATCGAACACCACGCCCGAACCGACTTTGATGCGGGTGGTGTTATCGTCTTCGGAAATTATTTGATAGTATTGTATATCTGAGTGCAGTACTAAGCCGCTGAAATTGTCAGTGAACAGCAGGTTGCTGCCTGCTCCTATATGCAGCATTTTTTCATCACGATATTTGGTAAGAATATCGCGCAGTTCATCTATGCTGTTGTATTCGGCAAATATTTTCGCATTGATGTTAAAGTGGAAGGTGTTGTGCTTAAGCAGCGGGTAGTTTTCAATGATTTTCATGTGCGGTGAGGTTACGCTATGTTAAGACTCTTATTCGGCTCGCCGTATGCAGGCTCCTATGGCATTGAGTCGTTGTTCTATATTTTCGTATCCGCGGTCGATTTGGTCGATATGGTCTATTCGGCTGGTGCCTTCTGCCGACATAGCCGCTATAAGCAGAGCGATACCGGCGCGGATATCCGGCGACACCATATTGTTCTTGCGTAGCGTCATCTTGTGGTCGTGTCCGATAACGACGGCGCGGTGCGGGTCGCAGAGAATAATCTGTGCGCCCATGTCGATCAGTTTATCAACGAAGAAGAGTCGGCTCTCAAACATCTTTTGGTGGATCAGTACGGAGCCTTTGGCTTGTGTGGCAACGACGAGAATGACGGAGAGGAGGTCGGGTGTGAAGCCCGGCCATGGCGCGTCTGCCACGGTCAGGATACTGCCGTCCATAAAGGTGTCAATCTCGTAATGTTCCTGCGCGGGGACATAGATATCGTCGCCTCGCTGCTCTAATTTGATACCGAGGCGTTTGAAGACATCGGGTATGATACCGAGGTTGCGATAGGAGGTGTTTTTGATAGTCAGTTCGCTACCCGTGATGGCAGCCATGCCGATGAACGAGCCGACCTCAATCATGTCGGGCAGCATAGTGTGTGTGGTGCTGTGCAGTTTGTCCACACCTTCGATGGTGAGCAGGTTGCTGCCTATGCCGCTTATTTTCGCCCCCATGCCGTTGAGCATTCGGCATAGTTGCTGGATATAAGGTTCGCATGCCGCGTTGTAAATAGTGGTGGTACCTTGTGCGAGTGTAGCCGCCATAACGATATTGGCGGTACCGGTGACAGAAGCCTCATCTAACTGCATATAGTCGCCTTGCAGGCGTTCGGCATCTATGATATATGCCATACGCTCATTGTCGTAGCGCATTTTAGCACCGAGGGTCATCAGTCCGATGAAGTGCGTGTCTAAGCGTCGTCTGCCTATCTGGTCGCCGCCGGGCTTGGCGTAGCACACATGCCCTAAGCGAGCGAGAAGCGGACCGACGAGCATCACCGACCCGCGCAGTTTGGCGCATTTATTCAAGAACTCCTGCGTTTCGAGATAATCGACATTGATATTTTTGGCGCGAAAGCGATACATGCCTTTTCTGACACGGTTAATCTGCACGCCTATATCTTGCAAGAGGCTTATAAGGTTATTGATATCCAAGATATTCGGGATATTATCAATGATAACCTCTTCATCTGTTAGAATAGTAGCACAGAGCACTTGTAGTGCCTCATTTTTCGCGCCTTGCGGGGTTATGCTTCCGTGCAGTTTATGCCCGCCTTCAACTATAAAAGATGCCATATCATTTGCAATTCGACCCACAATTACCCACAATTATCCAAAAATTAGAATTTTTGGCAAAATAAGCGGGAAACTTTAGTGAGTTATTATTATTTCGCTGAAATCATGTACGCCTGCTATATTTTCGGTTAGTAGTGCTGCCGCCACTGCTCCTCGTGCGAATCCTTGTCGGGAGAAGGCCTCATGCCGGAGTGTGAGTCGGTCACATTCGGAGGTGAGGGTAAGCGAATGTGTGCCGGGCACTTCTCCTTCTCTAAAGGATGATATCTGCGGTTCGATACCTAAGTTTTGCTTTACTAACTCTCCGATAGTCTTTGCCGTGCCTGAGGGAGCATCGAGTTTGTGAATGTGGTGTATCTCTTCTATCCGAGGCATATATCCCGCTTCCCGCAGCATTTTCGAGGCGGCTGTTATGGCAGCAAAGAGTGCATTCACGCCTAAGGAGAAATTGGAAGAGTAGATGAGCGTAGTGCCACAGTCTTCGAAGGTCTTTTTGACTTCCGTGAAGATATCGTTCCATCCCGTTGTGCCTACTACTGCCGCCTTGAAGTGCCGCGCAATGAAGGGGTAGTTGGAGCGGAACGCCTGCGGCGTGGTGAAATCGATGCAGACGCAGTCTTTGGCAATGGTCGGCTCGGTGGAGGTGATATCTTCGGATGCTTCGATTAGTTCTATGTTGCGGCGTTTGAGTTCGTCCTCAATCATGTGTCCCATTTTGCCGTAGCCGCTGATGATTACTTTTATCATAATTGTTGCAAGGTGTCGATTATTATTTGTTCTGTTTCGGGAGTGGCAGCGACGAGGGGTAGGCGGAGAGAGCTTTCCATCAGTCCTAAGTGTGCCATGGCAAATTTGGCAGGGATGGGGTTAGGCTCAATGAACAGGTTCTCAAACAGTGGCATCAGTCGTTCATTGAGTTGCTGCGCATTGTTGTAGTTCGCCGCTTTGATGAGTTGCATCAGTTTTGCCATAGTGTCCGGCAAAACATTTGAAGCCACGGATATCACGCCGTCACCGCCGCTTTGCATAATATGCAATGTCTCAGAGTCGTTGCCGCTTAGCACGGTGAAACCATCGGGCCTGTTTCGGATAATCTTCTGTATCTGTGCCTCATTGCTTGATGCCTCTTTTATGCCGATGATATTAGGGATATCTCGTGCCAAGGCGAGGGTGGTGTCTGCCTCAATATTAGCGCCTGTACGCCCGGGCACATTATATAATATTATAGGCTTCGGACTGTTTTCTGCTATTGTTTTGAAGTATTCGTACATTCCTCTCTGCGGCGGTTTATTGTAGAAAGGAACGACCACAAGAAAGGCATCGGCATCCGACAGCAGGCGGATATTATCTAATGTGGCATTAACGGAGTTGGAGCCTACACCTGCCATCACCGGCAGACCGGCGGCGTGCCTGATGGTAATATCTAACAGCAGTTTTTTCTCGTTGTCGGATAGGGTGGGTGTCTCGCCCGTTGTGCCTAATGGAACGAGGAAATCAATGCCTGCCGCCACTTGCCTGTCAATGAGCGTGGCGAGAGTCTGATAATCAACTTCCCCGCCCTTAAACGGGGTCAGCAATGCCGTTCCGCAACCTTTGAATATATTTAACTTATCGCTCATTACTTTCAACTTTCAACTTTCAACTTTCAACTTTTCCCTTATTGTTTCCGCTATTTGCACGGCGTTGAGAGCAGCACCTTTACGTATCTGATCGCCTGATAGCCATAGTGTTATACCTCTCTCGTCGGCAAGGTCTTTTCTTACTCGTCCTACGAAGATATTGTCTTTTCCGCTTGTGAAGAGGGGCATAGGGTAGGAGGCAGTGGCGGGGTCGTCTTGCAGTGTTATTCCGGCGGCACCGGCGAGAGCGGTTTTTACCTCTGCTATGTCAAGTGCTTTTTCCGTCTCTATCCACACAGCCTCAGAGTGTGAGCGCAGGGCAGAGATGCGAACGCACATAGCAGAGCAGAGGACATCGGAGTGTAGTATCTTGCGTGTCTCGAAGAACATCTTCATCTCCTCCTTGGTGTAATCGTTATCGGTGAAGATATCTATCTGAGGAATAATATTATACGCCAACTGATAAGGAAATTTATTCACCGTTACGGGTTTGCCTTCGACAATGTCTCTGTACTGCTGTTGCAATTCCGCCATAGCTTGTGCTCCTGCGCCGGAGGCGGACTGATAGGTGGCAACATGCAGGCGGGTGATATGCGACAATCGCTCAATAGGTTGGAGAACCGTCACTAACATTATGGTTGTGCAGTTCGGATTAGCGATGATATTTCTCGGATGGCTGAAGGCATCCTCTGCATTGCACTCCGGCACTACAAGCGGTACATCCTCGTCCATGCGGAAAGCACTCGAGTTATCAATCATGATAGTGCCGTGCTTGGTGATAGTCTCGGCAAAGGCTTTCGATGTGCTTGCGCCGGCAGATACGAAAGCGATATCTATATCCTTAAAATCATCGTTATGTTGCAACAGTTGAACGGTATAGTTCACGCCATTGAAGGCATACTGTCGTCCTGCGCTTCTTGTTGAACCGAAGAGCAACAACTTGTCCACGGGGAATTGCCGTTCCTCGAGTACTCTCAGAAACTCCTGCCCCACAGCCCCGCTAACACCTACAATAGCTATATTCATCTGTTGAAATACTGTTTAAATACAGTTTAAATGCTGTTTAAATACAGTTTAAATGCTGTTTAAATATTTTTTAATACGTATTATCCGTATGGGATAGAGTGTTACACTAATCTTTCCACCCACTCTTCTCTCTCGCCCGGCAGCATATCCACAACGGGTATCTCGATCATAGTGTAGCACCCGGCTTGCAGGCGCATAGAGGCGCGGGCTACATTGACGAGAATTTGTGCGGTGAGAGCAGGGTTATTAATCTTCATATTGAACTCAAACAGTTGATTATGCGTTTTGCCCGACACCCCCTTGCGCACTAAGTTAACGCCGTGCCCTACATCATTGAGGCCTTTTACGCAACGGACTTGCTCGACATGCGTCTCGTCGTGAACGAAATATGGGTCGTTTTTTATCTTTTGCTCAATGCGTGCAAAATCGGCGTTCTCCTCCGCCTCTACATACACCATTCGGCGATGGATACCCGTTCCGAGTGGTATAGTAACGCTGAGGGCGTCTCTCACGCCTTCAATAGAGCGGACAGCGACGCTGTGTCCCATGGAGCGCCCCGGACCGAAATTGGTGTAGGTCAGTCCTTTGGGCGCCATGCTTTCCACAAGTGCCCTGACGATACTGTCAGACCCAGGGTCCCAACCGGCACTGATGACACTTACTGCCCCGCTTTGTTTGGCAATAGTATCGAGAGTAAGGCGTAAGGTAGCCACCTGAGTGTGGATATCGAAGGAGTCAACAGTGTTGATTCCGAGGGGAAGAATAGCTTTGGCATACTCTTCTACGCTGCGGGAAGGGACGGCGAGTATAGCAACATCAACCCCCTCTAACTCGCGGATATCTTTCACTATCTTGTAATCCTCTAACTCTTTCGGACGGTTCTCGTCGCCACGACGACGTACTATGCCTGCAACCTCAAAGTCGGGGGCTTCGAGAAGGGCTTCCAAGGTATATCTACCTATATTGCCATAACCTACAACGGCGGTTCTAATCTTTTTCATAAAATGTTGTATTTAAGAGTTTAAATTGTCGTCACTGAAAAATGCTTTCGGGAGGGGTCGGCAGTTGAAGTGTGAAGCCATGGACTCGCCGTATGCGCCTGCGCTGCGGATAGCGATATAGTCGCCTCTGTGGCAGCGGTTGAGCATTACTGACTTACCAAACACATCGGAATGTTCGCTGATAGGTCCTACAACATCATATTCCTGCTCAGGTTCATCGGATGTGATGTTCTCAATGCGGTGGTAGGCACTATATAGAGCGGGGCGGATCAGTTCGGTCATGCTGCCGTCTATGATAGCGAAATTATGGTGCAACCCTTCTTTGACATACAGCACCTTGGAGATAAGTGCGCCGCACGGGGCAACGATACTTCGTCCTAACTCGAAGTGAATGGGCAAGTCGGTACGCAGGTGCTTCTTGAAGACCTGAAAATACGAGGTGAAATCTGCCACAGGACGGTGGTTAGGGTGCTCATATTCGATGCCTAACCCGCCGCCGACATTGATATCTTTGATGGTTACCTGCATCGTCTTGAGCAGTTCGAGGCACTGATTGATGCGGTTGCAGAGAGGGATATAGTCGCTCGTGTCCAAGATCTGCGTGCCGATATGGAAATGCAGACCGCATAGTCTGACGGAGCGCATCTTCTTGGCTGCCGTGACGGCATCCGCCAACATAGAGTGGTGAATACCGAATTTGTTTTCTGTCATGCCCGTAGTAACATTGGCGTAGGAATAAGCTCCCATATCGGGGTTTACTCGAAAACTGAACGAAGCCCTCTTCTTCATTGAAGTCGCTATCTCGTTAATAACCTCGAGTTCGGCAACCGACTCCACATTGAACCGCCCGATGCCGAGCGACACTGCAAGACGGATATCTTCTTCTCTCTTGCCAACGCCGGTGAAGACTATTGCCGAAGGGGGAATGCCGGCGTTCAGTGCAAAACGTATCTCGCCGCCCGTTGCGCAGTCGGCACCGAGACCGTAATGTGCGATGATATTAAGAAGTTCCGGATTGAAGTTAGCCTTCAGAGCAAAGTGAACCTGCTTGATATTCGCCGTTTCGTATGTAGAGGTGAGGGCATTGCCCAACTCCGCTAAGGTAGTGCGGAGCAGGTTGATGTCATAATAATAGAACGGGGTCCTTTCAGACGCAAATTTTTCTATCGGGAATGAGCCTTTCATAAGTCAAAGAGTTGCTTGCTTAATGCCGTTAGTGTCTGCACCTTATCTTCTTCTCGGATAAGGCAGGATATATTGTTGTTACTACCGCCGTAAGAGACCATGCGTACGGGTATATCTTTGAGTGCTGTCATCACTTGCGACTCGAAGCCGCGGTTGCTCCAGTGCATATCGCCCACAACGCAGACGATGCACATATCGAGGTCAACACTGACGGTGCCGTATCGCTTGAGGTCGTGCACTATATCGTTGAGGTAGCGGGTGTCATCGATAGTAACGGTTACGCCCACTTCTGAGGTGCAAACCATATCGATAGAGGTTTGGTAACTCTCGAAAATCTCGAACACCTTACGAAGGAAGCCGTGTGCGAGAAGCATCCTCGACGATTGGATTTTTATTGCCACGATATTATCTTTGGCAGCCACGGCTTTTATCTTTCCGTGGTCGAATTGATTGTCGATTAGTGTGCCGGGTGCATCGGGTGCCATTGTGTTGAGCAGGCGGACCGGCACATTAGCCTCGTGGGCGGGCAGGATGCAGGTGGGGTGCAGTATCTTCGCTCCGAAATAGGCGAGTTCGGCAGCCTCGTCGAAATGCAGATGTCGGACGGCGGTGGTGTTATTGACAATGCGGGGGTCGTTGTTATGCAGACCATCGATGTCCGTCCATATCTCTATCTCCTCTGCTTGCACCGCTGCCCCGATGAGGCAGGCGGTGTAGTCAGACCCGCCTCGCTTGAGGTTATCAACCTCCTCATTAGCGTTCATACATATATACCCTTGCGTAAGATAGAGGTCGGCATCGGGGGCATCGCTCAGCAGGTGCATGAGTGAGGTTCTTATCTTGTCGGCATCGGGCTCGCCTCGTCTGTTAAGGCGCATAAAGGAGAGGGCGGGAAGAAGGCATACATTAGTGCCATGCTCCCTGAGGCAGCCTGCGAAAAGAAAGGTGGAAATAAGTTCGCCCTGCGAAAGGATGATGCGCTCTTGCGGTTCGCGGAAGTTAATTTTTGTGAAAGAAGAAAGATAGGCGAAAGTCTCGTTGATGAAGTTAAGTGCATTATCCTTATATTCTTTTGTGGAGTAAAGTTCTTCCACAACGGAGATATATTTATTTTTCATCTCGCCGATGAGTGCTAACGCACCTTTCGCATCGCGGTTATATAGGCAGCGGCTTATCTCAACAAGGGTATTCGTCGTGCCGGACATAGCGGAGAGAACCACTATGTTCTTGCCGGCAGGAGTGATGATTTTCTCCACTTCTTTGAAGCGTTGCGCACTTCCGACGGATGTACCTCCAAATTTTAGCACTTTCATGGCGATTGCTTATCATTTATTATTGCCTTGATGTGATATGGAAGCAGGCTTGTTTGTATTCATATTTGACATATACGAGTCCGGCGCGTTGAGCATTGAGCAGTGCTTGTCCGAGTACGAGTTTCAGGTTCTCTTCGGTCATATAATCGGGCGAGGGGTCTGCCTTATCGAAGCGCTTATAGGTAATATCGAAGGTGGTGGCATAGCAGTGTGCGGAGTTTTCGGAGGCGTTGATATTGCCGCTCTTGCGCAGTTGCTGCACGCTCTCTTGCGTGCGCAGGACTGAGGTGACGATAAAGCGGTAGTGCGGCAGGTTATTGCGTTCGAGGATATCGGCGAAGTCGGCTGCTATGGCGTCAAGACTGCGGGCGGCACCTTTGGTGAGGTAGGGCAGAGAATGACTAAGGTCGTCCACCTTATAATTCTTGCAGGTGCTGATCTTCACTAATCTGCCACGCATCTGTTCCACCTCTTTGCTGTTTTTCGGCGGCGCGGGCAGACCATTGGCTTTGGCTGCTTTCAGGTGCTTCTCGTTGAGATGGTTGAAATGGGTGGCGTATGCGATGTTACGCCCGGGATAGGAGACAAGCCTGCCTTGCCGGCTCTCTGCTATAGGTTGGTCGTACTGACGCAGTTTATGCTGCCAAGTGCTGATAAGAGCGATGAGGGTGGTTACCACTACGGTGCCAATAATAAGCCAGCCCAACCACCGAGGCGGTCGGGCTGACACACGGATAACACGTTTCTTCGTGTTATGCTTCTTCGTGTTATTTTTTGTTGCGGGCAACATTTCTCAACTCTCCAATAGCCCTGCGGGCATTACTTTTTGTCGTAGGCAATCTTCATTATCTTCTTCGGAATATCGGTGTTGTCGTACATGCCGACGAACTGTTCTGCACCCACGCCGATAGCGAAGACGGGCACCGGTGTGCCGGAGTGCGAGCCTGTGGTCCAGCCTATATTGGCTTTCTTATTAAGCAGTCGCATCGCCTTATCAGAGAGAGCGTTAAGCGAGGCGTAGAGGTTTTTGCTGTCAGTCGCCTTATTCTGCATCATTTGTTTGAAGAGTCTTTGCAGTTCGGCATCCTCCTCCTTCGTAACCTCTACCGTGTTGTAAAGACCTAAGGTGGCGGAGAACAGTTCTTTCACCTGCTCGTAGCGTAATTTCTTTCCATATTCTTTTTGCATCTGCTTCAGGTGTTCCGATATAGCCCAGACGGATGCCTTCTGGTTTTGCAGCAGTTGCAGGTTGAGCACATACTTATAGTTACCGAGTGCGAATCCGCCCGTCTCATGGTCGGCGGTAACGATGATAAGTGTCTCGTCGGGGTGCTCAAGGTAGAACAGGTAGGCTTGCCTTATCGCCATATCGAAGTCGAGCGTCTCTTGGATAATAGTGGCGGCATCGTTGCTGTGCGAAGCCCAGTCGATCTGACCGCCTTCGATCATCATGAAGAACGGTCTATTCTTGTCGTAGAGGAACTTGATGGCAGCCGTGGTTATTTGCTCAAGGGTGAGGTCTCCTTCCTGACGGTCGATGGCGTAAGGGATACGCCCTTCGCCGAGGTAGTCGTCGGTCAATCCTTCATGCTTCTGAATAAGGATAGCCTTTTCGCACCCCATACCTTTATCCTTGAACTCGTCGTATCCGTGGAAGAACCGGTATCCATTCTCACGGCAGCGAGCATAGACATTGGGCTCTGTGGGTTTGTCTTTCAAATACGGCTGATAGAAGGTGCCTCCGCCGAAGAACTCGAATTTCGTTTCGGCGAGTTGGCGTCCGACGGCGTAGTAGTCGTTTCGGGACGATACGTTAGCATAGAAAGCGGCGGGGGTGGCATGGTCGATACTGACTGAGGTCATCAGACCTACACTCCAACCTCTGTCGTGCAGATTTTCTGCTATGGTGCGCAACTCCTTGCCATCGGGGTTTAAGCCGAGTACACCGTTGTTGGTCTTGTTGCCTGTGGCGAGGGCTGTGCCGGCGGCAGAAGAACAGGTGATGCCGTTGCTGGCAGAGAAGGTGGTGGCGTAACCCGTGTAAGGAAACTGCGTAACGCAGAGCGGCTTCCTCCCGATAAAACCGTCAAGTTCGGCATAGTACATCTCTGTGGCAGCGATGTGAGTCATACCCATACCATCGCCTATCATAAAGAAGATATACTTAGGTTGCTTGGCTGCAAGCGGCATCACTGCCATAAGGCAAATAACCGCCAAAAGAATGTGTCTAACCTTTGTCATAATGTTTACTTTAATAATTGATGACAATCCGTTCTGTGTCTCGGAAAATCATATATGCGGTAATAAGGATGCTAGTAGTGGAGAACGTCTCCGAACGTTCTTATTCCTCTGCTGCCCCGTATTCCTCCACTTCGATAGCCTCGGCGATGGTGTTGGCCATCTCTGCCATCTCGCCGCTGCTCAGATGCAGCTTAGGATTAGAGAAGAGCATATCTTTCTCCGAATTAAGCGGTACGAGGTGCACATGCACATGCGGCACTTCCATACCGAGAACAGCCATGCCGACGCGTTTGCAGTCGGTAGCCGCCTGTACGCCTACTGCCACCTTCTTCGCGAAGAGGATAAGTCCTGAGAGGATATCATCGTCCAAGTGGAAGATATAATCTTCTTCCGGCTCGGTCAGTTTAGGAATGACGAGCGTATGCCCGGGTTGAAGGGGGTTGATGTCAAGGAAAGCGTAGTAATTGTCGTCCTCCGCTACCTTGTAACTCGGTATCTCGCCGTTGATAATCTTAGTAAAAAGAGTCATAGAGATGTACGATTTAGTGATTTACGATGTGCGATTTAGAGACTTATCTCGAGAATTTCGAAGTGCATGATACCAGCCGGCACCTTCACTTCGGCTATGTCGCCCACTTTCTTTCCGAGCAGACCTTTGGCGATAGGGGTAGTAACGGCAAGTTTGCCCGCCGCTATATTTGCCTCGCCCTCGGTAACGAGGTGGTAGGTCTTTTCCGCGCCGTTCTTGACATTACGAACGCGCACCTTCGTCAGTATCTGCACCTCTTTGGTGCCGATGCGGCTCTCGTCGATAATGCGGGCATCTACTATCTGTGCTTTCAGTTGTGCAATCTTGCTCTCGAGGTTTGACTGTTCCTCCTTTGCGGCATCATATTCCGCATTCTCACTCAGATCACCTTTGTCGCGTGCTTCAGCGATAGAGCGAATAACTCGCGGACGCTCCACGCTCTCTAAAAATTGAAGTTCTTCCTTCAGTTTCTGCAGTCCGTCTGCAGTCATGTAAATTGCTGCCATATATACTTACTAATTAGGTTTTTTATATTGTTATCGTTATTAAAAAAAAGCTTTTCCTGCCGCGAAAAACAAAATTTAAAAACAACGAGACACCGCTCAGGCTCTCGTCGCTAATGGATAATTGTGTGCTTTATTCGCTTTTCTCCGCGAGCTCACAATGCAAAGGTAATTCTTATTTTCTGATTGTGCAAGTGTTTTCTTATTTTTTTGAAAAAAATATAATTATGTGTGATATTTTCGAAAATGTTTTTTGTCTGTTGTTTTTTTTCTGTATCTTTGTGCCGAGAATTTGTGATACAATAGTTATATTATATTGTGATACAATGTTATATTATATAGAGACATACGGTTGTCAGATGAATGTGGCGGACTCGGAGGTCGTGGCATCAGTGATGCAGAGTACGGGGCATGAAAGTGCCGAGTCGATAGAGACAGCCGACTTGATACTTATCAACACCTGCTCAGTGCGTGACAATGCGGAGCAGAAGATCTTCACTCGTCTGCATGGTTTGCGTGCTGATGCGTCGCGTCGGGGCAAGCGTATCATCATAGGTGTTATAGGCTGTATGGCTGAGCGGATGGGTGCGGAACTGCTGAACGAACACCCCGTTGATTTCGTTGCCGGACCGGATGCTTACCTCGATCTGCCTAACCTCATTGCGCAGGCGGAGCAGGGGCACAAGGCAATAAATGTGGAGCTCTCGAAGACGCAGACTTACGCTGATATTATGCCCGCCCGCATAGGCAAGACTATAACGGGGTTCGTGTCAATAATGCGGGGGTGTAATAATTTCTGCACTTATTGTGTGGTGCCTTACACCCGCGGCAGAGAGCGGTCGAGAGATGTGGAGAGTATCCTGCGTGAGGTGAGAGACCTCGAGGAGAGAGGATATAAGGAGGTGACATTGCTCGGACAGAACGTTAACTCTTACCATTTCGAGGATATCGACTTCCCCGAGCTGTTGGACATTGTGGCAAATGCGACGACGATGCGTATCCGCTTCACCTCGTCGCACCCCAAGGATATGTCTGACAAGACGCTGGAGGTGATAGCGCAGCACCATAATCTGTGTAAGTTTATCCACCTGCCTGTGCAGTCAGGCTCGAACCATATTTTGCAACTGATGAACAGGCGTTATACCCGTGAGTGGTATCTCGAGCGAATAGCAGCCATAAGACGCATACTGCCGGAAGCGACTATCGGTACGGATGTGTTCTGCGGATTTCATGACGAGAGTGAGGAAGACCATCAGCAGACGCTGTCGCTGATGCGGGAGGTGAGGTTCGACACTGCTTTTATGTTCCGCTATTCGGAGCGACCGGGGACGTATGCACAAAAAAATCTTCCGGATAATATTCCGGAAGAAGTCAAAATTCGCCGTCTGAATGAAATTATAGCTTTGCAAAACCAACTATCGCTTGAGAGTAACCTGCGCGATGTGGGCAAGGTGTATGAGATATTGGTAGAGGGCTATTCGAAGCGTAGTCATGAGGAGTTATATGGCAGAACATCGCAGTACAAGACTATTATCATTCCTCGCGAGGGGCACCATATAGGCGAACTTGTAAAGGTGCGCATACTCTCAGCTACTTCCGCTACACTCAAAGGGGTATGTACGAAGTGACGATGTACGATGTACGAAGGACGAAGTACGAAGGGCGATGTACGAAAAACGTATCGTTTTTAGAGATAGTATTTCGATAATCGCCGGATGTCTTCTTCTGTTACATCGTCACGGAGGTTGTCGCGCCAGCAGTTGCGTTTGTAGAGCGGACAACCTGAGTCAGCAGGAGGATTATCCGAAGTCAGTACTGTCTTCGTGAGATTGCGTTGCTTGATGATGGGGTAACGCTTAGTGCAATACATCTCTTTTTGATTTAGGTACGCACTAAATGCACAACGGCGGCATGCCGGTAGAATGCAAGGAGAATTTGTCATAAAAGCAAATGTTTGTTTGAATTGGTTAATATTGTTGTAGGGTGTTTCTAAAAAACAACCCGAAAAGTTGTTGTGAGTTAATCCGCTCAACTGCTGAGCAGTCCCGTTTAATTCGACGACAAAAAGTAGTAAGTTATTGATTCTCTGACGTTGGACGGTTTAATATTTTAGTTTTTTTTGAGGGATGAAAATCCCAAGCGATTATTGTATGTGGAAATTTTCCAATGCAAAATTAGGAATAAAATCCCATATAAAAAAATTTTACCTTAATTTTATTGGAAATTTACCCTAAAATTTTTATAAAAATGAAAAATAGAGATTACGATACTGCCTTATTGCGTTTGCAGGCGATAGTGGAGCAGTTAGAGAGAGGCGAGGCGGTGTCGCTGGAAGAGTATAGGCATTTAGCGGATGAGGCGAAGCAATTACTACAGTACTGCCGCACCCAACTGACGGAGATGGAAGAGGCAGCAAAAGCGGTGTTTAGTGAAGAAGAGAGATGATTTTCTTTCCATGTAGTCCGTACCCGTTAAAAAACACCTTTTCGGTCTTTCCGAGCTTTCCGCCCTCGAAACCGGCTTTCAGTACTCGAAAACAACCTTCCGCCCTCGAAAACGACCTTCCGCCCTCTGAAGAAGCAATCAGTACGCGCAAAAAGTAGTGCAAAATGTAATATCTGTACGTAAACGTCAATTTTTGCACAATTTTTGAATAATAGTAAACAACGCAGTTGGTAGAAAGTTGTAACTTTGCACAAATTGTTTCAAACAGCCAATTAATAAAGTTAAACAACCAATATTATTAACCGTGCTTTTAGCACAAAAATTAAAACAACTATGAAAAAACTTAAACTTTTTGCCGTAGCTCTCCTCGCTTCTTTCAGCGTGGGTGCAATGGCTGAAACAACCTTGTTCTCAACAAACTTTAGTGATGCAATATGGTCAGACCATTCAACTATTTGTGGTGGTACCGTTTCTGAGGACACAATTAATGGTATTATCTTCCGTAGCGCAGCTGATAGTAAGAGTTTTTCTATTGCTGACGGAGCTTTAACTTTTTGTGATAACAATATAGGTGATAAGTATTATATGCTTATACATCTTGTTGGTGTGAATGAAAAAGTTAACGTTGCTATTGGAACTGTTAGCAATGGCCAGCGTATCAGTTACAAATGGTTTGAACAAAGTGAACGTCCAACGTCTTCTTCAAGTGCCACAGCTACAGCCGCTAATATAAATACAGCCGCCCAAATAGAATTAGAGTATTCAATGACAGGCGAAGGTAATGAGGTGTGGCTTATGATTGGTCGCCAAGGTTCTGGTATGGGAACCGTTATAAAATCCATTTTAATCACAACTCAAGATGGTTCTGCTCCGGTTGATCCTGACTGCACCGAGGCTGACGCTACTTTTGCTGCTACAAGCACCGCTATAGCTATCGCTGCTGACGCTACGAGTGCAACAACGACCCTCACCTTCACCAAAGGTGACAACACAAACGATGCTACATTCGATGTCCTCAAGGGCGGCAATGCTACCACTGACGCTTCTGTTGCTGATGGTGTGTTCACCGCTACTGCTGCAGGCGAGTATGTTGTTAAGGCTTCGCAAGCAGCCGATGATACCTACTGCCAGGTTGTTAAGGAAGTGACTATCACTGTTACCGACAACCGTCCGATGCCGACAGTTTTGTTCTATTGGAAGTCAGATGGTTCTACCACCACTTTGGATGAAGCTCAGGAGGCTACAGGCGGTACACTGACACTAAAAACTACAGATTCCGGCAAATCTTGGAGTACAGAATCACTTACATTTGGCTCTGATGCTGCAACTGACATGGTGGCCGCAAAAGGTCATAAGTCAGGAGGAAACGCACTCTATATGGAAATAGATCTTGACGAAAATCTCGAGGCAGGTGATATTGTGTATATTTCCGGTTATAAGGCATGGGACTTTGGTACTACACAGGGAGGTCATGATATTTTTGACGACTTGGAGACTAATGGTACAGGCAATAAGGTAGCGTCTGTCGGGAATGGCACTGTTCCTGATGGTATAAACACAAACAAAATTTACGTTATGCGTGGTACGGCAACTTCAATGACCCTTGCAGCTATCAAGATTGTTCGTCCTGTTGATGATGGTGTAGCTAAGCTGAATGTAAATGTAGAGTCTGTTGATCTCAATGTAACCGCAGAGGTGGCTAATCCTTCCGCACAGGTTACATTCTCCGGTAAGAACCTCACAGCCGGCACATACAACCTGAACGTGCCCGCAGTAGATGGACTCACCGTTGCTCCGCAGTCGGTAACCGTAGGTGAGGACGGCAAACTCAACGCTGTTGTTACCATCTCATTCGCAAGCGATGATGATGTTGAGGCTGCTTCGGCAAACATCTCTCTCACCATCGGCGAACTGAGCAAGACCGTTGCTGTCAACTACTCGGCTGTACACGCAAAAGCTTATTCTACTTCACTCAACATTGAGCAGTTTGTGCTTGACTACGGCACAAAGGCTGACATCGCTGCCGCTTTTGCTGCTGCCAACATTGAGTATGCTCACATCGATGCTCTTGACTCGCTCAACGATGAAGAGGGCAAGGTCAACCGCAACGAGGCATACCTCGGACTCAAGGTTAAAACTACAGGCGGCTACATCAAGGTTTGTCTTGAGGCAGGTAAGACGCTCAAGGTTAAGTTCGGCAACATAGCTGATGCTGTAAAGGTTACTATCAATGGTGAGGCGCAGGCTGACCACACAGAGGGTGTTTACGAGTTAGAAGCAGCCGATGCTGACCGCTTTGTCACCTTCGCTACTTCTACAAGCGGCACCGTTGTCTTCAAGCAGATAATGGTTAACGAGGAGATTGCTAACGTTGTATTGCCGGAGTCAGAAACTGTTGCTCTTGACAATGTGAATGCAGCAGAGCATGCAGTGAAGTTCGTGGAGAACGGTCAGATCTTCATCTTGAAGAATGGTGTTCGTTACAACGCCCTCGGTGCTGTTGTTGAATAAGAATATTTAATCAACGAGATATATTCGCCAATCTTGGCGAATAACAGAGTACCTGTCGTCTGACGTAGGCTTTAATTATTGGTTGTTTTCTGCCACACAACGAATAAGGTGCTCTGATAGAAAAGGAAATCACTCCGCAGGAATAAGTCCTGCGGAGTGATTGTGTTTTCGTTGTACACGCACGAGCACGGCAATCGCGGTAGAGACGGTGTTTTTCACCGTCTCTCAAATAGTGGAGAACGTCTGAGAACGTCCGGCGGTAGAGACGGTGTTTTTCACCGTCTCTCAATAGCGGAAAGGACGGCTTTTATGTAAAGGAGTGTAACTGTGATAATTGATGGAATAAATGCGGAAGTAGTGATTATTCTTGCGGGAGTGAAATAATTATTGTAAATTTGCTGTAAGATAGGTTAAGTTACTTTATAAGTTAGCATATTATGATTCGTTTTCAGTCAGATGACATAGAGATGCCGGTGTTGGATATGTCGCGTATGCGTCGTTGGATAGGTGCTGTTGCTGCGGGGTATGGTTTTACTGTTGGAGAGATAAATTATATCTTTTGCTCTGATGAGCGAGAGTTGAAGGTCAATAGGCAGTATCTCGGGCACGACTATTATACTGACATTATCACCTTCGATTATAGTACTCGAATGACGCTTTCGGCTGACATTTTTATCTCTTTGGAGACGGTAAAGAGCAATGCGGCACTTATTGGCACGACTTTTGAAAATGAATTGCAAAGGGTGCTTATCCATGGTGTGCTGCACCTTACAGGTCAGGGGGATAAGACGGAAGAAGCTTGCCGCGAGATGCATCGGAAGGAAGATGCGGCACTCGAGATACTACGAGAGATGGAGGCGGCAGAATAATAAGAGGATAACCTGATGACATTAATATAATTACCGCTTATTATTCAACAAAATCAAAAACTGAAATTTTGTCGAAATAATCCGGTAACTATAATAACCTAACTTTAATTAAACTGATACAACTATGGCAGATTTTGGAAAAGTGATTGCTGCCTTTGTAGGCGGCACCGTAGCAGGGGCTGTAGCAGCCTTGTTGCTTGCTCCGAAGAGCGGAGCAGAGTTGCGTGAACAGATTATGTCTGTTGCTCGTGAGAAAGGAGCTCATCTTAATAAAGAGGAGTTCGAGGTATTATATCGCAAAGTTATTGCTCGCGTAAAAGATTGGTTCAACGATGCAGAGATAGAGGCGGCGGTAGAAGAGGCAATAGGTGAGGTTCAAGCGTGATGGAAGATAAGCGATATAATCAGTTGTTGGACGACCTTCGGTCGTTTATCAATGCTCGTTACGACCTGTTGTTGCTCTCGTTGTTAGAGAAGATGAGTCGTATCTTGGGTTTGATAATGCTCGTGTTGGTCGTTATTCTGCTTGCTTTTGCCGCTTTTGCATACGGTGGATTGGCTCTTGCTTTTGTGTTGAGCAAATGGATACCGATGTGGGCTGCTTGTCTTATCATGGGGGGTGTTTTCCTTCTGCTATTGGTGATGGCCGTTATTTTCCGAAAGCAATGGTTCATTAATCCGGTGATTGTTGCGATAAGCGGAATATTATTCTCTTCGCCGGAAAATAAGCAAGCGGCGGAAGAACCGTCAGTGTCAGTACCACAAGAAACGAGAAAGGGGGACGACCATGAATAAAGCACAACCTCAGGAGAAGAAATTCTTCTCGTCGTCACTCGTAGATAAGCGTCAAGAGTTACGTTCGTTAGACGACATAGCATTGATGCGGGCGAAGTTAGAGAATCGGGCAGACAAGAGCGAAAGGCGTTTGGCGCACGATGTGGAGCAGATACAGTCGCAGTGGAAGAAGTCGTTCAGCTTCGTTCATAAGATGCGCAATATAACGAGAACAATATTGCCGAAGATGGAGTATATTACTCTGCTGACACCCTTTGTGAAGCGTCTTTTCAAGCGTAAGAGATAATCTTTTAGTGGAGAACGTCTCCGAACGTTCATACTTATATAATGGCATTTCAACGGCGTTTCAACGGCGTTGAAACGCCATTGAAACGGGATATAAAAACAGGGCGTTATCCGTTTGGGTAACGCCCTGTTTTTTTGTAGGTAAATGTTTATTTGCTTTTCTCATAGTCTTTCATGCAGGCGATGAGAGCCTCTACGCCTTCAATATCCATGGCGTTATAGATAGAGGCGCGGAAGCCGCCGACGGAGCGGTGTCCCTTAACGCCGACCATGCCGCGCTCGGAAGCGAAGCGGAAGAAGTCGTCTTGCAGGTCTTGATATTCGGGTTTGAGGACGAAGCACACATTCATTCGTGAGCGGTCTTCCTCTCGTGCCGTGCCGACGAAGATCTTCGAGTGGTCGATGGCATCGTAGAGCAGTTCTGCCTTGCGTATATTGCGTTTCTCTATAGCCTCTACACCTCCGAACTGCTTGAGCCAGCGGAGTGTGAGCATGGCAGAGTAGAGCGGCAATACGGGCGGGGTGTTGAACATCGAGCCGCCGTCGATATGGGTGCGGTAGTCAAGCATAGTGGGGATATGGCGAGACACCTTGCCGAGTATATCCTCGCGAATGATAACGAAGGTAACGCCTGCCGGTGCGAGGTTCTTCTGTGCACCGCCGTAGATGATGCCGTATTGCGATACATCGACGGGGCGAGAGAGAATATCTGACGACATGTCGGCAACGAGTGTAACGCTGCCGCGTTTTTGATAGATATCTTGCAACTTCTTGTCCGACAGTTCAGTGCCGTAGATAGTGTTGTTGGTTGTTATGTGGAAATAGTCGGAATCTTGCGGCACGGTGTAGTCGGTTGGGATAAAGGTGTAGTTGCTGTCAGCGGAACTTGCCGTTTCCACTGCTTCGCCGAAGGCTTTGGCCTCTTTGAGGGCTTTCTTCGCCCATACGCCGGTGTTGAGGTAGGCAGACTTCTTTTCCATAAGGTTATAGGGTACCATGCAGAATTGCAGTGAGGCACCGCCACCGAGGAAGATGACGCGGTAGCCATCGGGTATATGCAGCAACTCTTTCATCAGTGCTTCAGCCTCGTCAACCACGGGTTGGAAATACTTGGCGCGGTGGGAAATCTCGAGGATAGAAAGTCCGTGACCTTCGAAGTCGAGCACGGCATCTGCCGTCTGACGAATCACTTCTTGTGGCAGGATACTCGGTCCTGCATTGAAATTGTATTGTTTCATTTTGTCGGATATTAGTGTTCTGTGTTTTTTATTATCAGTGGATAAAGAGAGGGTATGTAGAATAGGGGGCTGCTTATTACCACCGGCCCCCGTGTCCGCCTCCGCCACCCTGTCCGCCTCCGCCGTTACCGCCGTTGTAGGATGAGAGGGAGACGGCAGATCCTCCGCTTATAGTAGCAGAGGTGTAGCCCATGCCGTTGAAGATCTGCGTGCCGTTTGATGCCGTTACGCCTGATTTGAGTGAGGGTGTTGAAGGGGTGGAAACGATGAGAGTGGTGCCGCCTGATGCAGGTGTGAGGAAGGCGAGGGCGAGGTCGCTGCCGTTATAGAGGGCGTACCATGTTGATTTGCTCCATGAGGAGGCGGAGTAGCACGACTGTGTTAGCGACGAGCCGGACTCCAACCCGCCTATGGCAACGATAGTGCCGCCTTGCACATATAGTTTGTACCCTCCTTCGGTGTTGGCATCGATACCCACCTCAGGTGAAGTGGTGCCGATAGCATACACTACGCCGCCTTTTATATAGCAGTTGCCGTTGGCATCGAGGCCGTCGTTGCCGGTAGAGTAGGCGCAAACATATCCGCCTGAGATAGTGCAGTCGCCGCCGGAGTTGATAGCGTCGTCCGACGATTGGGCGAAGATCTTTCCACCTGTGATAGTCATAGCCGCCTTACTCTCTATACCTTCCGGTGCGGAAGAGTTGTTGCCGCTATTCCCGCCTGGTCCGCCCGGACCTTGCGATGGCATCTTCGAGGCAGACGAGCCGCCTGAGCAGACCACTGTTATGTCGCCGCCGCTGATAGTCATGTCGCCTACCGACTTGATACCTTTGGCATCCGAGCCGGAGGTCTTTACGGTGATAGTACCGTCCGATATCCGGCACTCGCCTACCTTAGCGAGAATACCCTTGCCGTCATCGCCTGAGGTGGTAACATCGATAGTGCCGCCCGACACGATGATATTACCCGCCGCCGATTTGATACCTTTGTCCACGGAGACAACGCTGATGTTGCCGCCGCTTATCTCTACATTGCTGTATGCCGATATTCCTTTATCTCCCGCTTTGGTGATATAGGTGTTGCCGCCGCTGATGACGATTGAGTTGGTGTCGCACTGAATGGCGTCTGCTGCCGCGCTGATGCTTATCGTGCCGCCGTTGATGATGATGCCGTCGTTGGCGTGCATACCGTCGGAGGCGGTGGCGGTCAGCGCAAGCGAGCCTTCGCGGACGCGGATATAGTCATCGGAGGCGAGGGCGTGCTTGTAGTTACCCGTGATAGCGAGCGAACCGCTGCCGCTGACGATAATCTGTCCTTCGGAGAAGAGTGCCGCCTTTCGGTCGTCATCGGAGGAAGAGTAATCGTTTCCGTCAGAGAGGGTGTTGGTGCCGGTTAGAACAACGTAGCAACTCTTTTTCCCTTGGTTGTTAATGGCGGGGCCGTCAGAGCAGGCAAGGGTCAGTCCGTTAAGAGACAGCTTGAACTTATAATCGCTATAAATCTTCAGTTGTCCTGTTCCCGAACCGCTTACGGCATATTCGATATGCTTGGCGGAGGATGTTATGGTAACATAGCCGTTCTCATCGGTGATGCTGACGCCGTCGGCTGAGCCGCTGACGGTGGTTGCCTGACCGTTCCAAACGATGCTGATAGTGCTGCTCCATGTCTGATTTTCAACGAAGTCGTTATCATCATCGCCGATATTGGTAGTGGTGTCGGTAGTGCCTGACGAGTCGTTTGACGGGGTATTGCTATTGCAAGAGGTGAAACAGGCAAAGAGCAGCACGCCGACGGAGAGTAGTGATAGTTTTATTGGTGCTTTGATATTCATAATGCCATAAAAGAGATAGACATACAAAGAGAGTGCGACGGAGCACACTCTCTTTTTGCGTTGTGAGGACAGTGTTGCCTCACTTCTGTTCGTTAAAGTTTCGGACCTGCTGCTACGAGAGCCTTACCTGCTTCGTTACCTGTATATTTAACAAAGTTCTTAACGAAGCGTCCTGCGAGGTCTTTGGCTTTCTCTTCCCATTGTGCTGCGTCAGCGTAGGTGTCGCGAGGATCGAGAATCTTCGGGTCAACGCCGGGCAGTGCGGTAGGTACTTCGAAGTCGAAGAACGGTATTTTCTTCGTTGGTGCCGATTTGATAGAGCCGTCGAGTATAGCGTCGATGATGCCTCGCGTGTCGCGAATAGAGATGCGCTTACCTGTGCCGTTCCAGCCGGTGTTAACGAGATATGCCTTAGCGCCGCTCTTCTCCATTTTCTTAACGAGTTCCTCTGCATATTTGGTCGGGTGCAGTTCGAGGAATGCCTGACCGAAGCAAGCGGAGAAGGTAGGTGTAGGCTCGGTGATGCCGCGCTCCGTACCCGCCAGTTTAGCAGTGAAGCCGCTGAGGAAGTAATACTTAGTCTGTTCAGGGGTAAGGATGCTTACAGGCGGCAGTACGCCGAAGGCATCTGCTGAGAGGAAGATAACATTCTCGGCAGCCGGACCTGCGCTGACGGGGCGCACTATCTTCTCAATATGGTTGATAGGATAAGAAACACGGGTGTTCTCTGTGACGCTCTTGTCGGCAAAGTCAATCTTGCCGTCTTCGGCTACGGTCACGTTCTCAAGGAGAGCGTTGCGACGGATAGCGTTGTAGATATCAGGCTCCGACTCTTTGTCGAGGTTGATGACCTTGGCGTAGCAGCCGCCTTCAAAGTTGAATACGCCGTTGTCGTCCCATCCGTGCTCGTCGTCACCGATGAGCAGACGCTTCGGGTCGGTAGAGAGAGTGGTCTTACCCGTACCGGAGAGACCGAAGAAGATAGCGGTGTTCTTGCCCTCCATGTCGGTGTTGGCGGAGCAGTGCATCGAAGCGATGCCGCGCAGAGGCAGGTAGTAGTTCATCATCGAGAACATACCTTTCTTCATCTCGCCGCCGTACCATGTGTTGAGGATAACCTGCTCGCGGGAGGTGGTGTTGAAAGCAACGCAGGTCTCTGAGTTAAGACCGAGTTCTTTGTAGTCCTCAACCTTAGCAAGAGAGGCGTTATAGATAACAAAATCAGGCTCGAAGTTCTTCAATTCTTCCTCAGAAGGTTGGATGAACATGTTCTTTACGAAGTGTGCCTGCCATGCCACTTCCACGATGAAGCGAACAGCCATGCGGGTGTCTTTGTTTGCACCGCAGAAAGCGTCAACAACATACAGCTGCTTGCCCGACAACTCTTTCACTGCAAGTTCCTTAACCTTAGCCCATACCTCTTCTGACATAGGGTGGTTATCGTTCTTGTACTCGTCAGAAGTCCACCAAACGGTGTCTTTCGAGTTCTCGTCCATAACGATATATTTATCTTTGGGCGAGCGACCGGTATAGATACCCGTCATTACATTTACTGCACCGAGTTCGGTCAGTTTTCCTTTTTCAAAACCCGTCAGAGCGGGGTTGGTCTCCTCCTCGAAGAGATATTCGTAAGAGGGATTGTAGGCTTTCACTGTAGCACCGGTGATGCCATACTTACTTAAATCAATCATAATATCTGTATCTTTTATTTGTTAATGTATAGCGTGATAGAACTATTGCTTGTTAGATATTGCTTTTTAGATATTGTGTGTCGGATATTGCGTATTATCTACTTGCAAAATTACTATTTTTTCCGCAAATCCGCAAAGCAATTTTTTCAAAAATATCGAACAATGATGTCATTTTGCAAAAAAGCACCAAAAATCCGTCTAAAACCGCTAATTTTGTAATCTGTAGATAGCAGTTTTTGGAAATTTATGCTTTATAGCATATTTTTTTGATGAATATTTTGTTCGAAATGAAAAAAGCAGTAATTTTGCATCGTGTTTTTCATGGTATTAGATTTTAAGGTTAATGAAAGAGATTGTGCTGTCGTGAGGACAGCCTTCTTTGTTTTTAGGAGGTATCATGATTGATGAATAGATATTTTGCCATATTATTTTGTGCAGTAATGCCCTTGTTACCATGTGTTGCGCAGGATGAGGTTGTCGCCGATGTTCCTGACCGTATGGCAGATGATTTTGTCAGTGTCGGTCTGCTGATAGCGGATAGGGGTGAAGTTCTGTATAGCATCCTCGGTCATGCGGCGCTCCATATGCAGTGTCCGTACTACGGGCTTGATTATGTATATACTTATGAGAGCGAGGATGTGCAAGGCAAGGTGTGGCGGTTCTTAATGAATGACTTGCGTATGGGTATGGTAGCGATGCCCTTATCCGACTATTTGGAATCTTATAGGCGCGAGGGAAGGGGTGTGAGTGAGTACAGCCTTAACTTGCCGCCTATGGTAAAGACGGAACTGTGGCGCGTGCTTGATGATAAGGTGGCGGAGGGGATGGAACTGCAATACGACTATATCAACAGAGGTTGTGCCATCTCGGTGGTGAATTCCGTTAATGAGGCGGTAAAGAGCACACATAAATATAACATTCTCTATCCCGAGTGGGATGAGTCGTTCGACAGGTCATTAGGTGAGATAGTGTATGATGATGCGCCTCATAGTTGGCAGATATTTGTTATTTCAACAATGGTTGGCGGGGTTGTGCTTAACCCGAATATACCCAAAGAGGAGAAACTCGTTTTGCCTAAAGATGTGGTTAAAGTATGGAGCAAGACAACTATCAGCGGTGTAACTATTATCTCCGATGCCCCGAAGGAATTGTTGCCGTCATTAAAAGAGTATCAGGGTGATATGTTTACCCCTATGCATGCTGCCTTGTTGCTGCTGTTGTTGGTGATAATATCGGTGTTCATCAAAACCGATGTTGTAGATTGGCTTGTTTGGGTGATATATATCTTGTTATCACTTTTCGTGCTATGGATGGTTTTCTCACCTCTGCCCGGTACGGGTATGACTCCGCTTATTATTCTATTTAATCTGCTTCCGATTATCTTTTGGAAATGGCGCAAGAAGTGGGGCATTTGGTTTATGGCGTTGTCTGTTGTGTGGTGTGTGGTGATGTTGTGTGCACCGCATAGGTTGGTAGATGGCACATATATAGTGCTTGCTCTCGTCTATGCATTGAGTGCTGCCAAGCAGTCAGACATTTGCAAATTTGTATAATTATTGCGTTTTTTCGCTAATTCTTTGCGGGAAGACGCATTTTTTTTTTCTTTTTCTTTGGCAATCGGCGGAAAAGTGGTAACTTTGCGAGGATATATGTAGATTGGGATAGAGGTGCTTAAATAATTTTGGCTATGAAGAGAAAAGGATTAAGTATGTTTTTAAGGAGATTTGTGTTGCCGGTAGCGGCGTTGCTCTTTTGTGTGCAGCATAGTTGGGCAGATAGTTACTACAACTACAAGTATTACTACTATTATGCAAAGGTAAATGCTGCGACTGCTTCGGAAAGTGTCGGGAGGGGGAAAGTGTATGTCAGTACTGCAGAGGCCACACCGGAGAGTGCGACGAGTGAGTCGAGTAATGTCACGGCACAAGATCCAAATTCAGGCGATGACGCGTATGAAAGTGCACCGGAAGAAGGGCAGTCTATTCCTTTTTATCTCTATGCCAAAGCTAATGAGGGCTATTACTTTGATGGTTGGTCAGATGGGAGCACTCGTCCGGAGTCGTTCCTCAGTACCGAGGCTGCTTGGACAACCACTTTCGATGCTGCATACGGTACAACGGGAACGTCACAAACAAAACTGAGTTCTGCACCGTCAGATTATAACTATATTACAAGCGAAACAGGAAGTGGTAGTGATTCTTACACAAAGTATTCTAAGACAGCCGAATACACTCGCTATGCCTATTTCTCGCCGGTTGTTATTATAGCGCCGATGGCGGATACGGTGGTGAGCGTCGGTCCTGTCGATCCGCGGAAGAGTTACTCGGGGAGTGTGCTGTACAAGGTGTCTGCGGGGGCGAGCGGTATGGCAGATTTCAATTTCAGCCGTTCCGAAACAGAAGAGAACGGCACATTCGACTTCCCCGTGGAAGGGATGTCATACAGTGCCGGATATCTGAATATAAGTTACACCTTCACCCCCGATGCGGAGACCTATGGCGGTTCGGCACGGTCGAACAGCACGGTGCTGATGCTTCAGTCGAAGGCTACCGGTTCACCGGAGAGGACGATAACGATTCAAGCTGATTTTCCCGCAGCGGCTATATCTGCCGCGACAACTGAGAAGGTATATACAAAAAATTCTACTTTAGTGAGCGGTACAGCCGTCTTCGATGTCGCCTTCGTAGATGGTATTAATGATTTCGAGGCCGCCGTGATAACGGGTGGCACGGGCGGCACATGGACCGTCACCTCGCAGGTTATGACGACCCCTACTAACTACGCTACGGGTGCGGGTAAAGTGACGGTCGGCTATTCTTTTATGCCCGATAACTCTCTCACGGAGTGCGGTGCCACACTTACCTTGCAGACTAAGTCGGCGATAGGGACAGCCTCTTATCCTCTTGCGCTGAGCGCAGAGGTTGTTGCTCCTGCCGCTTGTGATGCGAAGATAGGCGACACAGAGTACACGACCTTAGAGTCGGCTATCGCGGCGGCGCAGGCGGCAGATAACGGTTCGACGATAACGCTGCTCCGCGATGTGGAACTGACGGGTGCAAGGGCAGCCGTGATAGACGTAACAAAATCGTTCACCATCGACCCCGCTTCGTGGTCGATAAGCACCACGCTCACTGCTTCTAATCCTGCAATCTTCGATATTAAGGACGGTGCGGTGCTGACTATTCAGGACAGCCGCAGCGGCGGCGGACTCGTTGCCGCTAACAGCACAAATGCTGAGGTGAGTCTTGTGAAGGTGACGAAAGGTACTCTTGTGCTCGGGAAAGGTAACCTGACCTTGACGAGCAGTGCTTCGGGCAGCAATAGCGTGAGTGCCGTGACGCTTGCGTCCGGTGCTTGGTCGGGTGGTCGCCCGACGGCAATGATGCTGATGCAGGACGGCACTATCAGTGCCACCCGCTCTGCAGGCACCAATATATATGGTGTGCGTTGCTTAGGTTCGGGCAGCAACGCCTCCGCCGTCAGTCTTGAGGGTGGACAGATAACCGTCACCAACAGTGCCGGTCAGAATGCTACGGGTGTGGTTGTCTCCGGTTCGTCGAAGGTGGCAGATATGGGTATCACAGCTACCGCCACTGCCTCTGCTACGGCGATAGATATAGTTTCTGACGCGACGGTGGCGATAGAGAGCGGCGAGTATGTGGCCACGGCGACAACGGGCGACAATGCGACGGTAGTGAAAGCGAGGGGTAACACTCGTCTTTTGGGCGGCAGTTATCGTGCCACGGCATCAAGTGGCAGCACGGCAGAGGCGGTGCATGCGGCAGCGGGTACTCTCGTGATAACCGACGGCACATTTGTGTCTCACGCCGGTAGCAATGCCTACGCCTTGCGTGTGTCATCTGCGGATAAGGTCGTTACGGTGCGCGATGGTAGCTTTGAGGCTAACGCCACCACCACTACTGCCTTCGCAGCGTATCTTGACACCGAAGGAGCGGCGTTGACCGCCACCGCAGGTTCTTTCACTGCCAAGGTGACGCGAGCAGGGGCTTCCTCGACCTCGTTAGACGCAGTAGGTGTGCGGATGATAGAGGGAACGGCGGCAGACCTCAGCGGCGTTACTATAGCAGCCTCATTACCGACAACAGGCTCGGCGGTGTATGGCATCAACGCGGCAGGTACGCTGACGCTGAGTAAGAGCACCGTCAGTGCCTCAACAGCTGACGGCAGTTATGCTTATGGCATCAATGCAGCGGGAGACGTAACAATATCCGGTAGCACCATATCCTCAACGGCCACGGGTGAGCGGGCGCAAGGCTTGACTATCAACGCGCCGTCGGCTGCGGTTACCGTGACGGGGTCGTCCTTCACCGTGACGGGCGGCACGAATAGTTATGGTGCTTGGCTGAATAACGGCAGTCTGATTGCTACGGGTTCGACCTTCGCGGTGAGCGGCACTTCGGGCAACGGGGGAGTATTCGTGCAGACCGCTAAAGAGGCGACACTGACCAACTGTACGGTGACGGCAGAGGGTACGAGTAGCAATGCGCTGCATAATCAGGGTTCGCTCACCTGCTATAATGTGACGGCAACGGGTCAACAATATGGTATATATGTTACTACCGCAGCCTCAATGACGAGGGTCTTGTCGGGGCACTATAAAGGTACTACGGCGGCATACGGACAGAGCGGCAGCCTCGGTACTAAGAATATCTTCACCGGCGGATACTGGTCGAGCAAGACCGGTGTGGAAGCAGCGTATATGCTCGGCGATTATCAGTTCTATGACGTGCCGTCAGGCGATGAGCGGACGGCTGGTTATCTCTATTCGATAGGTACGCCTTCTAACCCGGGCTATTCCGTTTGTGCTATATATAATGATGAATCGGGTGATAAGGATGCGGAGTACTTCAATCTCGCTGAGGCGTTATCATCGGTGAGAAGTGGTCAGACGATAGTGCTGACCTCCGATTATATTCTTCCCGCAGGCGACTATATTCTTCCTGCCGGTGCCACCCTCCTTGTGCCGTATATGTTAGGTAGCGGCAAAGGTGCGACAAAAGCGATAGGTGCAGGTAGTACGGCAAATTGCACAAGCAGTTATACGGTGCCGAGTGTCTTTCGTAGGCTCACCCTGCAAGCAGGGGCTCATTTGACTGTTAATGGTGTGTTAGAGCTGAGTGCACAAATATATGCTGACGGTCAGTGGGCAGACGAAGGCGGAACGACCGGCAAATACGGCTTGTTGCAGATGGAAGAGGGGGCTACTATAGATTTGGAAGACGGGAGCAGCATGTATGCATGGGGATTTGCTATAGGTGACGGCGTTATTAATGTTAAGAAAGGTGCAGCCGTGCAGGAACCTTTTCAGTTGGCAGATTGGCCGGGTGGTTCGAACGCAAGTAAGATGACAGGAAGTTGGTGGTATACTGCGCATAAGGCGTTTTTTATCACGCATTATTTCTATCAAAACATAGAGTGTAATCTTTACTATAGACCGGGAGCAAATGCGTTAGGCTGTACAGCAGTTATTATGTCCGGTTCTACTTATTTTGTTTCAAATGTAAAACTTGTGGGGCAGACCGGTGAAAGTGCGATGTTCTTAATGGATAAGAATGACACCAATCCGGAAACTTGGGTACACAGAAAATATAATACGGCAACCGATCAAAATGTTTGGACGATAAATAGTGGTGCTAATTTAGGTAGTTTGGTAATTAGTGCCGGAGTAAATGTAAATTCTGCCGATTTTGATTTGCCGATTACAAGCAATATGACCATTATTATGAATTATGGTGAAATGGAGATTACCCAAAACGTAAATTTCTTACCCGGTTCACAGCTTATTATAAATAAAGAGGGAACAGCCTTTATTAATGGTAAGAAGATAGGATTCTTCGGCTATAATGATTATAAGGGGCGTTATTACGGTTCTCGTTATTCGCCGACATGGGGGACAACAAATCCGAGAGGTTCATTAAGTAATGCCGTCTTAACGCTTAAAGATGATTATAAAAACGATGCGGAGTTGTTTGCTCATGGCACGTTTGATATAAGGGGTAACGGTCAGTTATATACCACAACCAGTGGTGCCAATATTCATTCAACCAATGAGGATGCGGGAAGGATATATTTTGGTAGCAATGCTCCTGCAAACGATACTATTTATTATGTAGGTGGTAGTGATCATAATAATGGAAATTTAACAGAATCGGTCGTTCCTGTTCAGATGCTTAACTCTGACGGAAGTTATGCCAATACAGCGGGAACTCAGGCGGGGCAGATTTGGGGATATAAGGATGATCAGTGGAAGAAGATGCAAGGTGGTGACTGCTTGTACGAGGAGTTAGACGAGGATGGCGATGAGACGGGCGTTGTGATTGCCTATCCGTCCGCTTTTCTTGAGGTAGAGGAGAACACCGCCCCTGCTGACCATGCTTATCACGCCAAGGATAACCCGACGCGATATGTTATTTATACCGAAGCAGATATAGCGAGCGAGTGTGTATGGTGGGATGCCGAGCCGAAGGAGGACGGGTACTATATAATAACCAATGAGTCGTCAGACCTCTATGGTGCCTATTACTACTACGATGAAGGCATGGAATATTGGAAGCCGCTCAACTATACTATCACTTGGTATAACGGGGCCACGAAGATTGGTTACAGCGAGGTGGCACGTGGTAATAAGCCTAAGTTCACGGGTAAGGTGTATAACACCGCCGGTCGGATAACTATTGTTGCTACGCCGACGAAGGCAGGCACGGAGTATATAGATTATATATGGGACGGATGGGTAACGAGCAGTGCCGATGAATTGTCGGTTGACTGTCGCGTCTATTCGAACGATGATATGCTTACGGCAACTGCCTCAACGACATATTATGCCCATTATAAGATTGTAGCGAAGCAATATACTATTATCTTTGTTGGTGTTGACGGCGCAGAGATAGAGCGTCATACTGTTGAGGCGGGTACGATGCCTGAGTGTAGTGCATTGCCGACAAAAACGCCTACAACGGAGTACGAATACACCCTCTCATGGTCGCCTGCTCTCGTTGTTGCAACCGCCCCTGCAACTTATACGGCAGTCTTCACCCCTGTTACGAGGCGATATACCATCACCTTTGCTAATTTCAACGGCGATGAACTGAAGTCAGCCGAGGTGGCATACAACACTCGTCCGACACCGCCTGAGGCACCGACTCGCCAAAACGATGGTTTCTACTCGTATGAATTCACGGGTTGGAGCGGGCCGTCAGGTGTAACGGCTGATGGTGATCCGCTGCCGTTAGTATCGGGTGCTACCACTTACACGGCAGTCTATGAGACGACCGACTGGACCCCTGAATATACTATCTCCTTTGTTGATTATGACGGTACTTTGTTGCAGACGCAGTATGTGCGCTTTACCTCTCCGCTGACCGTGCCGACCGACCCGAGCGGGTCGCTCGCCCTGATGCGTCCGGAGGACGATGCGCATACCTACACCTTCAGCGGGTGGTCGCCCGCCTTGACCGGTGCAAGCGAGGACGCTACTTATACGGCGCAGTATGCCATTGCTTCGACAAAGAGTTATACCGTCACTTTCCGTGACTACGACGGGGTGTTGCTGCTCTCGGAAGAGGTTACAGGCGGTTCTCAACCTACGCCGCCTGCTGACCCCGCAAGGGAGACTACGGCGCAATATACCTTCGCCTTCAACGGCTGGACATCGTCAGCAGGTAGTTACGGCAGAGAAGAGGCATTGCCTGTCGTGACGGCTGACATAACCTACACCGCCGACTATACACAGACCACACGCTCTTATACTATAACTTGGAAGAACGGCGACGGCAGTACACTGAAGACGGAGAGGTTAGACTACGGCATAACGCCTTCATCCCCGGATGAAACACCAACGAAGAAGTCTTCTTCGATAGCAGTCGAGTATAATTTCGATTATTGGTATCCCGCTATCACTGCAGTTAAGGCTGATCAGACATATACTCCTTCTTTTACAGCCAGTGTGCCTGATGGTTATGTCAAAGTGATGAAGGGTCAGTCGTTATCGGGTTGGGGTTCGATAGGCACTATCTGTTGGGATAGGAATATCACAGCCTTCGAGGGTGCTACCTTCTATGCTTTAGCGGGTGCGTTGTCAGCTCGTGAGGAAGACCTGCCGTATATGCTCTTGTTCACCGAGGTGACGGAGTTGGAGGCGGGCAAGCCGTATCTCTATGTGCTCAACGCCTCGACAGTAGGTATCATTCAAGGAAGCGAGACGGCATTGTCGCCTATCTCTTATAACGGTTTCTACGGCACTTATGCCGGTGTGACGGCGAGTGTGGATAATGCGTTGTACGACAGATATATGCTCGTGCGAGGTGCGGATAACAGCACCGTTATTCAGCACTGTGGTCAGAACTGTAAGATAGGTGCTTATCGCGGTTACTTCGATATAGTAGGGCATGGCGAAGGTACTATGGTGCCGCGTTATACCGACAAAGAGAGTTGCTACGCAGCCTTTGAGGCTTCGCCTGCGGCAGCCCCGTCGCAGCGCAGGTTCGTTGCTGCCGATGGCAGACAGCCGCGCCACGTGGAACTGAGTGTTGAGGCGGAGACGATAGCTACCTCACTTGACGATATATTCTCGCTCATTGATACCAACGATTCCTTTGAGAGCACCGAATCAGACCGTGCCGCATCGCTGAAGGAAGGCTGCTATGATGTACTCGGCAGACGCCTCGACAGCCCCATCGGTACAGGGGTATATATCATCAACGGCAAGAAGACGGTGATAGTGAAATAGATTATTCGATAATTTTTAGAAGTACCCTAATGGTTATGAAGAAGCAATATATTATCCCGACGGCGGAGATGCTCACCTTGCAGGGTGGGGGCGTGATGCAGTACTATAGCCCTAATGTTATCAACCACGATGTAGAAGACGACTTAGAGGGCGAGGGCGGACTCTATCACCCATAATAACGAGTACGGGAAGCCGAGAACTGACGGGAAAGGACCTGAGATGTTCCACTTTCACCTTTCCCTTTCATTAATGCACCTGCACGATATTTTCGTGCAGGTGATATTTTTCTGTAAAAAATATTTCAATAATTTATTGCTTGTTTAGGGAAAAAATAGTACCTTTGTAATGGCTTATTGTGCCAAAATGGATAAAAAAGGGTATAAACTTTCCTGCAAACGGTCTGCTACCGTGTGCTATTGCTGTGTAAATAAGTGTGTTACGCGGCAGTTGTTCTCGTTGTAGATTAGCCCGTATTCTTAAAATGATATATGCAATGAAAAAGCATTTCTTACTATCTCTTGCTATTATTTGTTCAACCATCATATCGTTGGCAGCCTCGTCGTCGCTGCCTGAAAATGTTCCCTCCACAGGACGCGACTTCTGGCTGACGTTTATGCATAACAACGACGTGAACAACGACTACCTAAAGTTGCGAGTATATGCCGTTGCACAATCAGCCACAACGATAACTATAGAGAAAGCGGATGGTTCGGTACTAACATCGAACTCTGTATCTGCCGGTTCGGTATTCAGCTACACTATTCCTGATACGGAGCGTGACAACGTATATATGACAACATCCGGACAGGTGGAGAGCAAGGGCTTACACGTTACATCCGACGCTGCTGATATTGCATTATATTTTGCCAATGATTTTAATAACGGCTCTAAAATATCTTTTGATGCTACTCCTGTCCTTTCAACTCCTTCGCTTGGAAAGGAATATGTAGTGCAGACATACTATGCAGATAAGACTGCCGAGGAGATGGCGATTGTTGGTACCGAAGATGGTACAACTGTTACTATAGTACTTGGACACGCGGCAATTAACGATTTAGGGACTACTTTCAGTTCCGGACAGACAATCAATATTTCGCTCAATGCCGGTCAGACTTATCAGTTAAAAGGTAATGTAGATGGCGAGGGACTTTCCTATTTGTCCGGTACAACTGTTCTGTCAACTAAACCTGTTGCGGTATTCAATGGCGGTATTAATACAACGGTGACGTACGATGACGGTGCCGATGGTGATCACATAGTGGAGCAGTCAATTCCAATTTCAGCTTGGGGCAAACGCTTCATTGTGTCAGCTATGCATGGTTTTCCCGACGATGCCAACGTGTCATCGTCAGAGCCTACCCAATATTCGGTTACTGCCATATATGATGGCACCATAGTTAAGGTAAATGGTGTTACGTTATGCACACTTAATAAGGGTGAAACCAATTATGAGTACGATGGCAAAGGAATTACGGTTGATTATGACGATGAACCCAAGTTTATTGAGACCAGTATGCCGGTAATTTGCTACGGATATACAACTAACGGAACTGCAAATAAAATCAAGGTTGGTATATTGAATCGCAACGTTGGCGAACCTTCAATGGTGCTAATACCGGATAAACGGCAAGGTGTGAAAACTTCGTTATTTACGACATATAACGATGGTTTTTCAGGTGAAGGCATTGCTCACTATGCCAATGTTTTTGTCCCGACGGATGCTGTTTCTTACATGAAACTGAATGGAGCAGATATAAGTTCTTCGTTTAGTGCATTGTCAAACCACTTCGATGGAGAATCGACAAGTTGGAGTTATGCGCGTGTTCTGCTCGCATCAGGGTATAATATTCTTAGCAATACTGCCAATCAGTTTCTTGCATACACTTATGGTATTCAGGTTGGTTCAGCCCGCGGTTATGCTATGGCCACTAACTTCAACCTTGCGCCGGCGGCACCGGAGGTATTTATCGGCGGAGAGAGAATGAGCCACAATGATATGATTGACTTCTGTAACCGTCACCCCGGTATGGACTTCTCCGCCAACGTGGACTATGTGCACGACTCTATCCGTTGGGACTACGGAGACGGCAATACCAGCACTGCAATAAACGATAACCATGTTTACAACATACTTGTCAACGGTCAATCGCAGACGAACATCGTTAAGTTCTTTGTGTTCCGTCATGACCCGCTCTCGGGAGACAAACACACCGATACCGTCAAGGTGACACTTAACGTTCACCCCACGTATTACGACACGCTTGAGGTGGATATTTGCGGGGCGGAGGAGAGTTACCACTGGACGCAGTCGTCCGACAACTTCAACAACGAGGGCATAAGCAAGACCTTCCTCCCGGGTAATGACGCTTTGGGCGTCAGTGCTACGGGACATGAGTATCATTTCGACAAAAACACCGAAATAGAGTATTTCGACTCTATCGTCTATCGCACCGAGAACTGGAACTGCGACTCCATCTTCTACCTTCGTCTGCGTGTTCACTCTGAATATACTGACACGGTGAATGATGCTGTTTGTGGCGGCGAAGCGTATGCATGGGCGGGACACCCCGCAAGCGGCATCCATCATCTATATGTCAGCGGTTCGGCTATAACCACTATCCCGACGGGAACGGCAGGGCTTGTTATCGTTACCGACTCGATGATTAATCAGCAGGGTTGCGACTCTATTGAGGTTTTGCGCTTGACCGTTCATCCGAAGCCTGTTGTTAATCTTGTTGTTCCTGCTCCTATATGTGAGGAGAACGACCCGTTGCTCACCATCGGCTACACCTCGTCGGACGCTGACACTCTGTTTTATACGATGCGTAACAGCAGTAGCGCCGTTGTGAGACACGATACTATCACGCCTGTGTCTGCAAGCGGATCGCTTAATATAGCAGTGGGCGATTTGCCTGACGGAGCATATACCGTTACAGCTCTCGCCACCTCTGAGAATATATGCTCATCCGTAGAGAGCGAGGTAAGCGTTACTATCAACAATAAGCCTTCCGTCACGCTCAGTGCCATAGGGGGGCAGTGTTATCCTGCTTCCGCCTTTACTGTGACCTACGCGCCAACGGATGCAGCGTCGTTAACATATACCGTTCTTCAAGGTTCTACTGTTAAGCAGGCGGCAACTACTATACCTGTGCCTGCCTCAGCACCATACACCTTCGATATTGATGTCGATGGTTATGCTGCCGGTACTTATCTTGTTACCGCCTTTGTTACCAGCGCAGAAGGTTGCGATAGTGATGAAGATACGAAGCAGTTTGAAATATTCTCAAAGCCGACTATAAGTATTTCAGAAAGTGCGATATCTGCGTGTGAGGGTGAGAATATTACCATTACCGTCAGTGCTTCGAGCAGTGCTACCCGTGTGGATTGTGAGGTAAGGAATAGCAGTGATGCTATTGTGGCCGGGGAAACAATTATAGCCCTTAGTTTTAATAATCACCCTGTACAACTCTCAACAGAAGCATTGCCTGCAGGCAGTTATACCATTCATGTAGTTGCTAAGAATGAAGAGTCCGGTCATTCCTGCCCGAGCGAAGAGGCGGTAATACCTTTCGTTAATCATCCGAAGTATCTCTTTGAGGCGAAGGACACTATCTGCGATACTTACACTCAGAACCGCGTTTATCGCTGGCGTGATATTGACCGCCCGTATCGCTTGACGACATCAGCCGAGGTTGCGGGGTACGATACTGTTTATTACGATAGTCTAAAGACCGAGGCGGGCGGTTGCGACTCCGTATATGCCATGCGTCTGCATATCAATAGGGTTGTGCCGAGCGTGATAGAGAAGATGATTTGTCAGGGCGAGTCGTATGATTGGATCATTACCAACCCGTGCAATCCGTCGAAGAAAGATACTCTTGCGCGAAATCTGAACAGCGACTTCACCCATTCCGACACTATCCGTTGTGCCGGTGCTTCTTGCAATAGTGTCTTCCAACTCAATCTCAGCGTTGCGACAGTGGAGATACGCGATACTGCCGCCATATTCTGCGCAGGAGGTTCGTTCCATTGGGATAGAAAGCCGGCGGGCATTAATTATTCTGCTGCTGATGTTTATTCAGACACTATAAAGAGTCATCTCGGTTGTGATTCTGTCATTACCCGCTTGACGCTTACAGAGAAGCCTGTTGTTCAGTACTTTGACACTATCCATCGTTGCTATGGCGAGACTTTCGATTGGACTCCTGTTTCCACTACTCATAGTTACTCTGTTTCGGACGACTATTCGGAGACGGTGTCTTCTCTCGTATCGCCTTACTGCGATTCTATCATTTATAACCTGCATCTTGTTATTGATGCCACGCAGCCTCACGGACATCAGAACGAGATCGTCTGCGGCTCGTCGTTTATCTGGAACGGCTTTACATATACCGCCACGGGTGACTATGACATACATCTCACTTCCTCCGGTGGTTGCGACTCGCTTGCTACACTGCATCTTACCCTCTCTAACGATGGTCCGTTCTATCCTGAGGCAGAGACGATAATTGAGACTCAGTTGCCTTATACATGGCCGCGTAGCGGAATAACTTATAATGCTGTCGGGACATATACTTACAATGACAATCATCTCAATCGGTTCGGTTGCGACTCTAACTATGTCTATACTCTTATCGTCAGTCAGAAGCCGACGCGCTCGGAGAACCGCTCAGTCTGCGAAGGCAAATCGCTCGTTTGGCGCGGTAAGGAGTATAAAGATAGTGTTTCCGGCGCATATACCTTTGAGACAACCGACTCAATCTTTATCCTTAATCTCACGAAGAACCCGTCGTATAATTTCCGCGACACCTTGCATGTCTGCTACGGAGTGGAATATACATGGCGCGGCACAGAATATACCAATACCAACAACGAGGTGAAAACGCGCAACTACTTCACTTCTTGTTGTGATTGCGACTCTAACTTCCGTGCCGTCATTTATGTGCAGCCTGTTTATACAGGTGCTAATGCTATTGATGCCGAGATGACTCTCTGCGAGGGTGAGGTATTCAGTTGGGGTTCAGATCCCGTGTTCTACGAGGCCTCTCTCACTCCGGGTAAATATAACTACACTTCCACCTTCAAGACTCTTGTTCAGCCGGGTTGCGACTCAACTGTCAACCTGACGCTGAATGTGGTGGGGGTAACTACTATAAACACGCCGGAGAATATCACTATCTGCCAAGATGAACTGCCTTACGTATGGTCTGTAAACGGTGGTCATCACACCCGCACAATCTATTCGGCGGGCGTGTATGGCGATACTATACCATCGTTAGTCAGCGGTTGCGACTCTGTTCGTTCGTTACTCAACCTGACCGTCAACCTGAGTTACCAATTCCCGCACGAGAATATTGAGGTGTCGCCGTCCTTAGTACCGTACCTGTGGCACGGGCAATCGTTGTCAACAAATGGTTTCAAAGTAGCTACGTTCAAAACAGTGAACGATTGTGACTCCACTTATACGGCATCGTTCTATATAGGGGCATATAAGCGCGACACGCTGCCTATCACAAGTTGCGATAGTTATACCTGGCAGCGTACGGGTCAATCATATACCGTTTCGGGTACATATACCGATACCACTCACCATACTATAAGCGGAGAGCAGGTTGACTCTATCCACACTCTTGCCCTCACAATCAGATATACTGCCACGGAGACAGTGTCGGAGGAAAGTTGCGAGTCTTATACATGGTCAGCCACGGGCGAGACCTACACGACTTCGGGTGTCCACACTCACACCTTCCCGGGCGGTGCCGGCAATGGTTGCGATTCGATTGTTACTCTTAACCTCACTATCTACAATAATGTAGTGGCAACGCCGGAGAGTCCTGTAACTATTTGCTCCAATGAACTGCCGTATATGTGGCACGGGAAGAATCGCGGAGAGTCGGGTACCTATTACGACACTCTGAGCACCGGCCACGGTTGTGACTCTATCTGCTCGTTTACTCTGACAGTGCTTAATTATACGGAGCCGGATACTATCGTTACTATGACTTGCGACCTCGCTTCGTATGAATGGGTTGTCGGCGGTAATACTATTATGACTATTCCCGCTCATGCCGTTGGCGATTATTGGTACAATGTGCCTTACACTCCGGCAGGCGAGTGTGAAACGAGGCATGTGCTGCATCAAACTGTTTATTCGGCTGACCCTGACACAACGAAGAAGACTATCTGTCATGGTGAGTCGTTTGATTGGGTTATCAGGCATCCGTGTCCG